>NZ_ML974128.1:300000-377066 GCF_004765815.2 Halorussus salinus | reverse complement strand
GGGTGGTGGCGGCGGGGGGGGCGGGGTTTAAACCCCGTTCGGGGGGCGCGCGCCGGGCCGGGCCGCGCCCCGACCACACTACGAATCTCGTATCTTTCAGTAAGGAAGGCAGTCCTTTAACAAATATGTATATAGTTTAGAAGGTGGTGGAGTTTGCTCTAGAGCGGAAAAACGAACGGCGACGGAGCGGCCGAAAGAGAACGGCCGACTCACTCCTCGGTGTCGTACGGTTCCCCGACCGCCGACGGAACACGCGTGTACCCGACCAGATTCAGCACGACCAGCACCGCGACGTAGGGGAACAGGCCAACGATACTCCCCGGAAGCGAGATGCCGACCGTCTGGAACTGGACCTGTAGCATGTCGGTCGCGCCGAACAGTAGCGACGCGCCGAACGCGCCCAGCGGGTTGTAGTTGCCGAAGAGGTACGCCACGATGGCTATCCAGCCCCGGCCGTCCACCATCGTCACGCCGGTCCCGGTGAACCCGCTCCCGATGCCGATGGCGAGGACCGCGCCGCCCAACCCTGCCAGCGCGCCCGAGAAGACGACCGCGGCGTAGCGCACGCGGTTCACGTCCACGCCCGCGGTGTCGAGTGCTTCCGGATTCTCGCCCGCGGCCTGCACCCAGTAGCCCCATTTGGTGCGGTAGAGGACGACCCACGCCGCGACGGCGAGGAGAACCGTGAAAAGCACCAGCGGCGAGGCGTCGAACAAAATGGGGCCGACGACCGGTATCTCCGCCAGCACCGGCACGGTCACGTTGTCGATGTTCGGAAGCGTCGGACTGGAGACGCCGCCCCAGAGGACCGTCGCGGTGAACGGACCGAACCCCAACCCGACGAACCAGACCGCGAGTCCGGCGACGATTTGGTCGGCCTCGTACCGGATGGTCAACACGGCGAAGAGCAACGTCAGGAGCGTACAGACCGCGACCGCGACGACGATACCGAGCCAGAGGTCGGCCTGTCCGACCGACTCGCTCCCGGCCGAAATCCACGCTCCGGCCGCGGCCGTGAGCGCGCCGAATATCATGAACCCCTCCAGTCCGATGTTGAAGACGCCGCTCTTCTCGGCGTAGAGACCGCCGATGGCCGCCAGCGCGATTGGCGTCGCGGCCCGGAGCGCGCGCTCGGCGGTCCCGACCGTCAGCAGGTCGGCGACCGGCAGGTCGAACAGCGCGGCGAGGAGCGCCAGCGCGACGAGCGCGACCGCACCGGCCCCGATTCTGAGCCGGTTGCGCGCGGCGTAGTCCGCGACGCTCACGCTCCCTCACCTCCCGTGACGAGCGCCCGGTCGTCGCTCGCGGTCAGTGCGACGGAACTCATCGGCTATCGCCCCCGAGTCCGGTCCGGCGCGCGGCCATCCGAAACAGCTCCGGGGTGGCCACGAACAGGACGACGAGACCGACCACGCCGTCCACCAGTTCCGGCGGCACGTCGAGCGTGAAGCCGATGTACTGGCCCCCGGCGTCGAGGCCGCCGAACAGGATGCCCGCGGGGACGACGCCGAGCGGGTTGTTCGCCGCGAGGAGGCTCACCGCGATGGCGTCGAAGCCGAACCGCGGGAACGTCGAGGGGTCGCTGTAGTAGCCCAGAATCATGACGGTGAACATCGCGCCCGCGAGTCCGGCCACCATCCCGGAGAACGTCATCGTGGCGACGACGTTGCGCTTCGGGTCCACGCCGGAGTAGGCCGCCGCGGGTTCCTGATGGCCGCTGGTCACGAGGTCGTAGCCGAACCCGGTGCGGGCCATCACGACGTAGACGACGAGGACCGTCGCCAGCGCCACGCCGAGACCGACGACCGAGAACGAGGGGCTGTCGAACACGACCGAGGGGAGCGAGACGTACTCCGGGAACGTCTCGGTGTTGGGCGCGGACGCGCCCGCTGGCCTGAGATAGCGGTCCACGAGGAAGAAGACCACGCCCGACGCGATGAAGTTGAGCATGATGGTCGTGATGACCTCGTTGGCGTCGGCGTAGGCCTTCATCAGGCCGGGGAGCGCCGCGTACGCCCCGCCGGACAGAATCGCCGCGAGCGTGCCCAGTCCGACGAGCAGGACGCCCCCGACCGCGCCCTCCGGGAGCATCGGCGCGAGGAACAGCACCGTGACCGCGGTGGCGAACCCGCCGACGACGAACTGGCCCTGCACGCCGATGTTGAACACGCCCGCCCGGAACGCGACGGCGACCGCCACGCCCGCGAGGACGAGCATCGTGGACTGGCGCAGGGTGAACGCGACGTTCGAGGAGCTTCCGAACGCGCCGTAGGCCAGCGACGAGACGAACTCCACGGCGTCGTACCCGGCGGCGGCGACGACGACCGACCCGAGAAACAGCGCCAGCAGGGTCGCGGCCACCGCGATAGCGAACCGCTCGACCACCGACGCGCGGAGCATCCGGTCGGCCGCGCGGTCGAGCGCGGCGCGCGCGCCACCGGTGTCGCTACTCACGGTTCGACACCTCCTCGGTCGGGGATTCCGGGTCCTCGTCGGCCGAGGAGCTGTTACTCTCGTCCTCGACGGAACGGCCAGCCATCAACAGGCCGAGTTGCTCCTCGGTCACGTCGTCGGGGTCCACCACGTCCACGAACTCCCCTTCGTACATGACCGCGATGCGGTCCGAGAGCTTCCGAATCTCGTCGAGTTTCGACGAGACGAACAGGACCGCGGTGCCCGCGTCGCGCATCTCCAGCAGGCGCTCGTGGACGAACTCGATGCTCCCCACGTCCACGCCGCGGGTCGGGTGGGAGGCGACCAGCAGGTCCGGGTCGTGTTCGATTTCCCGGCCGACGACGAACTTCTGCTGGTTCCCTCCCGACAGCGACGCCGCCTCCGCGTCGGCGTTCGGCGGTTGCACGTCGTACTCCCGGACGATGGTCTCGGCGTGGTCCCGGACCGACCCCCAGTCGATGAATCCCCGACGGACGTAGGGTTCGACGGTCTGGTTGCCCAGCAGGGCGTTGCGCACGAGGTCGTAGTCCTGCACCAGCCCCTCGTCTTGGCGGTCCTCCGGGACGTAGGTGATGCCCGACTCGATGCGCTGGCGGCGACTGGTCTCGGTGATATCCCCGCCCGCGAAGGTGACGGTGCCCTCCTCGACCTCGCGCAGGCCGGTCAGCGCCTCCACGAGTTCGGTCTGGCCGTTCCCCTCGACGCCCGCGATGCCGAGGATTTCACCCTCGCGGACGGTCAGGTCCACGCCGCCGACCTGTTCGAGGTCCCGGTCGTCCCGGACCCGCAACTCCTCGACGGAGAGGGTCACGTCGCCGGGCACGGTCTCGCGCTCGGGGTAGTCGAACAGCACGTCCCGGCCGACCATCATCCGGGCCAACTCCTCGCGGGAGGTCTCGGCGGCCGCGACGGTGCCGACCGCCTTCCCGTCGCGCAGGACGGTGATGTCGTCGGCCGCTTCGAGGGCCTCGTCCAGCTTGTGCGTGATGAAGATGAGCGACCGCCCGCGGTCGGTGAGTTCCGCCATCACCTCGAAGAGTCCTTCGACCTCTTGGGGCGTCAACACCGCGGTCGGTTCATCGAGGACCAGCACGTCCGCGCCTCGATAGAGGCTCTTGACGATTTCGACGCGCTGTTGCACGCCGACCCCTAACTGCTCGACCGGCGTGTCGAGGTACCGGTCCACGTCGAACCCGTAGGTCTCGCAGATGTCCTCGATGTCGGACCGGGCGCTCTCCTCGTCCACGAGTCCGTTCTCGGTCGGCTCGTGGCCCAACACGACGTTCTGGACGACGGTCATGTTGTCCACCAACTGGAAGTGCTGGTGAATCATCCCGACCCCGGCGTCGATGGCGTCCCGAGGAGAGTCGAACTCGCGGCGCTGGCCGTCCACGAAGATGTCGCCCGCGTCGGGGTCGTAGAGGCCGTAGAGGACGCTCATCAGGGTGGTCTTGCCCGCGCCGTTCTCGCCGACGAGCGCGTGGACCGACCCGGCGTCGAGCGAGAGGTCCACGGCGTCGTTGGCCACCACGTCGCCGAATCGCTTGGTGATACCGTCGAGTCGGACGGCGGGTACTCCTGTGTCGCTCATAGTCGTGGTACGTGATTTTGTATCATAAATAACGACGAGGAGGCCGGTCAGTTCTGACAGCCCGAGGCGCTACACGGCACCGTCACGTCACCGTTCACGATAGCCTGCTTGGATTCGTCGAGGTTCTGGCTCACTACGTCGGGGAGCTTCGGGCCGACGGCCTGTCCGAGGACCACCTGAACGGCGTCCTCCTGCAGTCCGAGGACGTTCTGGCCGTTGACGCTCTCCCAGTTGTCCTGCGCGACGGCGACCGCGACCTCTCTGGTCCCCTCGTTGATGAACTTGACCGCCGACCCCATGATAACGTCCTGATAGTCCGGGAGCGTCTGGGACTGGTCCGAATCGACCCCGATGGCGAACCGGTTCGCGTCGCGCGCGGCCTGAAAGACGCCCTGCCCGGCCGCGGCGGCCGCGTGATAGACGATGTCGGCACCGGCGTCGTACTGGGAACTGGCGATGTTGTTCGCGGTCTGGGTGTCGGTGTAGTTGCCGATGTAGCCGACGCGAACGTCCACCTCCTCGTTGACCCACTGCGCTCCGGCCCTGTAGGCGCGCTCGAAGGCGTTGATGAGCGCGCCATCGACGCCGCCGACGAACCCGACGACGGCGTTGTCGGGGTTCAGCGAGTTGCCCGCGTGAGAGAGTTCCCGAGTCGTCATCGTGCCCGCGAGGACGCCCGCTTGGAACGACATCTCGTGGTTGGCCCACGTGTACCCCGCGACGTTGGGTTGGTCCACGTAGTCGTTGATGAGCATCCACCGCTGGTCGGAGTACTGGGAAGCGTTCGATTCGAGCGCCTGCGTGTGGTTGTAGCCGACCAGCACGATGAGGTCGTAGTCCGGATTGGAACTCTCGGCCAACCGGGACTGGACCGTGCGATACTGCGACTGGTCGGTCTCCTCGACCTGCTGGATGTTGAGGTTGAACTCCTCGGACGCGCTCCGGAGACCCTCCAGCGCGAGGTCGTTGAACGCTCCGTCGCCGAACCCGGCCGGACTGGAGACGATGGCGACGTTCGTCGTGCCACCGTCCTGTGCGCCGACCCGTCCAGCGATGGCCGTCCCGCCGACCAGCGCGGCCCCCGATTTGAGGAAGTCGCGTCGGTCGAAGTCGCTCGCGGTCCGTCTCCAGTCTGGCCCGGCCGTCTCCCCTGTCGCGTCTGCGTTACGTGTCATCTTTTCACACCCTCCGGGCGAGTTACTTCGCGCCTCCGTAAAAAATTGTCCGTTAATATTGAATAGTGGGACGAGATGAACGAACCGGTAGCCGCGGCCAGAAAACCGACCATTCAAGCCGACTCGGGTCTAGTGGCCGACAACTACTCACGGATGAAACACCTCCCGAAGCATCTCCGACCGCGGTGGCGCTACCTCGCCGTCGAACTCGAAGCGTGGCCCGACGCCGACATCGACCGACGGGACTTCCAGCGGAGCGTCTGGTTCGCCGCCCAGAATCTCCTTGGCGACGCCGGGAGCGCCGACGCCGACCTGAAGGTCCTCCAGTTCGAGTTCGGCGAGGGCACCGGAGAGGCCATCGTCCGCGCGCGCCACGGCCACGCCCAGCAGGCCCGCGCGGCGCTGGCCTGCGTGGACGAAATCCGAAACGACCCCGTCGGCCTTCGCGTCCGCGGTATAAGCGGTACGGTCCGTGCCTGTGAAGAAAAGTATTTAGGAGCAGACGGCCAAATTCCTGACGAGAGAAAAGTCGTGTTCGGGGACGCAGACCGGTCGGCCGTCGAGCGAGACGGACTCCTCGACGTGCGGACCGACGGCGCGTTCGCGGGCGCGACGGAACTCGATTTCGAGTGATACTATGCAGGGACAAGCCCAACAGCAGGCCTACGACCGTGGGATTACCATCTTCTCCCCGGACGGACGGCTCTATCAGGTCGAATACGCCCGCGAGGCCGTCAAACGCGGCACTGCGAGTATCGGCATCCGCACCGAAGGCGGCGTCGTACTCGCGGTGGACAAGCGCATCCGCTCCGAACTCATGGAGCGGACCAGCGTCGAGAAGATTCACAAGGCCGACGACCACATCGGCATCGCCTCGGCGGGCCACGTCGCCGACGCGCGCCAGCTCATCGACTTCGCGCGCCAGCAGACGCAGGTCAACCGCCTGCGCTACGGCGAGCCAATCGGCGTCGAGACGCTGACCAAGGAAGTCACCGACCACATCCAGCAGTACACGCAGGTCGGCGGCGCGCGTCCGTTCGGCGTCGCGCTCATCATCGGCGGCATCGAGGACGGCGAGCCGCGCCTCTACGAGACCGACCCCTCGGGCACTCCCTACGAGTGGAAGGCCCTCGCGGTCGGTGCCGACCGCGGCGAGATTCAGGAGTATCTTGAGGACAACTACAGCGAGGCGATGGACTTGGACGGCGGCATCGAACTCGCGCTCCGCGCGCTCGGGTCGGTCAACGACGACGAACTCAGCCCCGAAGGCGTCGGCATCGCGACCATCGACGCCGAGTCCGAGCAGTTCATGGAACTGACCAACGACGAGACCGAGGAGTACCTCTCGGAACTCGACCTGCTCGGCGGCGGCGACGACGAGACCGAACCCGAGGAGTAGACCGCTCCTCTTTCCCGCGGTTTCGCTAGTTGGGTAGTCGTGGGTGTTTGGATTGGCGTGGTATTCTGTTCTTCGTACCCCCGCGGGGAGAGAAGTGCATCACCGAGCGTGCGCCGTGCTGGTCGCTCGTCCATCGGAAAACCGCGTTCGGAAGTCGGAACCGAGACGGAATCGCCGAGTCAGCCGTCGAGGACGCCGACGCGTTCGCCGCGGTAGCCGAAGACGTTCTCGTAACCGTAGGCGGACATCAACACCGGATAGAACGGTTCGTCGGCGACCAGTTCCCGGCGGTTCGAGGCGGCGAAGACCTCCCCCTCCGCGACGCGCTCGAAGTTGTCCGCGAACACCCGGAACTCGTCGCCGCCGTCCTTGGGCACCGGATTGCCGAGGCGGTAGACCGCCACCTCGTCGCGGTCGTAGCCCGCGACCGGTTCGTCGTCGGGGAGCGCACCGGTCGCTTGGAGGAAGCCGTAGATTAGCTCCTCGGCGTTGTCCGCGGCCTCGTCGGAACCCTGCAGGCCGCACTCGGCCTCGACGACGTGGGGGTACTCGATGAGTCGCCCGTCGCTCTCGGCCTCCGTCTCGACCAACACGGAGACCGGCAGGTACGGACAGACCGAGCGCGCCACGGCGTCCACGGTATCGACCAGCGCGAACGGTTCGGCGTACGACTGGGTGGAGTGCAACGAGAGCGTCGTGCAGTCCCGGACCTCTTGGGAGAGCGCGGCCGCGAGGCGACGCTCGTGGGTCTCGGCGTCCGGGTCGCCCGGAAACGCCCGATTCAAATCTTCTTCGACGTATCTGACTTCGCGGTCCAGCGCCTCCTCGTTCGCGACGACGAACTTGACGGGGCGCTCGACTGCTGGCGACGACGCGAGGAGACGGTCTATCGCTCGGACGCCGCACGGCTCGTCGCCGTGAATCGCGGCGACGACGGCGATTTCGGGCGTCCCCTCGCCCAACTGCTCGATTCGCATCGGCAAAAAAGCGGCACCGCGTGCTTTTGAGCGTTTCGACTCTCCGCCGTCGTGTAAATTTCAGATTATCGACCTGTCGTCAGTCGTCGCCGTCACAGAACGACCGAATCGGCGATTCGAGGTCCCGGCCCGCGTCGGTCAGCGCCACGTAGTCGTCGTCTTGGTCGTAGTCCACGAGTCCGGCGCGAGCGAGTTTCGGGACGTGGGTGTGGTACAGCGAGAGGTAGACCTGCAACACGTCGTCGGCGTCGATTCGCGTGAGGGGTTCGCCCTCCTCGGCGACGGCCACTTCGTCGGCGAGGTCCGGGAGCGACAGGTCCCCGTGAGCCAACAGGGTCACGACCGCCTCGCGCCGCCGCACGTCCGCGAGGAGGTCGAACAGCGTGTTCAACGAGACGGGGTGGTCGGCCGACTCGAACTCCGCGACGACCGGGCGTAGCTCCTCGAACTCGCTGTCCTCGCGTTGGGTGACGAGTTCGCGGTCGGCGTCGTACTCCACGAGGCCCGCGTCGGCCAGTTTCGGGAGGTAGGTGTGGTGGAGGCGAGCGCGCAGTCGAACTTCGTCGGCCAACGTGGCCTCGTCGGCCAGCAGGTCCACGAGGTCGTCCACGACGACCGCCTCGTCGCTGTCCGCGAGATGCCAGAGGAGGACCCGACAGTCCCGGTTCCCGAGTGCGTCGAAAGTCGCGTCGAGCGAGGCGTCGCGCTCGGTGCTGTACGGTCGGGCGTCCGCCGTGTCGTTGCGAGAGTCGGTCGTTGTCATGTGGGTAGCCTCCCAGTGCGCGAGCAGTCGGGGCGCTCTGTCTCCACCAACGACGCCGCGTGTATATAAGTTGTCGATTCCCGTTGATTACCAGTGCGAATATCGAGGCGGGCGACGGTGGCGTCGGACGGGGCCGCGGCCTCCTCGGTCGGCGAGTAGTCACTCCAGCGATTCGGCGTACGCGAAGTCTGATTTATCCGCGGTCGGGAGCGTGCCGTCGAGTTCGATTCGCCACTCCTCCAAGACGGTCGGCTCCTCCAGCGCGCGAGTCATCGTCTCGCGCACGTCCAGCACGTCCACGCCGTAGTAGTCCCGAGGCACGCCGTGGAGGTACTGGAGCGCGGTCTCGAACAGCGAGGCCATTCCGCCGTCGTCCTCGAAGTCGAAGTGCTTGTACGCGCCCGCCGCGACCTGCACCATTCCGTGGAGGAACTTGCTCTCGGTGGTCCCGCTCCCGTAGTTGTACCACTCGTATTCGAAGCAGTCGTGCGATTCGTGGAACTCGCCGACGTTGAACAGTCGAATCCCGTGGACCGTCGCCCGCCGGAGCGTGTCGTGTTCCCAGCGACCCTTCGCGGGGAGCCACCCGGTCGGCGTCCCGACTCGGGGCGGACCGACCGACGCGTCGCGGGTGTGGTCGTCCATAGTCGCACGTCGGTCCGGAGCGGCGTAAGGTGCGGGGTTCGAGAGACGGTACCGGAATCGGGAGACGATACCGGAGTCGGGAGACGGTACCGGAGTCGGGAGACGGTACCGGAGTTCGAGAGACGGTACCGGCGTTCGACGCGGAGGAGACGGCGGGTGTCGGACTCCGAAACGCCCCGAAACCCCGACTCGCACCGCAACAGATACGCCGGTTCGGGTCGAAAGACGAACGTGTCCGTCGTCCACGACTACCACGTCCACTCGAACTACTCGGACGGTACCCAGATGCCCCGGATGCTCGCGGCCGCCGAGGAGGCCGGTCTCCGTGCGATAGGGTTCGCCGACCACTGCAACGTCTCCGAGCGCGGGCGATTCCAGACGCAGAAACGCGAGTACGGCATCAACTTGGACCGGACCTACCCGCTCCGCCGGGAGGCCATCGAGTCGTTGCGCGACCGGTACGACCTCCGGGTCTTCGACGCGGTGGAGATGGACTACGACCCGCGGGACGAGGCCGACATCGCCGACTTCCTCGACGAGGCCGACTTCGACTACGCCGTCGGGAGCGTCCACCGCGTCGAGGGGACCAACGTCCAGCGGAGCGCCCCTTTCACGGACCTCTCGGAGCGCGAGCGCCGGGGAGTCGTGGACGACTACTACGAGCGACTCGCGGACCTCGTGGACTCGGAACTGTTCGCCATCGCGGCCCACGTGGACCTGCCCGAGCGCACGCCGGAACTCCGGGGCTACACCACGCCGGACCACCACGCGATGCTCGCCGACGCCCTCGCTACGTCGCGGACCGTCCCGGAACTCAACGCCGGGCGCGTCCGCCGGGAGTACGGGCAGTTCCACCCCGCGCCGGACCTCCGGGCGGCGCTCCGCGAGCGCGGCGTCGAGTTCGTCGCCGGGACCGACGCCCACGACCCCGACGAGATTCCCGCCCGAAAGCGCGAGTTGGACGAGTATTTCGCCGCGCGCGAGGCCGACCCGCTGGTGCTTTTCGAGTAGGTTTCTCAGGCGAGTCCGTCGCTCTCGACCGCGTGGGAACTCGATTCGAGGAGGGCCTGCGCGCGAGCGAAGGCCTCCTCGCTGGTCTCGAACTCCCCCTCGTGAGTCCACTCGTCGTCGGCCGTCGTGTACACGTCGAAGTCCCCGCCGCGGTACTCGTGGGACTCGACGTAGAGTTCTCGCTCGACGCTCCCGTCGTCGGCCACGAGCAACCAGACGCCCAATTCCTTGCCGCCTTCGAGGTCGCGCCGTCGGTGCCACTGCATCGCTCTGCTCCCACGATTTGCATGTAGTTAGCTCTTGACGTGAGAACTCACACTGCGACGAACCGAGAGCGGTTGCGACCAACCGGAAACGGTTGCGACCAAGCGAGAGCAGTCGCTACGAGACTGGCACCAGAGGAATGTTGCGAGGGCCCGCGTGGGCCGTGTAGTTTGCGAGGGCAAGACGCTCCGAAGCGGTCTTGCTTGCACTGTTGGGTGTGGCGACGCCACACCGGTAGTGCGAGGGAAGGGATTCGAACCCTTGGACCCCTACGGGAGCGGATCTTGAGTCCGCCGCCGTTGGCCAGGCTTGGCTACCCTCGCACGCTGTCTTCGTCTGGGGTTCGCGCCTGACGTTCGTCTCTAAAACGGCCGCTATATAAACCTCCTACGGTGTCGGATTCCGGGGACCGGCGGGCATCGGTGCGGTGGCTTGAGTGGTCCGCGTCACGGACCTACACGAGAATCCAGAGAAGGTGACTCTTCCCGACACCAACGGAACCGCACCGCAACAATACAGCGGAGTATCGCCGACTCCCGTCGTACCGCAACCGCACTGCACCGGCCGAAACCGCCGAACCGACAGGGCTTTTCCGGCGACGCCCCACCGCGGAAACATGACCGACGACGCCGACGACCTCCTCGCGGTGGCGAAGCGCGCCGCGAGCGCGGGAAGCGAAGTCGCCGCCGAGAGCTTTCGAGCGGGCATCGAAGTCGAGACCAAATCCGACAAGACCGACGTGGTGACCGAGGCCGACCGCCAGACTCAGCGCCGAGTCATCGAAGTCGTCCGCGAGGAGTACCCCGACGACGCAATCGTCGGCGAGGAGGAGGACGAACTCAAGGAGGTCCCCGACGAGGGCGACGCGTGGGTGATAGACCCCATCGACGGGACGAACAACTACGTCCGGTCGATTCCGGTCTGGACGACCAGCGTCGCGGCGGTCCGGGACGGCGAACCGGTCGCCGCGGTCAACGACTGCCCCGCGCTCGGCGAGACGTACGTCGCCGGACGCGACGGCGCGTACCGCGACGGCGAACCCGTCTCGGTCAGCGAGAAGACCGACCCCGAGACGTTCGCCGTCGTACCGACCATCTGGTGGGGGTTCGACCGGCGCGACGAGTACGCCGCGGTCTGCGAGGAGTTGGTCGAGCGATTCGCCGACGTGCGCCGGTTCGGGTCGGCGCAGGTCACGCTCGGGATGGTCGCGGCCGGGTCGCTGGAGGGCGCGGTGACGAACGTGGACCCGAACCCGTGGGACACCGTGGCTGGCGTTCACATGGTCCGACAGGCGGGCGGGACCGTCACCGACCGGCACGGCGACCCGTGGCGACACGACTCCGAGAGCCTCGTCGCCTCGAACGGCGAGGCCCACGACGAACTGGTGGCCGCCCTTCGAAACGTCGCCTGAACCGTATTGTGTCGTTCCACCGAGGACGTAATCCCCCGTTTCTGACGAGATGAATTCTAAGGATATTTAGCCTGAAAGAATCTGATGTAGGATATGGAACTCGATGATACCGACCGCGAAATCTTAGAAGCGTTACAGGAGAACGCGCGAACCCCCTTCAGCGAGATCGCGCGTCGTATCGACATGTCCAGTGCGACGGTCCACGACAGAGTCAACCGGATGGAGGAGGCGGGCGTCATCGAGGGGTACCACGCGAAGGTAGACCCCAAGGCACTCGACTACGGTATCTCGGCGGTCGTCGGCCTACAGGTCGAACAGGGACAGGAACAGAACACCCTCGGTCGCCTCGAAGACATCGACGGCATCCAAGAGGTCCACCTCACGACCGGTTCGTGGGACGTGTTGATGCGCGTCTACGCCGAGGACGCCGACCGACTTCGCGAGTTGATGTTCGAGAACGTCGCTCAGATGGACGGCTTCGCGCGCTCCCAGACGATGGTCATCCTCGGTACGCCCTACGAGACCGAGGAGTTGCCCATCGACGGTAGCGAAGTCTGAGACCGGCGCTCATCCCTAGCGTTCTCCGCGACCGGACACGTCTTCGACCGGACCACCGACTAGAATGGACTCTGTGACGAGCGGCGGCGACGACCGAGACCGGAACCGTAAAACGGTCGGCTTGCGCCTTGGCAAATATGAGTACCGTAACCGAGGGAATGGACTCCGAACGCCTCTGGGGTGGGACGGTCGCCGCGCTGTTGGCCGCGCTCGTCGGCGGCGCTCTCGTCTTTCCCGAGCGCGTCTACTACGGTTTCGTCTGGCACTACTTCTGGGGGCCGGTCGTCGCGGACGCCAAGAGCGCCCAGTGTGCGGCCTACGCCGACGGGTCGGTGAGTTTCCTCTACGAGTCGAGCGCCTGCGCGGCCGCGGCCGAACCGGTCGCGTACCCCGGCTACACGCTGGTCTCGGAGGTCGGCTACGCGCTGACGATGCTGTTGGCGCTACTGGGCGTCGTCTTCATGCTCCGTCGTCTCGGGGTCGGACAGGACCGCGAACTGTTCTACGCGCTGTTCCCCTACATGCTGTTCGGCGGCGCGCTCCGCGTGGTCGAGGACGCCTTCGACGGACTCGACCCCTCGCAGGCCGCCATCACGTTCCCGTGGAACACCCTCATCATCAGCCCGGTCATCTACTTCACGATGTTCGCAATCACGCTGGCGGCCCTGCTGGCGAGCATCTGGCTCCGCAACTCCGGCGCGACCGAGGGCTACCGCTACACCGTCGCGGGCATCGGCACGGCCCTGCTCTCGGTGACGGTCGGCTACCTCGGCTTCCTCGCGTTCACGACCGACTACGTGGACTTCTTCCCCCAGATTACGGTCGTCGTCCTCGTCAGCGCGACGCTCGTGACGTGGCTGACGTGGGAAGGTCTCACTCGCTACGCGCCCGAGGTCAACGAGGGGACGGGCAAGATGGGTATCGTCGTCCTCTGGGCGCACTCGGTTGACGGCGTGGCCAACGTCGTCGGCATCGACTGGGCGAAGGAACTGGGCCTGCCCGCCGACCTCGTGCCGAAACACCCCGTCAACCGCGCGCTCATCGAGGTCGGCAAGCAGTTCCCCGAACCAGTCGTGGACCTCATCGGCACCGCGTGGCCCTTCCTGCTGGTCAAAATCGCGGCCGCCATCTTCGTCGTCTGGGTGTTCGACGAGGGCATCTTCGAGGAGAGCCCGCGCTACGCCATCCTGCTCCTCGTGGCCATCGTCGCCGTCGGTCTCGGTCCCGGCACGCGGGACATGCTCCGCGCGACGTTCGGCATCTAAAAGCGAGTCGATTTTTCAGGTTTCGAGTCGTTCCAAGGTCGTCTCCGGGAAGTAGCGGCCGCCGCAGTCGGGACACTCCGCGACCTCCAGCGACTCCGAGTCGCCGAGTTCCGGCGCGTCGGACCCCCCGAATCCCAGCGACTCGCCGGGAACCTCGCGGCGAGTCAGCGACGTGCCGCAGGTCGCGCAGTCGAGTTCGTACTCGGAAGTCATCCCCGTCCCCCCGGATACTCGGTCGGTGAGAATGGCGACATACGGTACCACACACTACGGGGCGGGAGATAAAACCCTTGTCTGAGAAAGCTCTCGACGATGTCGCCCGGTCCGGCGGAGCGCACTCACGACCGCATTCGGACGACCAGTCGCTCCCCACCGGCGGTCGTGACGCAGGAGACGAACGCGATAGTCCCCAACTTCCCGCCCGCGCCCGAGAACGCCGCCGCGACCGCGACGAACACCAGTCCGCAGACCGCCCCGGCGAGCGCGACGCGCTCCTCGCCGTCGAGTCGGTCGGTCGAACTCATGCCGACGAACGAGGCGCAGAACGCCGCCGCGGCCAGCGTCTCGCCCGACGCGCCCGACATCGCCGGGAGACCGAGACCCGCCGCGAGACCGACGACCGCGGACCCGACGACCGCCCCGAGGTCGAGGCGGAGGCTCAGGACGACGGTCCCGACGGCACCCGCGACCGAAACCGGGACGACGACGAGCGCGTCGGTCCACGCGAGCGCGCTCCCGGCGGTGAAGTCCGCGCCGGTCAGCGCGGCCGTCGCCGCGCACCCGAACAGCGCGAGCGTCCCCAACTTCCCGCCGAACCCGTCGAAGGCGCGCTCGGCCGCGACGAACGCGACGCCCGAGACGAGACCCGCGAGCGCGAGGTAGCCGACCGACGGGAAGAGGGCGGGCGAGGCCATGCCGACGAACGACCCGCAGTAGGCCGGAACTGCGATTCGAGGAGTTCCGACTCCCGCGACGAGACCGACGAGCGCGGAGGCGACGACCGGGCCGAGACCGAACCGGACGCTCAGGACGTAGGTCACGACCGCCGCGGCGAGAACCGCGAACGCGTCCGCGAGGTCCCCGGCGTCGAGGTCGTGGGCGTCGGGCGCTTCGAGCGCGCGCTCCCGTTCGCTCGCGGCGGCGACCCCGCCAGCGAGGGCGACTCCTCCTTCGAGACCCAAGACCGCAGCCGAGACGCCGCCGGAGAACAGCGCGCTGGCGAGTAGCGCGACCGGCGTGAGCAACAGGACGACGTAGCCCGCGAGGCGAGTCGGCGCGTACACGCCAATCCGTAGTCCGGCGACCCCTGTAGTGGGTTGCGATTCCGGGGTCGATTGCCGCGGGACAATTTCCGCGGGACGATTGTCGCGGGACGATTTCCGCGAGGAGCGCCGTCCGCCCGACGCTCAGGGGTACGGATGCAGGTCGCGGTCGGGCCGGAACTCGAAGCCAAGTTCCGGGGGCACCTCGCGCGACCGCTCGCCGAAGAACGCTTCGCCGGTGAACAGCGGTTGGGCCGCGGGGACCAGTACCCGGACCGCCTCGAATCCGAGTCGCTCCACGTCGCGGGTCGTCAGGCGCGCGGCGTAGGCCGACAGGTCGGCGTCGGCGAGGCGTTCGAGGAGCGCGTCGAGTTCCGCCTCCCCGGTCGGCGGGTCGGCCGGACCGACGCTCGCGGCGGGAATCGCGGTCTCGCTCGCCACGAACTCGCGGGCGGTCGCGGGGAAGTCGGCGTACCGACCGATGGCACCGTCGGCGTCGGCGGCGTCGTCCTCGCCCATCGAACGCAGTTCCATCCAGTTCTGGAGCGCCTCGGCGAGCGCGGACGTGGCGGCCTCCTCGGGGTCGAGGTCGGCGTCGGAGCCGACCGCGAACCGGGGCCACTCGCCCTCGCGGTGGACCGCGACCGCAACCACCGGCACGTCCACGTCCTGCGTGACCAGCAAGGGCGTGACCTCCAAATCTTCCGCGTGAGCGCGCGCCCGCAACGCGTCGAACCGCTCGTCCTCGACCGCGAGTTCCAGCGGGTCGAACGTCGAGTACCACGAGAGCATCGTCGCGTCGCGCTCGATGGTCTCGTAACAGCCCGCGAGGAGGGCTTCGACGGTCGAACTTCCGAGACCGAGACCGGTCGTGATGGAGGGCTTGTGACGGACCTCGGGCGGCGGGAAGTGGACGAACTCCGCCGGGAGGTGGACCTGCTCGTCGCTGTGGAGGTTCCGGCCCTCGACCCACGACAGTTCGGTGTCAGCGTCCGTGCCGGTCCACTCCTCGGGCCGGACGAATTGGGTGGGCGCGACCACCGAGTCGGAGCCGTCTCCGTCGGAATCGGCCGCGTCGAGGTCGCCCGTGCGCGCCGTCCGGAAGCCCTCCTCGCGGTAGACGCCCGCGGCGTAGCGTTCCAGCGCCTCGCCGAGCGCCTTCATCAGCGCGGCGTTCCAGTCGTCGGCGACGCCAGCGGCCTGTTCTGCGGCCTGTGCGTCGCTGAACCCCGAGGTGTCGGCGAGTTGGGCGAGGTAGTAGGGCGCGGGGAACGACTCGGCCTCGCCGATTGTCGAGACGAGACCGACGCGCTCGTCCATGGCCTGCTCGGCGCGCGAGAGTGCGCCCTCCAGTTCGGTGTCTGCGTACTCGCGGTCGAGTGACGCCGAGAGACGGAGACTCACGTCGGAGTCGTCGTCGCAGACCTCACAGCCGGGCACGGGCAACAGGTTTCGCTCGGCGTGGGGCACTTCCACGACGCCGCCCAGAATCCGCGACTCGCCGCCAGACAGGAGGGTGGCGGCCTCACGCCCGGCGAGCGCGCCCGCGAAGCGCGCGACGGCCGGGTCGGGGTCGGGGTCGGGGTCGGTTCCGGAACTCGCTTCGCTCTCGTCTGCGTTCGCGGCGACGCGCGTCCGGAGACACTGCCAGCACGCGGTCCCCGGCGCGAATCCCGAGACCGCGGCGTCGATGTCGAGAGCGCGACCGCCGACGCCGCCGAGTTCGACCGCGAGCCACGGCGTCCCGCCCTCGCGGGCCGCGCGGTTCGCCGCGGCGAAGCGCGTAGGGTGACGGTCGTCGGGAGCGCGGGAGTCGTCGGCGTCACCGGCGACGACGGCGAAGTCGGTCCCTGCGACCTGTTCGGGGGCACACTCGACGGTCTCGGCGTCCACGTCGGCGAGCGCGGCCGCGACCGCGTCGATTGCCGGACCCTCGCCGACGAGTCCGACTGTCGGTCGGTTCATGACGACATCGAGGAACGGAGACCGGAAAAACGCGGTGCTATCGCTTGGGGGCTACCGCGCGAAAAAGTGCGAGTTCGTGGTCAGTGCAGCAGGCTCTGGGCCGCGCTGGCGAGCTGGTCGGTGTCCGCATTACGGAGTTCGTCGTTGGCCAACTTCAGGCGCAGGCGCGGGCGACCCACGTCGATGGGAACCTTCTCGGTCCCGATGAGGCCCATGTCTTCGAGCTTCGTCTTCGTCCGCGAGAACGTCGCCTTGCTGGCGATGCCAACGTCCTCGCCCCACTTGCTGATGTCGTACAGCAGGGCCTCGTTCTTCGCCGCGACGAGGAGACTGATGGTAACCTCGTCGAGTCCGTCGCCGTCTCCGCGCGCGGTCTCCATCGAGGAGAGAACCGCGTCGAAGTCGTTCTGGGCGTCGGGGCTGATCTCCTCGCCGAGCGTGTCGCGGACGCGCGAGAGCGGCGGCGTGCGCAGCGAGAACTCGTCGGCGGCCTCGAACTGCGCGGAGTACGAGTCGTAGGCTTCTGCGACGAACTCCTCGTCGTCGGCCGTGAGGCCGCCCACACGGTCGTCCGCGGTCACGAGCGCGATGACGACTTCGTCGGTGACGAGCAGAGAGTTGCTCGGCACGTCGTCGGTGGTGCGAAGCGAGAGCGACCCCGCGTCGATGAGGTCGGCCGCGTTACTGCCGACGATGAAGTCCTCCATCACGTCTTTCAGCGTACCCGACTCCGCGAGCATGCGGAGTTCCGGCAGGTCGCCCTCGTACTCCGTGGCGACGGTGATCAGTTCTTCGATAGCGTTCTTCGACGGGTTGACGACGAGCATCGATTCGGGCGCTTCGTCGATGACCGTCCGAAGGATTTCGGCGATTTCTTGGTCGAGTAAATTCGATTCGGTCTCCATGTACCGACAAACGTTTTACCCCTACTTAATTTTAACGTTAGTAACGGGGGGAAATCACGGATTATCTGGAGACTTCCAGCGGTCAGTTCGACAATTCTAAACGAATTTCGGAGTCGGTTTTGGGTTCTACGCCCTTGTGAATCTTAAACAATACCTCGCGTGAAAATCGACTGGCGACGCCGGGCTCGCCGGACCTCGTCTCGGATTCGCCGTGGCGACGAATAGGTTTAATGGCCCCTTTCTTGGGTTATTCCCCGTCTACTAGCGTATGAAATATACAAAACAATAAAGTAGTGGGGTTCTGTAACACGAAACAAGCCATGCAAGGGAAGATACGACAATGGGTCATGGAGAATCCGCGAGCGATGGACGCAGCGTACGCTTTCGTGTTCATGAGTTCCATTCTTGTTGAAGTACTGCCGCAGGCAGGCGCTGGAAGTACGGCGGGACCGTAGACCGGCTTATAGGCGCTCTGCCAACTCATCGGACCAGTACAGATCACCATCATAAATAAACGGCATTTCTGCGCGGTCGAGAAACGAAGATAGTTCGGATTTCGATATTTCGACAGTAGATTCGTTGCCGTGGAGCTGAAGGCAGTCCGAATTAGGAAGGTAGACCTCATAACAACCGCCGATGTGATCAACTGTAAGAGAGTTGAACTTCGCGTTGTACATCTCATCGGTCTCGGTGAGTCGTCCGAGCGTCGGGATGCGGTTATCCGTCTGGGTAAGTTGGTGGGTTCCATCCCCGACTACTGCGTAATCTTTCCCCATCATGATACGGCGGCGGGCGAGTTGTATCGCGTGTGCAATGTCGTATCCGTTGATGAGCAGTTGGGCGAACGCCACACCGACTTTCGCCGCTTGTTTGTTCAGCACCTTCGTGAACGTCACCGCACCGGCGACGCTCCCTTTCTTCACCAAGTCTTGCCCTTCGTAGTAGGAGCCACAGGCGTTCAAGAAGAACGTCTGGACGTTGCTCTCTTGGATGTCCGAAACCGACAGATTGCCGTTTCGACATCGAAGACCGTCGTTCTCACAGTGGCCGATATAGTGGACAAAGTCGTGTGGAGTCTCGAACACTTCGGCGAGTTCGTCTTTGGAGCAACGTTCGAGGACGGTAACGTCTATTGGAAGCTCCTGTGCCCGGTTTTTGTATATTTCAGCGGCCGTCTCGTGTTCGTCGGCCATCTCTTCATCATTGAGAATGACCATCACGTCGATGTTTCCGCCGTCTGTGTCAAGATATTTGAACCGGTTCCGGTACGCTTCGGGAACCGCTTTGAAAACGTCGATTGGAACACCGTCGGCAAGCCATCCGTTTACTTTCCCTTCGTGGAGCGTCGGGTCACGCCGGTTTACCGACTTAACCGGACCGGGACCTTTACGAGTCATTCTAGCAGTTGTTTTCGTAAGCCCTAGATTCGATCGAGGAGACGCTGGCTTACCCGCACGGTAGAAGTCATCGATAGACTTGTTGAGCAGTTCATCCTTCTCCAAGTCGGTTGACTCGGGTAGGTAGACGAGGCTGAGGTTGTCGAGGAAATACGGAAGCGACGTTACGTGATCCGAAAGGGGTTCGACATGCATGGCGAGGTGCCACTCCGGCAAGTCATCGTCGATACGCTCGTACGGCGCGTCGAGGTAGGTGGCGAGTTGTTCGGCGGGCGAGGAGTCGTAGGTCTCCTCGGCTTCGATACCCACCTCGTCCAACAGTGGGAGTTCCGCGAGGTCCCAACTATACTCACCCGCGTTTCTGACGAGGCAATCGAGGAAGAACACGCGCCGAAGCGTATCGGCGACTTCGTGCTGGAAGCCGGGCAACGGCGTGAACCGATGTTCGACGCCGGTCTCGGGCGCGCGAAGGACCGGCGACCGACGGTCCTCGACGATCACCTTGGCTTGTAAATAGTACGCTAACGGTGCTGCGACGAACGTGTACGCGAACTCGTCGGGAACCACTAGCTCGATACCCACGTCGAATCGCTCCTCACGGACCGGCTCCGGAATCTCCGTCTTCTCACCGAGTTCGATTCGGGGTGGGTGACCTCGAAGCGTCGGGTACGACCGGTCGGGACCTGTAACCTTGTGTGACGACGAGAGATACGTGACGGCAGTCGCCACGCCGTCGGGCGTCGGCGGGACGGTAATCGTATCGACAGGCTCCTCGTGGTGGCTCCGGAATCCGAAGGTTACGAGCGTCGGTTCCGGAAACGATATGTGGAGTTCGTTGTAGTCGTCCGTCTTCGAAATTGTCGCGGCCCCGGAAAACCGCAGGTATGTTTTGATATTGAGACTAATATTGAACAGATACTCACCGTCGGGGAGAGAGAGCGGGTCGGCGTCACCGCCGTGGGTGTACTCCTCGCCGGAGTCGAGACCGACGACCTTCACCAGCGCTGGCGGTAAGCGAAGTTCCGAGACGTATCCGGAAATGGTATCGTCGAGTGGGCGGTCCACGTCGTAGCCCGCGCTCGCCGCGTCCCAACCGGTCGTCTCGATACACACCTCCGTCTTCGTGCGGTCGAACACGCGCAACCCGGAATCCGTCTCCTCCCACTCAATCATGTCGGCGTCGTACAACGTGTCTCACCGGGACTTTATATTTTTGTCGCCCGTGGTTGCCCCCGCGAAAGGTAAGCTTATACTCCGGGATGCCGCGATTTTTGATATGGAGTACGACCGCGTCCGCGACGTTGACCCGGAGGTAGCAGACGCACTCGAAGCCGAGGTAGACCGCCAGCGCGACACCTTGGAGATGATCGCCAGCGAGAACCACGTCAGCGAGGCAGTGATGGAGGCCCAAGGGAGCGTTCTCACCAACAAGTACGCCGAGGGCTACCCCGGTTCGCGCTACTACGGCGGATGCGAACACGTCGATACCGTCGAGGAGCTAGCCATCGAACGCGCGAAGGAGCTGTGGGGTGCCGAACACGTCAACGTCCAACCCCACTCGGGGACGCAGGCGAACATGGCGGTCTACTTCGCCATGCTCGACCCCGGCGACAAGATTCTCTCGCTCGACCTGACCCACGGCGGCCACCTCAGCCACGGCCACCACGCCAACTTCACCGGCCAATTGTACGAGGTCGAGCAGTACGAGGTGGACCCCGAGACGGGGTATCTCGACTACGAGGAGCTTCGCGCTCACGCCGAGGAGTTCGACCCGGACATCGTGGTCTCGGGTTACTCGGCGTACCCCCGAGAGGTCGAGTGGGAGACGATTCAGGAGGCCGCCGACGCGGTGGACGCCTACCACCTCGCGGACATCGCCCACATCACGGGACTCGTCGCCGCGGGCGAACACCCCTCGCCGGTCGGCGTCGCCGACTTCGTGACCGGTTCGACGCACAAGACCATCCGCGCGGGTCGCGGCGGGATGGTGCTGTGCGACGACGAGTACGCCGACGACATCGACTCCGCGGTGATTCCGGGGATGCAGGGCGGTCCCCTGATGCACAACATCGCGGGCAAGGCGGTCGGCTTCCGGGAAGCTCTCCAGCCCGAGTTCGAGGAGTACGCCGCCCAGACCGTCGCCAACGCGAAGGCGCTCGGCGAGAGCCTGCAAGAACACGGGTTCGGCCTCGTCTCCGAGGGGACCGACACCCACCTCGTGCTGGTGGACCTCCGGGAGTCCCACGAGGACGTGACCGGCAAGGACGCCGAGGAGGCCCTCGAAGACGTTGGCATCGTGCTGAACGCAAACACCGTGCCGGGCGAGACGCGCTCGCCGTTCGTCACCTCGGGCATCCGCGCGGGGACGCCCGCCTTGACGACTCGGGGCTTTGACGAGGAGGACTGCCGGTACGTCGGCGACCTCATCGCGCGCGTCGTGAACAACGTCGAGGACGACGACGTGATGGCCGAAGTCGCGGAGGAGGTTCAGGAACTCTGCGAGGCGAACCCGATTTACGAGTAAGGTCTCGTTACTCCCGTTACGGCCTTCTTTCGCGGACAGAAAGCTTATTTCGACGACAGAAAATCGTTTTTCCATGAATCGGTCCCGTCGCCATCTGCTGGCCGCGAGCGCGGGCATCGTCGCGTCGCTCTCCGGTTGTCTCTCGTCGGTCGGCGGCGATGCGCCGAGCGACGCCCCGAAGTCCGACCGCGGAGAGTCGAGCGAGTCAGTCGCGTCTCGGCGGACCACGACCGCCGGAGCGTACCCCGACACCGTCCGAGCGTCCACGACGATTCGGCGCGACGACCTCGAATACGTCGCGTCGAACGACACGGTCAGGTACGTCGCGGCGTGGCGCACGAACCGCTCGGGCGAGACGCCGACGCGGAAACCGATTTACGAGACCATTCCGTTCGAGGAGTGGGCCGAGGTCGAGTGTGCCAGCGCGGCCGCGAGGCGGGTCGGCGAGGCGATAGACGAGCGTCTCGGCGGACCGCACGACGGGGTCGCGACGGGAGTGACGACCGAGGAGGGCGAGCGAACCGTCCTCGTGGAACACCAGACGCTCGTGGACCGCGACGGCGAGGTGGTTTCAGAACCGTCGGTATCGTACCGGCGAGTGAGACGAGTCGCACCCGAACGCGCGGTAGTCGAGGTGACGTTCGCCGGACACACGCGCGAATGCGAGGTCCCCGTGACGACTCGGCAAGCGACGATTCGACAACAATGAGATTTTGATGCACATATTTGTATAGAATGGCGTATTCTATCTGGAAAATACGCACGAACCCGAGGGTTGAAGGCGCTCGGCGTCCCAGTCTCGGGTGATGACAGAGGTAATCGACGGCGACGCCGTCGCCGAGCGGATTCGCGCGGACCTGCAGGACAGCATCGAGACGCTGGCCGACGAGGGGGTCGAGGTCGGACTCGCGACCGTCCTGATGAGCGACGACCCCGCCAGCGAGACGTACGTCTCGATGAAACAGCGCGACTGCGAGGAGGTCGGCATCGAGGGCATCCACGTCGAGATAGACCCCGACGCGCCCGCCGAAGAACTCCACGAGACCGTCGCGGACCTCAACGACGACCCCGAGGTCCACGGCATCTTGGTCCAGATGCCCGTCCCGGACCACTTGGACGACCGCGAGGTCCTCCGGTCCATCGACCCCGAGAAGGACGTGGACGGCTTCCACCCCGAGAACGTCGGGCGACTCGTCGCGGGCCACGCCCGCTACCGGCCCTGCACGCCCCACGGCGTCCAGAAGTTGCTCGACGCGGCGGGCGTCGAGACCGAGGGCGCGGACGTGACCGTCGTCGGCCGGTCGAACATCGTCGGCAAGCCGCTGGCCAATCTCCTCGTCCAGAAGGCCGAGGACGGCAACGCGACCGTGACGGTGTGTCACTCCCGGACCGACGACCTCGCCGCAAAGACCCGGCAAGCCGACGTGGTAATCGCGGCCTGCGGCGTCCCGGAGATGATAGACGGGTCGATGCTCTCGGAGGGCGCGACCGTCATCGACGTTGGCGTCAACCGCGTAGACGCCGACAACGAGAAGGGCTACGAACTCGTCGGCGACGTGGACTTCGAGAGCGCGAAGGAGAAAGCCGGCGCCATCACGCCGGTCCCCGGCGGCGTCGGCCCGATGACCCGCGCGATGCTCCTGTACAACACGGTCAAGGCCGCGGGGAGACAGGAAGGCGTGGACGTGGACCTGCCCTGAGTTCGGTCGCGAGTTATCTCTCTCTGGCGGCGTCGCGCTCGACGGCGGCTATCTCCTCGCCGCGGTCCCGAATGCGCTCGCCCTCTCGACGCGCCTGCTGTTGGTTATTGTACGCGTAGGACGGGTCGGTCTCGCCGCTTCCCTCGACGCGTCTGTTTTGTTCTATCTTCCGGTCGGCGGCCTCCTCGGCCGCGTCCGTCGAGTGTTGTCCGCGCGAGGAGTGCTTCTGTCGGACGAGGAGTCCGAGAACGCCGACGACGAGCGCGAGACCGACCAGTCTGACCAGTAGGTCCGACGAGACCGTCGGCAGGAGGTCACTCGGGACGAGCGCGGTGGGCAGGAGGTCCGCCCCCGCGAACCCCCACTGGACGAGCAACGGCCCGAGGAACAAGAAGACGACGCCGAGCGTGACCGCCTGTCGGAGTCGCGGAGTGGCGTCGGTGGCCATATCGAGAGATATGGTAGCAATCACCAAAAGCGTTCTCCGGTGGCGGTCGAGGAGCGCGACGAGGCTCGGAGGCGGGTCACTCGGCCAGCCTGTCGAACCGGTCGCGCGCGCTCACGAGAGCGTCGTCGTCACCCTCGCGGACGTAGCGACTCACGTCGCGGGTCGCGGCCACGAGGAGTTCCGCGGTGTCGGCGTCAACGTCGCCGTCGAGCGCCTGCACGCGCTTGACGTGGTCGCCCAGCGTTTCGAGAGCGTCGCGGGCCTGCGCGCGGTCCCACGTTGGTCGTCCGGACTCGTCGTCCTCGGCGTCCCGCTCGTCCACCCAGTCGGCCATATCGCCGCGGTACTCGGCCACCGCGTCGGCGTAGGCGAGACCTCGAATCGAGTGCATCGACTCGGGCACCTCGTCGGGCGCGGGACGCTGGTCGGCGGCGGGGCCTCGGTCGCTGTCGGTGGGGTGTCCGTCGCGGTCGGTCTCGGGGTCGGCGTCCGCGCCGCGGAGCAGGGCGAGGAAGTACCACTCCTCGTCGTCGCTCAGGTCGAGACCGCGGCCCACCACGTCGGCGGCGTGGCGGAGTTCTTGGGCGGCGAGGTAGGCGTCGTCCAGCGGTCTCAGGTCCCCGCCGCGGACGAACCCGCGCTTGCGGACGTACTCGCCAGCGAGGTCGCCCGCGCGGTCGGCTATCTCCCGGAGCGGTCTCGCGTCCACGTCCTCGCGGACCTCGGTCAGGTCGAACTCGACCGGCGTGTCGGTGTGGAGGTTGCGCTCGTCGTCGACGCCGACGCTCCGGAGGCTCCCGCAGTCCGGACATTCGACGCTCCCCGTCTCGTAGTAGGACCACCGCGCGCCGCAGTCCTTGCACTCGCGCTGGCCGCGAACTTTCATGTTCCTCGCTTGGTCGCCGCGACACAAAATACGGTCGCTCTCGGGGTTCTTCTCAGCCACTTCGGCGTCGTGTTCCAGCGTACCGCACGGTTCGACGCCCGAACGGTCGGAATTCCCTCAAAATTTATACCACAGACCGACGACAGACGAAACATGGAAGCGGGCGACCAACGCCGACCGTTCGAGTTCCGAGTACCGGTCTCGGAGCGTTTCTGGCGGGAGTACGGCGTCCACCTCGGCCTCCTCGTGCTGTCGCTGTCGTCGCTGGCGGTGGTCGTCGCGCGCGAACCCGGCGACGGCGTGGTCGTCGGACTGGTGTTCGTCGCGCTCTCGCTCGGTGCCGTGCTGGCCGGGTTGGTCGTGTACAACGTGGTCGTGGCGGCGCTCCTCGTGGCGAAGCGGTGACTCCCCCTCGGCGCGCCCGTCGTCCGGACGCGACGACGCGCTCCCCGACCCGGAGCTTTAACTCCTCTCTTCCACTATCGACGGGCACGATGTCGAGCCACGGGTTCACCGAGGAGTCCGAGGATAGAGTAAGTCGCCACGCGGCGGCTGGTCGAGAAATTCGCCGCGAAATCTGACCGCTGTTCTGACCCCGAGCGCGTCGCCGTCACCGTCGCGGGCGAGACCCACGAACTGACCAGAGCCGAGGCCGACCGGTTGCGGACGGCGCTCGGCGAGGCGCTGACCGAGCGACGGGAGTTCGTCCGCACTGCCGGAACCCACCGCGAGGACGGCAGTTACGTCGTGGAGCGGCGACAGGCCGATTCGGCGGGCCACCGGAAAGTATTCGAGAGCTTCGCCGCGCTCCGGCGACTCTACGACGAGTTGCCAGCGACGTTCACCGCCCCGGACATCGAGCAGTCGGGGCTGACCGGCGGACGCAGACACGTCTTGGTCCACCACTTCGCGGAGCATCCCGACTTCGACTGCGAGTTGACCAAGCGCCAACCGCTGACCGCGCGCAAGCGTGATTCCGAAGGGGACGAGACGGCAAGGTGAGGAAGACGAGACGGCAAGGTGAGGAAGACGAGACGACGACGTGAGTACCGGAGACTGCTACCGCCGGGCGAACGCTTTTCGGTCACACGGCCCTCTCGTCGGGCATGCAACCGCGACCATCCACGTTCTCCATCGTCGCGCGCGACCCCGAGACCGAGGCGGTCGGCGTGGCCGTCCAGTCGAAGTTCGTCAGCGTCGGCTCCGTCGTGCCGTTCGCCAGCGCCGACGCCGGAGCAATCGCCACCCAGAGTTTCGCCAACGTCGCCTACGGGCCGGACGGGTTGGACCTCCTCCGGGACGGGAAACCGGCCGAGGAGGTCGTCGAATCACTGACCGGCGACGACCCGGAGGCCCCACAGCGGCAGGTCGGCGTCGTCGGCCGTGACGGCTCGGTCGCGGCGTTCACCGGCGACGAGTGCTTCGAGTTCGCGGGTGACCGGCAGGGCGAGACCTACACCGTGCAGGGCAACATCCTCGAAAACGAGGCGACCCTCGACGCGATGGCCGAGACCTACGAGGAGACCGAGGGCGGACTCCCCGAGAAGCTCCTCGCGGCGCTCCACGCGGGCAACGAGGCGGGCGGCGACAAGCGCGGCGAGCAGAGCGCGGCGCTCTACGTCGTCAAGCCCGAGGGCGGCTACGACGGCAAGAACGACCGCTGGATAGACGTGCGCGTGGACGACCACGAGGCCCCCATCGAGGAGCTAGAGCGAGTGTTCAAACTCTACGACGTGACCCTCCTCGAACGCGAGGAGTCCGACGACCTCCGAGAGCTGTCGGGCGAGACGGCCCGAGCGGTCGCCGGGACGCTGGCCGACCTCGACCATTTCGACGGCGAACCGAGCGAGACCTTCGGCGAGGCCGAACGCGACGCACTCGAGGAGTTCCGCGGCATGAACAACTTCGAGAACCACGACCTCGCGGTAATCGAGGACGCGCTGGCCCGCGGGTGGGCCGACGCCGACGGCGAGGGCGAAGCCCGACTGGTGGACGCCATCTGGCACGGACTGTCGCGCTTGGACCGGAAGTGACGGCGGAGTAGCGCCACCGGTCGGAAACTCGAAACGGTCCGAAGGGAGTTCCCGCCGAACTCATTACGCGCGAAACCCAACCCACGCCACATGAGAGACGAGGAGGAGATACGCGAGCAGTACGAGTTCCTGAAAGAACACCTCGAAGACGAGGACATGCGCCACGAGGGCGTCCGTCAAATGTTCACCTACTACAAACGGGCGCTCGGGTGGGTTCTGGAAGAGGAACACATCTGAGGCGGCTAACATTTCCGAAAATTTCGACTCCTCGGTTCTGAAACTGACACTCCACCCCGGTACCGGTACAGGATTCCGGCGGCGTTAGGTTTAAGTTGTTAGGGCGTTTTGGTTCAGGTGACGCTTCGCTTGGAGGGCCGAAGCGTCAGCGGGGACCAATTCAGGGCGGCAAGCGGTTCGCGGGGCTTTTTCACCCCCGCGTGTTCCGCTTTCCTTTCCATATTCCTTTCGAGTATCACGAGTTCGAGAGCGGTAGTTTCGTCACATCGCACGCTCGTCGTATCGTACTTGGCTTCGAGTCACTTTTTCCCGAGTCACGTCGTCGGGTTGTGCCTCCGGGGTGATCTCCGGACCAGACGATTTCCGGCCCGGAGACCGAGCGGTCGCGGGCCTACTGAATGTCCAGCGACGCGTCGCTCCCGCTTCCCTGTCCGCCGTCCTCGTCCCACTCCAGTTCGAACTCGACGCTCAGTTCGCCGGGGCCGCCGCTACTCGGCGTCTCTCGCTCGGCCTTCACCTCGAAGGTCGGTTGCGCGGGCGGCGCGAGCGTCACCGACTGGTCGCCCGCCGACAGCGTGAGGTCTTGGCCCGACTCCAACTTCTCGGCGACGGTCCGGAAGTAAGCCGCTATCTCGTTTCGGTCCATCCGACGTTCGGTCTCGAAGAGTACTTCTTCTGGCATAGTGACGTGTACGCGACCGACGCGGATAAGTTCGCGGTCGAGTAGGGAATCGCGGCCGAGGTTCGGAGGCGCGGTCACCTGACGACGGCCGGAGAGGTCAAGGCCGAGCGCGCGAATCGGCGCGAACGTACCGGTTCGGTTATGCGAAGAGAGTCGGCCACGAAGGGCCGTTATATTCATTTTCGTCGGCGTCCTAGCTGATACGTTACCCATGCACGACTTGACAGGTTTTCAACGCGACCTGCTGTACGTCATCGCGGGACTGGACGAACCGCACGGCCTCGCTATCAAGGACGAACTGGAGAACTACTACGAGAAGGAGATTCACCACGGCCGACTCTACCCGAACCTCGACACGTTGGTAGATAAGGGGTTAGTCGAGAAGGGCCAGCGCGACCGCCGGACGAACTTCTACACGCTGACCCGCCGAGGAGACCGCGAAATCGAGGCCCGCCGGGAGTGGGAAACCCAGTACATCGAGTTGAGCGTCGAGGCCTGACCCTCGCGGTCAGCGGTCGGTCCCGTCCCGCCGCGACGCCGCGCCCTCGTCGGTCCCTCCGGCCCCGCCGTCAGTACCTCCAGTCTCGCCGCCGTCGGTCGTCGCGCCGTCGCCGACGCCGCCCGCGTCGTCGGTCCCGCCGGTCGAATCGTCGGTGCCGAAGTTCCCGTCGGAGTAGTTCTCCTCGGGGTGGGTCACGCGCGGTTCCCGGTCGAAGAGGTACGTCGGGTCCACCGCCCACGGCCGGATTGGTTCGCCCGCGACCAGTTCCGGCAGAACGATGCGGATGAAGTGGACGACCAGCACCAGAATCATCGGGCCGAGGAAGATGCCGTACCAGCCGAACAGGAGCGGTCCAAAGATGTACGCGAGCATGACGAGTCCGACGTGGAGGTTCCGACCCGAGACGTAGGGCCGCAACACGAGGTCCGGAATCGTGTCCACGAGGACCAGCGAGACGACGAAGAACAGCGCCGGGAACCAGAGGAACGCCGGGTCCGAGAGCGCGGTTTCGATGCCGAGATACGCGGAAATCGGGAAGTAGACCAGTTTCATCCCGACGATGGGGATGAGGCTGGCCGCGCCGGTCAACAGGCCGACCAGCGTCGGATACGGGACGACGAGTGCGGTCGGCGCGACCATGTTCAAGGCGTTGTACGACGCCGCGCCGATGGTCCCCGTGAGGAGGGCGTTCAGAATGTTCCCGAAGAAGATGCTGTTGAAGTCCCTATCGACCGCCCGGACGTACGCCTCCGCGACGCCTCCCTCGTCGCCGAACTGCCGCCGGAAGAACCGCGAGAGCCGGTGGTCGTCCCGCAGGAGGTAGAACGCGATGGCGATCATCACGAACAGGTGGAGGACGGCGTTCCCGATGAATCCCACGTAGTCGAGCGCCGAGCGACCGATCTCCTCGACCAGCGCGGGGTCGGGGTTCGCCAGTAGTTCCTCGGGACTCCGGGCCAGCGACGACACGTCGATGTAGGGCTGAATCGTGGTTTGGAGACCGTCGATGTCGGTTCGCTTGGCGATGTTGTTGAACTCTTGGAGTCCGATGGCCGCGGTGTAAGCCATCAAGAGCAAGACGGGGAGCGCGAGCGCGAAGATGGCGGTCGCGGCGGCCAGACTCGCCGGGCGGATGCGCCGCCGCAGGCGCTTGTACACCGGTCGGGTCGCGTAGTAGAGGAAGATGCCGAAGACGAACGTACCGACGAACGAGTAGACGACGAACAGCACCGCCGCTCCCAGCACCGCCCCGACCAGCCACCAGCCGATTCGCGTCCGGTCGATGTCTAGACCGCCGACCATACCCAAGCAACTCGGGCGCGCTGGTAAAAATGTTCGCAGTCCGTAGGGTTCCCGCGGCCGAAGCGCCCGCGATTCGCCCAGCGGACTCCGGCGACGAGACCGACCGCGGGCGAACGGCCGCGACCGACGAACGAGGTCTCCGGCCGTTCCGCCAGTACACCTATTAATCTGCAGAGTGATATTTAGCACTACGTAGAGGTATTGAATTGTGCCGGGTATCGCCGACTTTCTGACGCAAGTTCCACTGGAGAGCGAGGTCGTCCGCATCGCGCTGGCGGCCGCGCTCGGACTGTTCCTCGGACTGGAGCGGGAGTGGTCACACAAGCCCGCCGGGATTCGGACGTTCACGCTCATCAGCCTACTGGGCGCGGTGTTCACCCTCCTCGACAAGGACGTACTACTGTTGCTGGGCGGCCTGCTGGTCATCGTGCAGGGCGTCCTGCTGGCGGTGCAGGGCTTGCGTGGCAGCGAGGAGGAAGGCCTCGCGCTGACGACCTCCGTGTCGATGCTGGTCGCGTTCGGAGTCGGCGCGCTCGTGATGCAGGGGTACATCCTCGTGGGCGTGACGGTGGCGGTGCTGTCGTCGCTGTTGCTCGTCCTCAAGCGCGAACTCCACTCGTTCGCGTGGGGGATGTCCCGCCAAGAACTCCGGTCGGCCGTCGAGTTCGCCATCCTCGCGTTCGTCATCTACCCGCTGTTGCCCGACGAGGAGTTCGCCTTCGGCATCGAACCCCGCGTGGTGTGGCTGATGGTCGTCACCGTCGCGGCCATCGGCATCGTCAACTACGCGGTCGTGACGACCTACGGCGGCCGGGGCATCGCGGTCACGGGCTTCTTCGGCGGGTTGGCCTCCTCGACCGCGGTCGTCGGGACGATGCTGGACCACGTGCGCCAGCGCCCCGAGGCGGCCTCCTACGGCGTGGCGGCCATCCTGCTGGCCGACGCCGCGATGGCGGTCCGGAACCTCGCCATCGCGCTGGCGTTCACGTTCCCGAGCGGACGACCGGTGCTGTACGGCGCGATTCTCCCGCTCGGCGCGGTCATCCTCGGGAGCGTCGTCATCGCGGCCTACGCGGCCGACTGGTCCGAGCAGGTCGAGATGGACTTAGAGAGTCCCTTCTCGCTCCGGAACGCGCTCGGGTTCGGAGCCATCTTCCTGCTAGTCATCGCGGGCGGCGCGGTCGCCCAACAGCAGTTCGGCTCCGCCGGATTCTACGTCACCGCGATTCTCTCGGGACTGGTGTCCAGCGCGGGCGCGACCTCCTCGGCGGTCCTGCTGTACATGGGCGGCACCATCGACCACCAGACCTCGGTGTTCGCCATCCTACTGGCGACCGCATCGTCCATCGTGGTGAAAGCCGCGCTGACGCTCTCCGCGCCCGACCGGAGTTTCAGCTACCGGGTCGCGGCGTGGAGCGGCGTCCTGCTGGCCGGGTCCGCGATTGCCGCGCTCCTCGCGACGATATGACCGACGGTCGCCGCGACGACGGGGTCCGCGGTCGTTCCGCCGCGTAAGTATTGCCGAGGTGGGGGCGACCGTCTAACTTCGGCCGGAAAATCGAACCAGTTGCAACTCTTGCCCGAAGCGCAAGAAACCAATTCAATTAAAGGGTGCCCCTTCATACCCCGTGTCATGGACCGAGACACCGCAGAACCGACGGTTGAAGACATGCCCGGAAAGCGAGCGGAGGAGTGGGCCGACTACCACCACCAGTTCTCCGCGCCGAGTACCTACGTCTACGACTTCGTGTGGGACTTCACCGAACCCGCCGAGGGACCGTTCTGTACCGACGTGGACGGCAACGTCCTGATGGACTTCACCAGTCACGTCGCGTCCGCGCCGCTCGGGTACAACAACCCCAAAATCATGGAGAAGTTCGAGGAGTTCGACCTCGTGGACCCGCTGAAAATCGCGGGGCAAGACTTCTACGCCGCTGGCGGCTGGCCGCCCGAGGAGCCCGAACTTCCCGGTCCGACCCAACTGATGGACCGACTCACTGACCTCACGAGCCACTACGACCTCGACACCGTCTTCCTCTCGAACTCGGGCGCTGAGGCGGTCGAGAACGCCATCAAAATCAGCTACGCGCAGGGCGGCCACCGCGCGTTCACCTTCGACGGCGCGTTCCACGGCCGGACGCTCGGCGCGCTCTCGCTCAACCGCTCGAAGGTCAACCACCGCAAGGGCTACCCCGAGGTCGGCGGCGTCGTCTCGGTGCCCTACCCCTCGACGGAGAAGGACTACCGCGAGAAGTGGCTCACCGACGGCCCCGGCGGCAACGTCGTCGCGGACAAACTCGACCCCGAGAAGGGCGTCATCGACCCGCAGGAGGTCGCCTACCTCATCCTCGAACCCGTGCAGGGTGAAGGGGGCTACCGCGTTCCCCACGACGGCTTCGTCAGCGACCTCGCGGAGATACGGGAGCGGTTCGACGTGACCGTCATCAGCGACGAGATTCAGGCCGGGATGGGCCGGACCGGCGAGATGTGGGGCATCGACCACCTCGACCTCGAACCCGACGTTATCACCTCGGCGAAGGCGCTCCGCGCTGGCGCGACGGTCGCCAACTCCGACATGTTCCCCAAGGAGAAGGCCCGACTCTCCTCGACGTGGGGCGCTGGCAAAATCGTGGACTCGATGCAGGGCGTGTTCACCATCGACGCCATCCACGAGTACGACCTGCTGGACAACGCGACCGAGCGCGGCCGCCAGATGACCGAACTCATCGAGGACGCCGAACTGCCGAACGTCGTTGACGTTCGGGGCCGGGGCCTGATGCTCGCGGTCGAGTTCGACACGAAGGACCGCCGCGAAGCGGTCGTCAAGGCCGCGCTGAAGCGCGGCCTCCTCGTCCTCGGTTGTGGCTACAAGACGCTCCGACTCCTGCCGCCGCTGGACGTGACCGCCCGCGAAATCGAACTCGGTTTCGACCTCCTGCGCGCGTCGGTCGAGGAGGTCGCCTGAATCGCCGCTCCGTTCGACCCCTTCGTTTCTTAACAGCTGGCGGTCATGCGTGGCGTATGGAGGACAGAAACTACTCGCTTGCAGGTGGAGATGCGGGCCGAACCGCGAGTCGGCCCGACGGCACGCCGCCGAGCGACGCCGAGGTTCGCTGGGAGACCCCAATCGAGCCGGACGCCCAACCGCTGGTCCTCGACGGCGGAGTCTACACGACCGTAAGAGAGTTCGATGACACCGACCTCGTGGGGTATCGGCTCGACGACGGCTCCGGGACGTTCCGACTCGACCTCCCGGACGACTACCGGATTCGGGGGTTCGGAGCGGACTCGCGCCGACTCTACGCCGCGACGGGCGAGGGCGTCGCCGCGTTCGACCCGCGCACGGAGCGCACCGAATGGTCGGTCGAACTCGACGCCGCCACTCAACGGTTGGCGGTCGATGGCTCGGACGTGTACGTCGTCAATCCCGGCTCCAACGTCCGCGACGACCTCGTGGTCAGAATCGCTACGTTCCCCGACGGCAACCAGTCGTACTCGCGGGGCATCGTCTACGAAGTCGAATCGAACGCCGGTGTCCCCCGCCCGAGCGAACTCGCGGTCGCGGACGGGTCGGCGTTCGTGAGCGTTCGCGGGACCCTCATCCGGTACGACGGCCGGGAATCCGTGTGGGAGGCGACACTCGACCAATCCGGTCCCGCCGAGTCGCTGGTGGTCCACGACAGGTCGCTGTACTGTAGTGTCGGCGGTTCCGGGTCACAGCCGTCGCTTCGGGCGTACGACGCCGCGACCGGGACGACGGCGTGGGAGACGAGACTCGGCGAGTCGGCGTCGGCTATCGCGGCCGTCGGCGAGACGGTCCTCGCCGTCGTCGGTGACATTGCAGTCGGTGCGGCGGGCGTGGCGGCGTTCGACGCGACCGACGGAACGCGCCAGTGGGAGGCGTTCGACCTGACGCCGACCAGTCCGCTCTCCGTCGTGGGCGAGACCGTCTTCGTCGGCACCGAGGAGGCGACCGGAACGTCGTTGACCGCGCTCGACCTCGCGGACGGCACCGAATCGTGGCACGTCGATGTTCCGACCCGCGTGGAGTACCACCCGGTCGTCCTCGACGACGGCATCGTCGTCGGCGGCGACTCGCTGGTCTGTCTCGACCCCGTCGTGGAGACGACGGCGGACGCGCCGACCCGGACGCGGGCCACCGGAGCGTCCGGCGACGAGAGCGGGCAGTGTCCCTCCTGCGGCGCGGCGGTCTCCTCGGACGAGGCGTTTTGCGCGGACTGCGGGACGAAACTCCCGGACGAGACCTGCCCGGAGTGTGAGGAGCCGCTGGACGGAGACGAGGCGTTCTGCCCGCAGTGCGGCCACGACCTCGACGACTCCGACCCGGCGTGTCCCGACTGCGGTGCCGACATCGACGGCGACGAGGCGTTCTGCCCGCAGTGCGGTCACAGCCTCGACTGACCCCGAGAAGATTGATAACGCCGATGGTCGAAACGACGAGCATGTATCAGCTCAGCGATTCCCTCCGCGAGGAGTCCTCGCCGATAGCGAGGCTCCTCGGTGCGATTCGGAGTCGGGTCGCGGGCGCGCTCGGCGTGGTCGCCGTCCTCGCCGTGGTCGCGCTCCCCGACCCGCTCCCGGCGTTGCCGCCCGGCGCGTACGCGGTCGTCGGCGCGGTCGAAGGTCTCGGACTCGCGGTCGCGGCCGAGAACCTGATGTGGCGACCGGCCAAGCGATTCGACTGGACGCGCGCGAGTCGGCGCGTCGGCGGCGTCGCGGCGACCGCGGCGCTGTTCGTCGTGGCGATGGCCGCGCTCGGGGTGGACCTCGGGCCGCGCGACCGGGCGCTGTTGGCCGGGTTCTGCATCTCGGGTCCGGCCGCCATCGCGGCGCTCGACTATCTCAAGGCGCGGGTGCAGGCGGACCTCGTGACGTAATCCGGGACGCGAGTTTGGGCCGACCTCGTGGCGTGGAACCGAGAGAGCCGAATCCGTTCGGAACGACGCTTACGCCGTCGGCAGACGAATTGCCGGTCATGCTCACCGAAGGCGACTCCGCACCCGCGTTCTCGGCGACGCTCGGCACCAGCGACCACGAATCGTTCGACCTCGCGGACCGACTCGGCGACGGCCCGGTCGTGCTGGCGTTCTTCCCCGGCGCGTTCACGCCGCCGTGTACCAACGAGATGGTCGCGTTGCAGGACCGACTGGACGAGTTCGAGGAGGGCGGAGCGACCGTGTTGGGAGTCAGCGCCGACTCGCCGTTCTCGCTCGGTGCGTTCCGCGAGGAGTACGACCTCGACTTCGACCTCGTGAGCGACACGGCCGGGGACGCCATCGGGGCCTTCGGCCTCGAAATCGACATCGAGGAGTTGGGCCTGCACGGCATCGCCAACCGCGCGGTCTTCGTCCTCGACGACGAGGGCACCGTGACCTACCGGTGGGTCGCCGACGACCCGACGAACGAACCCGACTACGAGGCGGTGCTGGCGGCGGTCGAGTCCGCGTGACTCGACCGCGACGCAGTGTCCGACAGGACCGCGAGTCGGCGTGACCCGACCGCGGCCAGCGTGATATTTTAGTCACCGCGACGACTCTCGTTCGGTATGAGTCAACTCGCGGCACGGGAACCCGAGGTGCGGAGTTTCGAGGCGACCGTCACGGACGTAGACGGCCGGGCGGTCACGCTGGACGAGAGCTACTTCTACGCCGAAAGCGGCGGCCAACCCGCCGACCGCGGGACGCTCGGCGGCGTCCCGGTCGAGGACGTGCGGGAGCGCGACGGCGAAATCGTCCACCTCCTCGCCGAACCAGCGGCCGAGGAGGGCATCGCGGTCGGCGAGACGGTCCGGGCGGAGATAGACGACGCCTTCCGGACCTACTGCATGCGCGCCCACACCGCGAGCCACCTCCTCTACGGCGCGGGCCGCGAGCTACTGGACGAGTTGGGCTACGGCGGGTTCGACATCGGCGAGCGGAAGGTTCGCGTCGATTTCACGACTTCGACGGACATCACCGACGAGACGCTGGCCGAGTTGGAGCGACTGACCAACCGCGCAGTCTGGGACTCGCTGTCGGTCTCGTGGGACGAGATTCCGGAAACAGAGGCCCGCGAGCGAGACGAAATCGCGTTCAACACCAAGACCGAGGAGGGCGTGATGAGCGAGTCCGAGTCGGTGCGGGTCGTCACCGTCGAGGGGTTCGACTGGGCGGCCTGCGGCGGGACCCACGTCGGCGACACGAGCGAAATCGGCCCCGTCACCGTGCTGGACCGGTCGAACCCCGGCGAGGGCCTGACCCGCGTGGAGTTCGCGGTGGGGCCGACCGCGATTCGTCGCCGCGCCGACGACGTGCGGTCGGCACGCGAGGCTGCCCGGACCCTCGACGTTGGCGTGGCCGAACTCCCCGAGGCGGCCGCCCGCGTCAGCCGAGAAGTCGAGGAGTTGGAGAGCGACCTCGAAGACGCGAAAGACGAGGTCTTGCAGGCTCGACTCGCCGACCTCCGGGAGCGTCCGGTCGAGCGCGACGGCGACGAGTGGCTGGTCGGCACGGTGGACGGGTTCGGCCCGAACGAGGTCGCCGACCGGGCGAAGGAGATGGCTGGCGACGCCGCGGACGCGGTACTCCTCGCGGGCGAGGAGGGCGCGACGTTCGTGGTCGCGGCGACCGGCGGCGACCCGGACGCTGGCGACGTGGTCGAGGAGGTGACGAGCGAGTTCGGCGGTGGCGGGGGCGGCGGTCCGACGTTCGCGCAGGGCGGCGGTCTCGACGCGAGTCCCGGCGAGGTCGAAGCATATCTACGAGACCGGTGAAGCCGACCGTCGAGTTCTCGGAGCGACGAACGCCTTCGCTTCGGGCGGGCGGCCCTGCTGACGGCGAGGTCGCCGGTCGATTCGTTGAAGATTAGAAACCGGATGAAGACTTAATTCGCTCGGTTGATTATCGCGGGTATGAGCGAGCGGGCTGGGGCCTCCGACGACGAGTTCTGGGACGACGGCGACGAGGGCGAAGCCCTCCAGCGGTACCGAACGCTGGTAAATGCCATAGACGACGGTATCTACCAACTCGACGCGGAGGGTCGCTTCGTCGCCGTCAACGACGTGATTACGGAGCTATCCGGATACGACCGCGAGGAGTTGCTCGGCGAACACGTCTCGACGCTCCTCGACGCCGACGACGTGACGGCCGTCGAGCGCGAAATCGAGCGGCGACTGACCGCCGACGCCCAGTCAGACACCGTGGAGTTCACCGTCGAGACCGACGACGGTGACCGGGTTCCCTGCGAACTCCGCCTGAACCTCCTCGTGGACGAGGGCCAGTTCCGCGGTACCATCGGAGTCGTCCGGGACGTGTCCGAGCGCGTCGAGACCGAGCGGGAACTCGGCGAGCGCGAGCGGCAACTCGAACGCGAGCGGGACCTGACCGCCGAGGTCATCGACGCCAGTCCGGTCGGGGTGATGGTGCTGGACGCCGAGGGAAAGATAACGCGCGTCAACGACCGGGCGACGGAACTGTTGGGGGTCCCCGACGAGGAAGTGGCGGGCTACGACCCTAGCGACAGACCCGCCTACGACGAGGAGGGCCGCCCGGTCGCCGTCGAGGACCAGCCGTTCGCGGAGGCGCTCCGGACGGGCGAACCGGTCTACGACCGCGTGTTGCAGGTCGAACACCCCGACGGCGGGCGCCGGTGGCTGTCGGTCAACGCCGAGCCGATTCTGGACGGCGACGGCGAGGTCGTCCGAGTGGTTACGACCGGCGAAGACGTGACCGACATCAAGCGCCGCGAGCGCGAGTTAGAGAGCGAACTCGGCGAGATAATCGGCCGCGTCACGGACGCGTTCTACGCGCTGGACGACGAGTGGCGGTTCACTCACGCCAACGAGCGCGCCGAGCAACTCATCGATTACCGGGGCGAGGGACTGGTCGGCCGGAAGCTCTGGGACGTGTTCGAGTGGGCGACCGACTCGAAACTCGGCGACGAGTACCGCGAGGCGATGGCGACCCAAGAGCCGACCGCCTTCGAGTTCTACTACCCCGACCCGCTGGAAGCGTGGTACGATGTTCGGGCCTACCCTTCCGAGACCGGCCTCTCGGTCTACTTCCGTGACGTGACCGAGCGCAAGCGCCGCGAGCGAGAACTCGAGGAGTACCGGTCGCGCTACCGGACGCTGGTCGAGAACTTCCCGAACGGCGCGGTCGCGCTCGTGGACCGCGACCTCCGATACGTCACCTTCGGCGGCACGCCAGAGGTGGACGAGGTGACGCGGGGCGACCTCGAAGGGAGTTACCTGCGCGAGGAGTTGCCCTGCGAGTTGGCCGACGTGGTGGTCCCGTGCTACGAGTCCGCGCTTGACGGCGAGAGCGTGACGATAGAGGAGTCCATCGGCGACGAGGCGTACAAGTTTCACTTCCTGCCGGTCCGCGACGACGACGGCGAGGTGTTCGCCGCGCTGGGCATGTCCCAGAACGTGACCGAGCGCAGGGAGTACCAGCGCCAACTCGAAGAGAGCGAGCGGCGCTACCGGACGCTCGCGGAGAACTTCCCCGACGGCGGCGTGACGCTGTTCGACCGCGACTTGGAGTACACGCTCGCGGCGGGGCGCGGGTTCGCCGACGTTCCCGTGGACCCCGACGACTTCGAGGGGCGGAACGTCCGCGAGGTGTGGGACGACGAGGTCGCCGACGAACTCGAACCCGCATTCGAGGCCGCGCTCGACGGCGAGGAACGGTCCTTCGAACTCGCCTACGCGGGACGCGACTGGAATCTCTACGTGGTGCCCATCACCGACGAGCGCGGCGACGTATTTGCGGGGATGACGATGACCCAAGACATCACCGAGCGAAAGGAGCGCGAGCGACAGCTCCGGCGCTACCGGGAGTACACCGACGCGGTTCTCGACGCCATCGACGACGTGTTCTACATCCTCGACGAATCGGGCGACCTCCAGCGGTACAACGACAGCCTCTCGGCGGTGACGGGCTACCGCCCCGACGAAGTAGCGTCGATGCACGCGCTGGACTTCTTCGACGAGGAGTCCCACGAGAAGATAGTAGACGCGATACGCCGCGGGTTCGAGACCGGCCACACGCAGGTCGAGGCGGAGATACGGACGAACGACGGCGACCGGGTTCCGTACGAGTTCGTCGCGTCCGCGCTGGAAGACCCCGACGGCGAGCGCGTGCTGGCGGGCATCGGTCGGGACGTGAGCGAGCGCATCGAGCGCGAGCGGAAACTCGAAGAGACCGTCGAGAAGTTAGAGGAGTCCAACGAGCGACTCGAATCGTTCGCCAGCATGCTCGCCCACGAACTCCGCAACCCCGTCACCATCGGCCAGATATACGCCGGACAGCTTCCGGCCGACGACGCCGACTCGTCCGAGGCGGTCGAGTACGTCGCGGAGGCGTTCGACCGCATCGAGGACATGATAGACGTGATGCTCGTCCTGACTCGCGGCCGGGACGCGGTCGGCGCGGGAAGTTCGCTGGCGCTCTCGGCGGTGGCCCGCGACGCGTGGGACGAGATAGACGCTCCGGACGCGACGCTCGACGCTCGCGTCGGAGCGGTCGTAGAAGCCGACGAGACGTACCTCCGGCACCTGTTCCGGAACCTCTTCGAGAACGCCGTCCAGCACGGCGGGGCGACGCGCGTCGAGGTCGGCGAAATCGCGGGCGGCGAGGGGTTCTACGTCGCCGACGACGGGACCGGGATTCCGGCCGAGGAGCGCGAGCAGGTCTTCGAGGCCGGGTTCACGACCGCGGGCGACGAGGGCGGTACGGGTCTCGGTCTCGCGTTCGTCCGGGAACTCGCCGAGGTCTACGGGTGGGACCCCCGCGTGACCGAGAGCGCGTCGGGCGGCGCGCGCATCGAGTTCCGGGGCGTGGACTCCGCGACCGAGGAATAGAAAGCCCGAACAGGAGGCGGCGACTACCGGCCGGTCTCCTCGACCGGACCGAGGACCGCCACGTCGTCCACGTCGGTCATCCGGTAGCGGCGACCGCCCCACTCGAACTCCGAGACGAGGATACCCGACGCCGTGGTCGGGAGCAGGACGAACAGCGCGAGGTACGCGAGGAGGAACGTCCACCGGCGGACGCCCAGTATCGCGTAGACGCCGCCAGCGACCGCCGTCGCGGCGAGCGCGGTCGGGACCGGGAAGGCGAGCGCGAGCGCGACGAGGAGGACCGAGAGCGCGAACATGCCGACGAACCCCTCGTAGAGATGCGGGATGCGCGCGAGTCGGACGACTCGGTGTTTCACCGCGTGCCAGTCGCCCGGCACGCGGACCGCGGCGCGCATCGACCGGACCGTGGCGACGGGGCGCAGGTGGTCGGTGAGGACGCCGTCGTCGCTCAGACTCCGGCGGAGGTCCGCGACGAGCGCGTCCACATCGACCTCCTCGCGGGCGAAGGTCACGCCGCCGCCCCACGCCCAGTCGCTCCACGCGCCGACGCCGAGGTACATCGGGAGCGACAGGAAGGTGAGCAACATCGGTTCGACCGGTCGCCACCACCCCGGTCCGACGAAGCACGGGACGACGCTCGCCGCGCCGCGCTCCCGCCCGGCGGCGACGAGGCGGTCGAGCCAGTTCGGACCGTGGTCGAAGTCGTCGTCGGTCCAGACGAACCGGTCGTTGCGCGCCCGCTCCATGCCGTGGGCCATCGCGTTCGCCTTGCCGGAACAGCCCTCCGGTTCGCCAGCCGCGAGGATATCGACGCGCTCGGGCGTCTCTCGACCGAACACCGGGTCAGACGCCGAGTCGCAGACGACCAGCAGTTCGTCGCCGGGTCGCAACTGCGCCGCTAACTGCTCGGGAACCGGTCCCCACTCCAGCGTCGGCAGGATTACGCTGACCGGCTCGCGGCGTGACGCCATACTCTGTTATGCGATAACAATAGACAAGTACGTTAGGGTCGCCGAGGGAATCCTTCTCCGACGGATTCGACCGCTGGCGACCCCCAAATCGACTTCGTAACTTCCCCGGCCCTCACTCGCGGGTGACGCGGAACAGGCAACTTTTTCCACCCAGTCGCCTACGGTTTCTACATGAACCTCTCCGACGAGCAACGGGCCATCCGCGACGTTGTGCGGGAGTTCGCGGTCGAGGAGATCCGCCCGACCGCGGCCGAGTGCGACGACGAGCAGACGTTCCCCGAGGAGGTGTGGGACGGACTCGCCGACCTCGACATGACCAGCCTCACCGTCCCCGAGGAGTACGGCGGCCTCGACGTGGACCGACTGACCTACAGTATCGTCAACGAGGAGGTCGCCTACGGGATGCTCTCGGTGGCGACCGCGCTCTCGGTCCACAGCCTCGCGACCTCCTGCATCGCCGAGTTCGGCGACGAGAACCAGAAAGAGCGGTGGCTCCCCGATATGGCCGAGGGCCGTCCCGTCGGCGCGTTCGCGCTGTCGGAACCCCAAGCCGGGTCGAACCCCGCCGAGATGACCACCGAAGCGAAGCGCGAGGGCGACGAGTACGTGATAAACGGCAAGAAGCAGTGGATTACCAACGGCCAGCGCGCGGGCGTGGTCGTCCTGTTCGCCAAGACCGACCGCGAGGACCCCCGGTCGGTGACCCAGTTCGTCGTACCAAAAGACGCCGAGGGCTTGGAGGTCGGCAAGAAGGAGGACAAACTCGGACTCCGCGCGAGCGACACCACCTCGCTCGTCTTCGACGACGTGCGCATCCCCACCGAGAACCGCCTGACCGAGGAGGGCAAGGGTCTCTCGGCGGCCTTCCACATCCTGACCGGCGGGCGCATCGGCATCGCCAGCCAGTCGGTCGGACTCGCCCAGTCGGCGCTGGACGAGGCCGTCGAATACGCTCAGGACCGCGAACAGTTCGACCAACCCATCTCGGAGTTCCAGACCATCCGGCACAAGTTGGCCGACATGAAGACCCAACTGGAGGCCGCCCGACTGCTGACCCGCGACGCCGCGCGGAAGGACGACCGAGCGAGAGGGTCCGGGAGCGACGAGAACGTCGAGATGGCCGCGAGCATGGCGAAGTACTTCGCCAGCGAGGCCGCGGTGGACGTGACCAACGAGGCGGTCCAGATTCACGGCGGCTACGGCTACACCACCGACTTCGACGTGGAACGGCTCTACCGGGACTCGAAGATTACGACCATCTACGAGGGCACCTCCGAGATTCAGAAGAAGGTCATCGCGCGAAACGTGTTAGAGTAACGTCTCCTCCCGCCAGACTTATTCCGGTTCGTTAGGCTTTGGCAAACGAGATGGCCGATTCGGAAGACTCGACGCTGGTGGAGTTCGACGCCGACGCCGCGCTCGCGGCCGCCCGCGACGAGGAGGGCGCGTCGGTCCGACTCTGCGTGGAGTACACGCCCGACGAGTTCCACACGCTCTACGCCGACGAGACGACGATGGCGCTCTACGCCGGGAGCGAGAGCGAGATGCGCGACCACTTCGAGGAGGTCCACGGCTACGTCCACGTGGATTTCACCGAACAGGACCTGTTCGGCGACCTGTTCCGGGGCGCGGGCGAGGTCCGGTCGTTCGTCACCTACATGGACCACGTGACCCTCGTGCGGGTGCTGGTCGGCCAGCAGGGCTTGTTTCTCTCGCTGTCGCCCGACAGCGCCGTGACGCCGGTCGTGGAGACCGTCGAGGGCGTCGTCGGCTGACCGACGGCGCACGGCCGACCGACGACGCGCGGCCGACCGACGCCGCGAAACGGACGCCGCGGGACCGACCGACACCCCTTTTTCGGCGCTCGCCGTATCACGGCACGTGAGCGAAACAGACGCGAGCGACGCCGAGGCAGTCGTCTACGACTTGGACGGGACGCTGGTCCGCCTCGCAGTGGACTGGGAGGAGGTAGAGCGCCGACTGGTCGAACTACTGGAACGCGAGGGCGTGGACGCCGACCCCCTGAGCGCGTGGGACCTGCTGGACGCCGCCGAGGAGGTCGGCGTCGGCGACGAGGCCGACGAACTCATCGCCAGCGCGGAGCGGGAGGGAGCCACCGCCTCGGAGCGACTGGCCTTCGCCGACGAACTCGTCGCCAGCGAGGTCCCCGTCGGCGTCTGCTCGCTGAACCACGAGGAGGCGGTTCTCCTCGCGCTCGACCGCCACGACCTCTCGGCCCACGTCGAGAGCGTCGTCGGCCGGGGCACGGTCCCCGAGCGCAAACCCCATCCCCGCGCCCTGCTGGCGGCGGTCGAGGAGTTGGGCGTCGCTCCCGAGGACGTGCTGTTCGTCGGCGATTCGGAGAGCGACAGGACGACCGCCGAGCGGGCGGGGACGCGGTTCGAGTGGGTCTAATTCTCGGGCTTCGAGGCGGTCTCCTCGGTCCCGGAGTCCTCCTCCATCCGGCGGGCGTAGAGGAAGACGCCGACCGCGACGACGAACCAGACGACCGCCCCGACCCGAATCGCGAACTCGGCGCGGGCGGCCCACGTCGGGAGCGAGACGCCGACCAGCCACGCGATGAGCGCGACGACGGGCGCGCCGACGACGATGGTGACGACGAAGGTGGTCTGCATCACCCACCCGTAATCGACGCCCTCGGGGTCGTGAGTCTCGACTGGTTCGGGCACGCTCGAAAGGCGGGACGCTCGGGGCTTAAACGTTGTAGATTCTCACAGGGGCGGTGGGAACCGAACACGTTTAACACGCCGCGTACGACTCCCCGATATGACGACGGTTCAGGACCTCGCCGAGAAGGCGGGCGACGACGAGATAACGATGCTGACCGCGTACGACGCCCCGACCGCCGCAATCGTGGACTCGGCTGGCGTGGACGTAATCTTGATCGGCGACAGCATGGGCAACGCGGTACTCGGCTACGACTCGACGCTCCCCGTCACGGTCGAGGAGGTACGAAGTCGGACCGCCGCGGTCGCGCGCGCGACCGACGACGCGATGGTCGTCGCGGATATGCCGTTCCTGAGCTACGGCGTGGACGAGAACGAGGCCATCGAGAACTGCGGCCGGATGCTCAAGGAGGCCGACGCCAACGCCGTCAAGTTGGAGAGCGGCCCCCACACCGTGGACCTGACCGAGCGACTCGTAGGGTTGGGCATTCCGGTGATGGCCCACCTCGGCCTGACGCCCCAGCGCGTCAACCAGTTGGGCGGCTACTTCCGGCAGGGCACCGACGAGGAGAGCGCCGGTGAGATGCTGGAACTGGCGACGGCCCACGAGGAGGCCGGAGCCTTCGCGCTCGTGCTGGAACACGTCCCCTCGAACGTCGCGGCCCAGATAACCGAGGCCATCGACATCCCCACCATCGGCATCGGCGCTGGCCCGGACACCGACGGGCAGGTCCTCGTGCTGAACGACGTGTTCGGGATGAGCGAGCGGAGTCCCTACTTCGCCGAGCAGTTCGGCGACGTGAAAGGCGAGATGGAGCGAGCGGTCGCGGACTTCCGCGAGGCGGTCGAGTCGGGCGAGTTCCCGGCCGAGGAACACAGCTACAGCGAAGACGAGATAGACGAGATTTACTGAAAGGGGTTTCAGTCGGTGATACTGCTGACTTTCGCGGTTTGTGTAGCTGTAGTGATTCGCGAGTGAACGAGTCAGAGAAGCGAGCTATTGCCGACTCCTGTGGCTTGTACGGCCTTTACGAAACGAAAGTGACGAGACCGGAGAAGCGAGCGACTGCCGACGCAAAGGAGTCCGCACAGCACCGCCCTCGTCCTCCCCAACCGTTTGCGGTCCTCGCTTCGCTGCGGTCCTCAACCCTCGCGCGGTTGGCACGTCGCCGACGGCGACGCGCCAGCGCGCGCCGAAAATTCGGTCGAATATTCGCGCCTTTCCTCTACTCGCACCTTTCCTCTACTCGCACCTTTCCTCTACTCGCGCCTCTCGTCGCCCTCAAATCCCTTTCTCGTCCAGAAAATCCCGGAGCGCGGCGTTGAACCCCTCTGGCTTCTCCAGCATCGCGAGGTGTGCCGCGCCCTGTACCTCGCGGTAGCGGGCGTCGGGAATCTCCTCGGCCAGCGACTCGTGGTACTCCGGCGGCGTCAGGTGGTCGTGTTCGCCGACGAGCGCGAGCGTCGGAACGTCGATGTCGCCGAGGTCGTCCCGAACGTCGAAGACGTGGCAGGTCTCGAAGTCCCGGCGGGTCACGCGCTGGCCGACTGCCCGCATCCCCGCCGTCGAGTGCTGGACGTACCGCGAGTCGGCGTCGTGGAAGAGTCGGTCCTCGCCGTGGAGGAACTCGACCGCGCGTTCGAAGTCCGAGTCGAGCCACCGCCGCAAGTCGTCCAACACGGGGAGTTTCGCGCCCGTGCCCGCGAGGACGAGTCCGTCGAAGTCGTGGTCACGCTCGATTGCGAGTTGGAGCGCCACCGCACCGCCGAGCGAGTTACCGACCAACACGCCCGCGTCGGTCTCGTCGGCGACTGCCAGCACGTCGTCGGCGTAGGCCGAGAGCGTCTCCCAACCGGGGTCGGCCTCGAAGTCCGACGAGTCGCCGTGACCGCTCAGGTCGAGGGCGACGACCGGCCGGTGACTCGCCAGTCGGCCGAGTTGCCCCTTCCAGACCTCGTGCGTGCCGCCCGAACCGTGGACGAAGCAGAGGGGTGACCCTTCGCCGCCGCGGTCGGCCACCCGGTAGGCCGTGGTCCGTCCGTGATGCGTGACCTGTTGCATACGACAGGATTCGAGGTCGCGGGACAAAACACCCCCGGTCCGAGCGACGCGACGACCTGAGCGTCGCGTCTCTCCTCGTCCCAACTGCCGGGGTTTCTGAAGGTTCTCACCTGAACCGCAATTCAGCCCTCGTAAGGGTATCCCGACGCCGTACGGTGATTTCTCAGGGAAAGGTTTAAGTATCTTAACCGCTAACTTTTGGTTAGGATTGAAATGTCACTGAAGCACATCACCGAACGCGACGACGTGTTCGCCCGGCGCTACGAGTACGAGGAGAGCGAACTCCTCGCGGCCGACCTCGGCGTCGCTGGCGACGCCTCCGTGGACGTGTTGGACGACACGGCTATCGTCGTCTTCGAGGGCGAGGAGGGCCCCGAACAGGTCGAGTTCCAACTGCCCGACGGAGAGGCGGAAGCGTTTATCACCAACGGCGTCCTCACTATCGAGGTGGGACTATGAAGCTCACCGTCAAGCCGTTGAAACAGAAGGACGCCGGGCGCGGACTGGCCGCGGTAGACCGCCAGTCGATGCACGAACTCGGCGTGGAAAACGGCGACTACATCGTCATCGAGGGGAAGAATCAGGGTCGGGCGGTGGCCCGCGTCTGGCCGGGCTACCCCGAAGACGAGGGACGGGGCATCGTCCGAATCGACGGGCAGTTGCGCCAAGAGGCCGGAGTCGGCATCGACGACAAGGTAACCATCGAGAAGGCCGACGTGAAACCCGCCACCTCGGTCACCATCGCGCTCCCGCAGAACCTCCAGATTCGGGGCGACATCACGCCCCACATCCGGGACAAGCTGAGCGGACAGGCCATCACGCAGGGCCAGAACGTCCCGTTCGGCTTCGGCCTGATGGGGATGGGGTCGGGCCAGTCGATTCCGCTGAAAGTCGCCAGCACGAACCCCGAGGGGACGGTCGTCGTGACCGACTCGACGGATATCAACATCAGCGAGCGCGCCGCCGAGGAGATCGCCCAAGGCGCTGGCGGCGGCCCCGAGGGCACGCCGAACGTGACCTACGAGGACATCGGTGGACTGGAAGGCGAACTCGAACAGGTCCGGGAGATGATCGAACTCCCGATGCGCCACCCCGAGCTGTTCAGCCGGTTGGGCATCGACCCGCCCAAGGGCGTGCTGCTCCACGGCCCGCCCGGCACGGGCAAGACCCTGATGGCGAAGGCCGTCGCCAACGAAATCGACGCGCACTTCCAGACCATCTCGGGTCCCGAGATAATGTCGAAGTACTACGGAGAGTCCGAGGAGAAGCTCCGCGAGGTCTTCGAGGAGGCCGAGCAGAACTCCCCAGCCATCGTCTTCATCGACGAGTTGGACTCCATCGCGCCCAAGCGCGACGAGGCCGGTGGCGACGTGGAACGGCGCGTCGTCGCGCAACTCCTCTCGCTGATGGACGGTCTCGAATCGCGCGGCGAGGTGACGGTCATCGCGGCCACGAACCGCGTCGACGCCATCGACCCCGCGCTCCGGCGTCCCGGCCGGTTCGACCGCGAGATCGAAATCGGCGTCCCGGACCGCGAGGGCCGCCTCGAAATCATGCAGGTCCACACCCGCGGCATGCCGATGGCCGACGGCGTGGACTTAGCTGAGTACGCCGACAACACCCACGGCTTCGTCGGTGCCGACTTGGAGAACTTGGCGAAGGAGGGCGCGATGAACGCGCTCCGGCGCATCCGGCCCGAAATCGACCTCGAAGAGGAGGAGATTCCGGCCGACGTGCTGGAGTCGCTACAAGTCACCGAGCGCGACCTCAAGGAGGCGCTGAAGGGCATCGAACCCTCGGCGCTCCGCGAGGTCTTCGTCGAGGTCCCCGACGTGACGTGGGACCGCGTCGGCGGCTTGGAGGACACCAAAGAGCGCCTCCGGGAGACCATCCAGTGGCCGCTGGACTACCCCGAGGTGTTCGAGTCCCTCGACATGCAAGCCGCGAAGGGCGTGCTGATGTACGGCCCGCCCGGCACCGGCAAGACCCTGATGGCGAAGGCCGTCGCCAACGAGAGCGACAGCAACTTCATCTCGATCAAGGGTCCGGAACTCCTCAGCAAGTGGGTCGGCGAGTCCGAGAAGGGCGTCCGCGAGGTGTTCAGCAAGGCCCGCGAGAACGCCCCGACGGTGGTGTTCTTCGACGAGATAGACTCCATCGCCACCGAGCGCGGTAGCGGTCAGGGCGGCGGCTCGCAGGTCAGCGAGCGGGTCGTCTCGCAACTGCTGACCGAACTCGACGGTCTCGAGGAGTTGGAGGATGTCGTGGTCATCGCGACCTCGAACCGCCCCGACCTCATCGACTCGGCGCTCCTGCGGCCCGGTCGCTTGGACCGCCACGTCCACGTGCCGGTGCCCGACGAGGAGGCCCGCAAGGCCATCTTCCAAGTCCACACCCGCGACAAGCCCGTCGCCGACGACGTGGACCTCGACTGGCTCGCCGCGGAGACCGATGGCTACGTCGGCGCGGACATCGAGGCCGTCACGCGCGAGGCGTCGATGGCCGCCAGCCGGGAGTTCATCCACAGCGTGGACCCCGAGGAGATCGGCGAGAGCGTGGGCAACGTCCGCATCAGCAAGGAACACTTCGAGCAGGCGCTCGACGAGGTGACGCCCAGCGTCACCGAGCAGACCAAGGAGCGCTACGACGAGATCGAAGAGCAGTTCGACTCCGCGGAACCCGCGACCGAGCAGGACCAACTCGGCAGGACCTTCCAGTGAAACTTTTGCTGTGCGAGAAATCGCGGCGTCGCCGCGATTTCTCGCTGGCAAAACTTTCATGAAAAACACCGGAAGACGAACCGCGTCTTCCGAGCCGTCGTTCGCTCGCGGTGGATTGCGGTGTTCCCGGTGGAACGATTCACCGGGCGTTCGCCGTGGGTTGTCTCGGCGAGCGCGATTCACGGTCGATTTTTGTCGTGACGCTCGATTCGTCGGAGAGATATCTACAATCTGCAGACCAACATATAGCTTTCGTAGAGAAACCTACAGCTGTCCGAGAGTCGTCGTTTCGAACGCGATAGGTTCCGCGAAAATCGCCGACTCGCCGCGCTACTCCAACTCCTCGGCCGCGCCGCGTTCAACGAGCGGCGCGGCGTTGGCCTCGGGCAGGGTCACCACGTCCTCGCATTCGAGGTCGTAGGTGCGCTCGTCCACGCCGAAGATTTCGCCCACGTCGTCGGTGAGTCGGACGGTCGTGCGCTCGTCCAGACCCGCGAGCGGGTCGTCCCCGTCGGGGTCGGCGTCCGAATCGGGTGCTGGCGCTCCGCCCGCGGCGTCGGGCGTCGAGGAGGCCGAGTCGGCGGCCCCACCTGCCGATTCGCCGGTCGAATCCGAACCGGTTCGACCCGCGGGACCGCCGTCCGATTCGTCGGCGATGGCGGCCGCCTCCGCCGCGGCGGGGCGCTGACCGTCGGAGTCCGCGTCGCTGACGGCGGGCGTCGAACCGCCCGAGGAGTCCCCGCCCACGCTCCCGTCGCCCATCACGTCCGCCGCGCTCACGTCCTCGCCCGACTCACCCGCGGCGGGCGGGTCGCCGGGGTCCGGTGCGGCGGTCTCCCCGCGCGCGTGCTGGCCGCCGGAGTCGGCCGCGCCGTCGGCGGGCGTCGGGGTCGGCGACGATTCGGCGGGACTCTCCGTCTCGCCCGCCAGCACGTCCAGCACGTCCTGCTTGTTCGATTCGATGCGCTCGACCAACCCCTCGAAGAGGTCCTGCTCCTCGCTGGTCAGACCCTCCTCGTCGGCGGGCATCCCCGCCGCGGCGAGGCTGGCGCGCTTGACGATTTTGCCGACGCGGCGCTCGTAGACCGCCTCCACCACGTCTTCGGCGGTCTTTATCTCGTCGGTCAACTGGTTGACCTCGGGGTCGTCGAACGGACTGTCCGCGCGCTCGGCCGCAGTGTCGCGCTGGTCTTTCAGGTCGGCGATATAGTCGGCCACGTCCGCGTAGAAGGACTCCCGCAGGTGTTGGAGGCTATCTTTCGACCGCTCCTTGCTCTGTACCGTGCGGAGTTCGTCCAGATTCATCGTCGTCCTGTCATGGTCGCGGTGTCTCGTTCGTCGGGTCGGGGCCGTCGGTGGCTGTTCGTCGCGGCGGCGCGGGGCGCGTCGGTCGGCCGCCTCTCATTCGCGTCCCTTCTCCGCGCGGCCGCGGGCCATCAAGAAGACGGCCACGTGTTCCGGAAGCGATACGTCGCCAGCCGAGAGGGTAAAGCTTTCGCCGTCGAGTTCGACCGGGCCGGGGTCGGTCACTTCGACCGCTATCTCGTTGCCCGCGAACGTCTCGGGCACCGGGTCCACGAGCGGGTCGAAGGCGGCCACCTCGTCGCGGGGGATGCGGGTCACTTCGAGACCGGTGCCGCCGTGGAGGCTCCCCGGCAAGCGGATGAGTCGCCGGAGGTCGGTCGTGACGGGTTCGTCTATCGCGGCCGACTGGTCGGCGACGACCGACTGGGTGATGACCTTCGCCAACTGGCGGATGCCCGGCCCGCCGCGCTCGATGTTCCCGCTCTCCAACTTCTCGTAGTCCTCCGAGACCGCCCCGAGGATGGTCTTCGCGCGGCCGTCGCCGATGCGGTCGAACTCCTTGAGTCGGTCGAGGGCGTCCTCCTCGTCCAACTCCAGCAGTTCGTCGGCCAGCGCGAGGAGTTCCCGATGCACCCGGCGACCCCACCCGCCGTCTTTCTTGAGGACCCGCCGGGTCGCGGTGCCGCCCATCTCGGTGCGCTGGATGGCGTCGAGTTCGATGCCGTCGCCGCGGATGTAGTCCACGATTTCGCGGCGTTCATCCCGGTCGAGACCCCGAATCTCCTCGTCGCGGACGTGGACGTGGTAGCCCCGGCCGCCCGAGAAGACGACCGTTAGCTCCTCGAATCCGAAGTCGTCGGCCAGCAGGTCGATGAGGTTCTCGACCTCGGCCTTCCCGGCGGCCAGCATCTCGCCGTACGAGTCCTGCTGGGGGTCCACGCCGGTCAGGTGGTCTGCGTCGATGTCGAACACCAAGTCCGAGTCGCGCCACCCTTTCTCCTCCATGTCGTCCGCGCCGGGGTCGTCGTAGCGCCCGGCCGAGAAGTAGACGTGGCGCGGGCGCTCGCGCCGCAGAAAGTCCCCGAGGTCCCCCAACTCCAGTAGCGACTGGTGGCGGACCATCGTCGTCGGCCCGTGGGTCCACGGGATGTAGCCCCACTCGCGGAACTGCGGGTCCGGCGGGGGCGTGAGGTCCGCGGCCCGGTAGTGGTCGCGGAAGCGACCACGGAGGTATCTCAGGGTGCGCTCTTCCATGCTGTCGGGCAATGCTCGGTCCGAGTCTTTAAGATTGTCTATCCGCGTCACGAAGGTCAGCCGACGTGAAAATCCTCGATGCCGAAGTGACCGACCGCGTGGCGAGGGAACGACCGGTGGGGTGAGGACCGACGAACTGTGGGAGTTCACACCGGAAGCGCGGGACCGAGGAGCGCCGCGACGACCAGTGCGACCGCGAGGAGCGACGCCCCGTGGACGACCGCCGACTCCGCGAGCGGGGAGAGCGCGATACCGAGCCTGTCGGCCGACGCGCGGAGCGCGAGCGCCAACACGCGCCCGCCGTCGAACACCGAGACCGGGAGCGCGTTCAACAGCGCGAAGTTGGCGTTCAACAGCGCGAGCCAGAACGCGAGGTTCGTCAGAACGCCGATTTCGGCGACTGCGGCGGCCGTCGGCGGCGACCCGCCGGTCAGCGCCCACCCGAAGTACGTCAGGTAAGCGTCGAGCGGCGACCCGGCCGAGAGCGGCGAGAAGAGGAGCGCGAGCGCGACCACCGCGACCAGCAGATTGTGGAACACGCCGACCGCGTACATCCGGAGTTTCGTCCGGACTGGCGCGTTTTCGATGGCGTCGTCGGGGAGAACGTACGCCGCGAGCGGGAGGAGACCGAACAGGAGCGCGACGCCCCACTCGGTGACCGCGACGTTCGCCCGGCGACAGACCAGCGCGTGGCCAGCCTCGTGGACCACGGTGGCGACGACCAGTCCGGCGACGACGTAGGGTGCGGCCGCCAGCGGCATGAACTCGTTGACGCCCGGCAGGGCGACCGCGTTCACGGGGTCGTTGAGCGCGGTGGCCCGCGTCCGGCCGAGCGCCTGCCACGCCGCGCCCGCGACCAGCGCCATCCCGCCGACCTGTAACCCGACGAGGACCGCGATACCGGCGTCGGCCCACCGACCGACTCCTCGGCGACGCGCCAGCGCGTCGAACCAGTCGGCGCTCGCCGTCGAGAAGAGGTAGAGCGTCAGAAACCCGACTTTGAGGGGTCCGGGGAGCGCGTCGTTGGCGCTCTCCTCGGCGGCGTCGAGGCGCGCGCGGAGCGAAGCTATCACGAATCGGGTGGCTCACGCCACCGGCAAAACTATTCCGGGCGTCACTTTTGGCGACCTACCCGCGCATGAACTCCGAGAGCTTCTCGGTGAGGCTGTTGCTCCTGCCGAGTTTCAGATAGTAGGCGTCGCCACCGTCCTCGTAGTAGTTCTCGATGTGGCGGTCCACCTCGAAGCCGAGATGCTCGTAGAAGCCCAGCGCGTTCTCGTTGCTCGCTCGCGCGTGACAGGTGATGGTGTCGTGGTCCTCCGCGACTCGGCCGACGAGTCGCTTGCCGACCCCCTCGCCGCGGAACTTCGGCGAGACGGCCAGAAAGAGGATGTAACCGTCGCGTCGGACCGCCGCGAACCCCATCAGTCGTTCGTCGCCGCCTTCCCTGCTTACCAAGAGATAGACCGTCGAGCGCCGGTAGGCGTCGGTGAAAAAGCCCTTGCGCTGTTTGAGCACGTCTTCATCGTGGCGGATGCGCTCTTTGAGTTGCCACGCCGCCTCGACGTAGCTGTCGTCGCCGGGGCGGGCGATTTCGGTATCGACGTTGACGCTCACTAGTTTGGCGTAGGTCGGTGGGCAATATAATTCCACCGCCCTTGGGACGCGGTGTCGTCCGACCGGCGCGCAGACGGCCCGGCGCGGCCGGTCGCGGGCGGTCGGCCCGCCCGGAAACGGCGGGAACTATCCGATACCCAGTCGTCTCCTCGGGCATGGGATACGAACTCCGCGACCACACCGCCGACGTGGCGGTCGAAGCCACCGGACCGACGCTCGCCGCGGTGTTCGCCGCCGCGGGCGACGGGATGGCCGCCGCGATGTGCGACGAGATTCCCGCCGAGACCGGCGAGCGATTCGACTTCGAGGTCGAGGCCGAAAGCCGCGAGGCGCTCCTGTTCGACTACCTCGACCAACTCATCTACGAGCGCGACGTGCGAGCGGTCCTCCCGGTGGACAACGACGCCGAGATTCGAGAGGAGGCCGACGAGTTCGCCGTGACCGCGAGCGCCCGCGGCGTCCCGCTCGCCGAAATCACGGCCCGCGAAATCAAGGCCGTCACCTACTCCGAGATGGAACTGGTCGAGACCGACGAGGGGTGGCGGGCCTACGTCGTGCTAGACGTGTAACCGCGAGAAGATTTTGGAGCGCGTTGACAGGTCACGAGCGGAGGCGAATGGCGAAACGTATTCCGGTGGGACGACGAACTGACGAGTATGACTACGAACGACGCGGGAGACGCCGACGCGGGAGAAACCTACGAGGCGGGCGAGGTCACACTCCACAAGGTCCGCGACTACGTCTGGGAGATTCCGAAGGACGGCGACATGCGCGTCCCGGCGCGCGTGCTGGCCAGCGAGGAGCTACTGGACCAGATAGCCGACGACAAGACCCTCGAACAGCTGAAGAACTCGACGCACCTGCCCGGCGTCCGGAAGTACAACGTCTGCATGCCCGACGGCCATCAGGGCTACGGCTTCCCGGTCGGCGGCGTGGCCGGAATCGACGCCGAGGAGGGCTGTATCTCGCCCGGAGCTGTTGGTTACGACATCAACTGCGGCGTAAGAATGATGAAGACGGACCTCAGCTACGACGAGGTGCAGGGCCGCGAGGAGGAACTGCTCGACGCCCTGTTCGCCAATATTCCCTCGGGGCTCGGCGGCGGCGGCATCGTGGAGGGCGACATGGACGCCGTGGAGGCCATCCTCGACCGCGGGATGGAGTGGGCGCTCGAAGAGGGCTGGGCGGTCGAAGAAGACCTCGCGCACTGCGAGGACGAGGGCGTACGCCACGATAGCGACCCCGCGAAGGTCTCCCAGAAAGCCAAAGACAGAGGAAAGAACCAAATCGGGAGTCTCGGGTCGGGCAACCACTTCCTCGAAGTCCAGCGCGTGACCGACACGTATCTGGACGACGTGGCCGACGCTTACGGACTGGAGGAGGGCCAAATCGTCGTCCTCATCCACTGCGGGAGCCGCGGACTGGGCCATCAGGTCTGTACCGACTACCTGCGAGACATCGAGAAGGCTCACGCGGGACTCCTCTCGCAGTTGCCCGACAAGGAACTCGCGGCCGCGCCCGCAGGAACGCAACTCGCGGAGGACTACTACGACGCGATGTGCGCCTGCATCAACTTCGCGTGGGTGAACCGCCAGCTCATCATGCACCGCACGCGGCAGGTGTTCGAGAAGGTCTTCGGCTCCGACTGGGAGTCGCTGGGTATGGACCTGCTGTACGACGTGGCCCACAACATCGCCAAGAAAGAGACTCACGCCGTGGAAGATGGTGAAGAACGAGAGCTGTTCGTCCACCGGAAGGGCGCGACCCGAGCGTTCCCCGCAGGCCACGAGGAGGTCCCCGGCGCGTACCTCGACGTGGGCCAGCCCATCATCATCCCCGGTAGCATGGGCGCGGGGAGCTACGTCCTCCGGGGCGGCGACGAGTCGATGGACCTCACGTTCGGTTCGACGGCCCACGGCGCGGGCCGGACGATGAGCAGGACGCAGGCCAAGAAGGACTACTGGGGCGGCGACGTGCAGGACGAACTGGAGCAGGAACACATCTACGTCAAGGCTCAGAGCGGGGCCACCGTCGCCGAGGAGGCACCGGGCGTCTACAAGGACGTGGACGAGGTGGTTCGGGTGAGCGACGCGCTCGGTATCGGCGACAAGGTGGCGCGGACGTTCCCGGTCTGCAACATCAAGGGATAGTCCGGACGCCGGTTTTCGGCGGTCCAATCGACAGCGTTTTTTCACGAGGGGAGGCAGGACGGTACATGAACGCCGAGCAGACGCGAGCAGTGGCGAGGAACGTCTTCCGGTTCGGTCTCGTCCTGCTGGCGTACGTCGTCGCGGACAGCCTCTGGATTTCGAGCGGGTACCAGAGCGACATGGGCGTGGCGCAACTCGGGGCGCTGGTCTGTCTCCTCGGCATCGGACTCGACCTGTTCGCCGTCTTCGAGACCGCGGAGCAGTGACCACCTCCGGTAGTTTGAAGCCCGAATCCGGCCTCTGTTCGACCGATGAGCCTCTTCAGCGCCCTCCTCGTCTTCCTCGTCGGGTTCGTCTCGGGAACCGTGGTCCGGTGGTTCGCGGGCCTCGCCGCAATCGTCGCGCTCGTCCTCGTACTCCTCGGGACCACGACGCCCGATATCGCTCTCGTGAACGGGATTATCGACCAGTACTACCTCGGCAACGAACTGCTCTTTATCTCCGGGTTCCTGTTCGGTATCGACGCCAAGCAGACCAAGGAAGTCGTCGTGGAGCGTCGCGGGTCCGAGGGCTAACCGACGGTCACTCCGGCCGGTTCCGTCGTCGCTCGCGCGACACGTTCGGTCGTCGTCGGCCGCCCGTCTGACGAATTTATTTGTGTCCGTGCTTCGGTGGATATTCGATATGCATCAGGACCACCTCGACATGGAGTCGGTCACGCTCGAACTCTCCGAGGAGGAACTTGACGAAATCGACGACATCGCGTTCGCGGACCACCGGGACAACCGCGAGGCCGCGATACGGGAACTCCTCGACAGGTGGTTGAAAGAGCGAGAGGAACCGGAATCCGAGGAGTCGGACGCAGAGAAGTCGAACAGCGAGGAGTCCGACGCCGGGGAGTGAGTCACGGCGAACGCTACGGCTTGAAGTCGAACCGCGGCCCGTCGTCGTCCTCCTCTTCGCGCTCTGCTATCGCGGGGCCGTCCACGGTCGGCGGTACGAACGACCGGTCTTTGGGGTCTATCTCGGTGCCCTCTTCGTACTTCACGAAGCTGAGATAGTAGACTTCGCCACAGCCCTCGCCGTCGGTCTCGTCGGCCCCACAGACGATTTCCACGCCGTCGGCGTCTTCTCGCGGGCTTCGCCCGCTCGAATGGTCCGCGGAGCTTCGTTCCGCGCTATCCTCGAAGTCGTCGTAGGCGTCGGCGTACTCCCAGCCGTCGAGTGGGTATGGCGTCACGCACTTGTCGGCGAGGTAGCCCTCGCGTTCGAGCGCGGCGATGGCACCACAGCGCGGGCAGTAGTAGCGGACCTCGGTCATGGTGATACGTTGGGAGGGTGGCTACTTTCGACTGTCGCCTAGGAATCGGTACGACGATTCTCGTCGTTATACGGGCTGAAATCAGCGAAGCGAGACGATAGGAGAACGGACGAGAGAAGCGAACTAATGCCGACTCCAAGGAGTCCACCGCACCGCCCCGCACCGCATCAGCCTCACGCCTCCCCAACCGCCTCACTCCCTCGCTCCGCTCGGTCGTTCGTCCCTCGCGCGGTTGGCGCGACCCGCGGAGCGGTCGCGCCACCGCGCGCCGAGATGGAGAGAGTAGCGTAGCGAACCCGAAAACGCCGACGCCGACTCCGCGACGACTCCGATTCCTGACTCCCGAACAGCCGCTTCGCGCGCCGAGAAGCAAGACCTTTGGCGCGCGCCGGAGACCCTTCAGGTATGATAGACGAGACGGTCGAGGAGATACGGGAGATGCAGACCCACAGCTCCTCCGTCGTCGCCGTGAAGGCCGCCAGAGCGTTGGAGGACCTGCGCGACCGGGAGTTCGCCTCGGTCGAGGACTTCGAGCGCGACCTCGAACGCAACTCGTCGGCGCTCCGGCGTGCGAACCCCTCCCACGCCTCGCTGGTGACGACCCAGCGCGCCATCGTCTCGATGGTCGAGGACGCCGACGCCGGGACCGTCGAGGAGGCCACGGCCGCGCTCGACGCCGCGGTCGACAAGGTGGTCGAGCAGGTCGAGACCGCCAAGCGCCGGGCGGCCGAGAACGCGATGGACTTCGTGGAGGACGGCGCGACCATCCTGACCCACGACTACTCCTCGACGGTGCTGGAGGCCATCGAGAAAGCGGTCTCCGACGGGCGTTACCTGACGGTGTACGTCACCGAGGCCCGGCCGCGCTACCTCGGTCGCAAGACCGCCCGCGCCCTCGCGGAGATGGACCGCGTGGACGCTCACCTCGTCGTGGACGGGGCCTCCGGCCACTACCTGCCCGAGTGCGACCGCGTGCTGTTGGGCATGGACTGCATCGTGAACGACACGCTCTACAACCGCATCGGCACCTTCCCGCTGGCCGCGACCGCCGACGAGGTAGACGTTCCCGTCACCGTCGTCGGGTCGTCGGCCAAACTGGTCGGCGAGGGCTTCCGGTTCGAGAACGACTTCCGGTCGCCCAGCGAGGTCCTGCTCGAACCCGCGGAGGGCTTCTCCGTGGAGAACCCGGCCTACGACGCGACGCCGACCGACCTCCTCGATTCGGTCGTCACCGACGAGGGCGTTCGGGAGTTCTGACGCGCGAGCGTCCGGCAGTTCCGGGAGGGAACTGCCAGCAAACCGAAGAGGGTGCCCGTGCTGGATTCGAGTCATGGACCCGAGACGCCGACTCGCGCACAACCTCACCGCCGAGTCGGAAGCGTACGGCTACACCCTGACCATCTGGGGGTCCGGCGCGATGCTCATCTACAAGGTCCAGACGCCGGACCTGTTTCACATCCTCCTGCTCGCGTTCGGCGCGATTCTGGGTTTCGCGGTCCTCGGGGCCATCGCGTTCCGGGAGATAGTCCGGGAACCCGCCGACGACGACACGCCGCTGGTCGTCACCTCGATGGTTCACGTCGTCTCGACGCTGGGCAACCTCGTCGTGGCCTACCTGCTGGTTCGGTTCGTCGTGGCTCACTCGACGCCGGGGTGGTTGGCCTTCCCACTCGTGGGGTTTCAGGCGACGTTCCTCTACAACGTCTTGCTCCTGTTAGAGGACTTCCTCTCCGAGCAGTTCGTGGAGGCGACCCGGTTCGGCGAAGACTTGGAAGAATCGGACTGAGAAACGGAAGGCGGTGTGTCGGCCACTACTTGCGCCGATCTACTTTACGGAGACCCACTCACCGCGCTCGTCGCTCTCCTGAATTGCCGCGAGGACGCGCTGGACCGCGAGGCCGTCGTGGAAGTCGGGGTGGTACTCCCCGTCTGCTCCGGCGGTTTCACCGCCTCCGTCTCGCGGCGTCTCCGACGCCGCGCTATCGATAGCAGATAGGAACTCGTAGTTCTCGTGGACGAAGGTGTGTTCCCACCCGAGGACGTGGCCCGGCGGCCACCAGTGTTCGACGTACGGGTCGTCGGCGTCGGTGACGAGAATCGTCTCGTAGCCCCGGTCGTCGCCGCGCAGGACCTCCAACTCGTTGAGGCGTTCGAGCGAGAATTTGAGACTCCCCTCCGAGCCGTGAATTTCGATGGCGTGGTCGTTCTTGTGCCCGTTGGCGAAGCGCGAGGCTTCGAAGGTCGCCATCACGTCGCCCTCCAGTTCGGCCTGCGCGGAGTAGGCGTCGTCTACCGTGACTTCGCGGGTTTCGGTCTCACCGTCGCCTCCTTCGCCCTCCACGGGGCGCTCGTCCACGAAGGTCTGGCAGTGGCCCGAGACGCGTTCCACGTCGCCGACGAGGAAGCGCGCGAGGTCGATGGTGTGGGCACCGAGGTCGCCCAACGCGCCGCTCCCGGCCATCTCCTCGCTGTTGCGCCACGACCACGGGGCCTCGGGGTCCACGAGCCAGTCCTGCAAGTAGCGCCCGCGGAAGTGGTGAATCTCGCCGAGTTCGCCGTCCTCGATGAGGTTTTTGGCGTACCGGATCGCCGGGACGAAGCGGTAGTTGAACGCGGTCGCGGTCGGCACGCCAGCGTCTTCTGCGGCCGCGGCCATGCGCTCGGCGCTGTCCAAGTCGTTTGCCAGCGGCTTCTCCGAGAGGACCGGCGTGCCAGCTTCCAGCGCGGCGATGGAGGGTTCGGCGTGGACGTGGTTCGGCCCGAGGTTGTAGAAGGCGTCTACCTCGTCGACCACGTCTTCCCAGTCGGTCGCCGTGTTCTCGAACCCGAGGCGGTCGGCGGCGTCCGCGAGGGCCTCCTCGTCGCGGCCGACGAGGACGTGGCGCTCTACGTCCGGTGCCTCCGGGAAGAACATCGGGAGTCGAGCCATCGCGTTCGCGTGGGCTTTGCCCATGAATCGGTAGCCGAGAACGCCGACTTTGAGAGTCATGTCGTCGCGAACGTACTCGGCGGAGGTGCTTAGTGTTTCAGGAGTCGGTCAGCGATGCGGACCGTGAGACCCCTGCGAACCGTGAGGTCCACCGTGCGGGCCGTGATCACCCGATTGGCCGTGGTGTCCGTCACCGTGGTGGGGATGGTTCGTCCAGTCGTCACCGTGTCGGTGGTCTCCCCAGTCGTTCTGGAGTCCCCACTGGTCACAGACGTGTCCGACGGCCGAGACCGGATCGGCGGCGAAGTCGGTGACGTGAGCGCCCGCGGTCACGGTCGCGCCGAGGCCGAACACGGCGAGGGCGGTCAGGACCGTCACGGCGATTTTGAGTGAGGTGGTCATGGGTCTCGCCTCCTACGTAGACGTAGGCGACGAACGGACATAAGCCCGGAAGGCCGTTCTCGGCCAGTGGGAACCAGCAGGGTCGGAACACCCGGCGCGCTCGAACGAGAATGCTCGAACCCGCTACTCCTCGGCCAGCACCGACCGCATCGCCGACGCGACCTCCTTGAACCGGTCCATCTCCATCGCGTCGGTGGTGACGAACGCGCCGCGGTCGCCGACGATGACCCGCGTGAGGTAGCCGTGGTCGAACGCCCGCATCGTGAACCGGTACGGGCCGAGTTCAGTCTCCTCGTAGAGCGTCTGTGAGCGGAACCCGAGTCGCTCGTTGTCGGCGAAGCCCACGAGGTCGGCGTCGGCTTCGAGGTCCCCGCGGAGGTAGAGCTGTTCCTCCTCGTCCTCGTCGAAGTACGTCACGCTCCGAAGTTCGTCGCCGACGGCGGTTCGACAAGTGCTGACTAACTGGTCGGCGAGGTCGTCAGAGACAATCTTCCCCATACGCTCCTCGTCAACCCACAGCAGGAAAAGTGCTAGTGGCGGTCGCCGGAATCCGGGAATCGACCACCGCGGACTTGCGCCCGGAGACCGAACGCGCGACCGCGCCGGAACCGTCGGTCTTTTGTCCATCCTCCCGGTTTTCGTGAATCCCATGGCCGAGAGGAACGGCGGAGACGACACCGAGGCGAGCGACGACGCCATTCGAGTCACCGCGCGCGGCGTCGTCACCCGCGAGGAGGGCGGCGGCCGAGGCGACGACCGCGAGGAGCTACTGGTCGAGCGCGAGCGCGACCCCGCGGGCGAAACCTTCCTCCGACCGCTCGGAGGCGGCGTCGAGTTCGGCGAACACAGTCGGGACGCGCTCCGCCGGGAGTTCCGCGAGGAGTTGGGCGTCGAACTCGCGGGAGTCTCGCCGCTGGGCACCTACGAGGACGTGTTCACCGTCGCGGGCGAGACCCAGCACGAAATCTGGCGGCTCTACGAGGCCGATATCGCGGCGTCGTGGCCCTACGACGAGGACGCCTTCACCGCGACCGAACCCGACACGGGCGAGGAGATAGCGTGCGTCTGGAAGTCGGTCGCCGAGTTGGAAGCGGACGGCGACGCCGAGACGTTCTATCCCGAGGCGGCGCTGGCCGACCTGTGACCGTCGGGGCTACTCGGCGTCACTCGCTTTCGGCGTCCTCGGACTCGTCGGCGACGCTGGCGCTCGAACCGACCGCGGCACCGACGACGACGCCGAACGTCGCGCCGACGATTGCTCCGAGTTCGCCGCCGAGGTTGCCGAAGAGAAAGAATCCGACAGCGCCGAGGACAGCTATTGGGACGAAGAGTTCTATCGGATGCGGTCCGGCCATCGGGACGAGCGTGTCGGCGGCGCAACAAAAACGTTTCCGTGCGGGCGAATCGGAGGGCGGCGACGCTGGTGGGCGTAATCAGGCCCAGTACGCTTCGCCGGGTTGCTCGCGGAACACCGCGCGCTGGAGGAGGTTCACGGCCTTCTCCAGTCCTTCGTTGGAACTGGTCAGCGAGTCCTCGTGTTCGATGGACAGCGCCCCGTCGTAGCCGACCATCCGGAGCGTACTCACGATGTCCTTCCAGTGTTCCTCGCCGTGGCCGTAGCCCACCGAGCGGAACAGCCACGAGCGGTCGGCCTCCTCGTCGTAGGGCGTGGTGTCGAGGACGCCTTTCGTCCGGGCCTGCGCGTCGTAGACCTTGGTGTCCTTCGCGTGGAAGTGGTGGATAGCGTCGTGTTCGCCCAGCAGTCGGATGGCGTCGGTCACGTCGATGCCCTGCCAGTAGAGGTGCGAGGGGTCGAAGTTCGCGCCGATGCGCTCGCTGGTCTCCTCGCGCAGGCGGAGCATGCCCGACGGTTCGTACACCAGCATGTTCGGGTGCATCTCGATGGCGACGTTCACGCCGTGGTCGGCGGCGTGGTCCGCGAGGTCCGACCAGTACGGGATGGCGACTTCTTCCCACTGGTACTCGTGAGCGTCGGCGTGTTCGCCCGGCCACGGCGCGGTAATCCAGTTGGGCGTCTCGTCGTTCGGACTCCCCGCGGGAAGCCCCGAGAAGCAGGTCACGGCGTCCACGTCCAGTTGGTCGGCGAGTTCGATGGCCTCCCGCAACTCGGTGTCGGCCTGCTCAGCGGTTTCGTCGTCGGGGTGAAGCGGATTGTTGTGGGTCGCCAGCGCCGAGATGCGCATGTCGTACTCGTCCAGCAGGTCGAAGAGGTGGTTCTGTGCCTCGTCGTCGTCCAGATACTCGTCGCGGGGCAGATGAGTGTCGCCGGGATAACCCCCGACGCCGGGTTCGATGGCGTCAACGCCGATTCCGTGGAGGTACGCCATCGCGTCTTCGAGCGACTGCCCGTACAGCGGTGGTGTGTGAACGCCGATGTCCATACCTCGTCCACCACGGACGGAGTGAATAAGATTGTGGGACCGACTCCCCCGCGACTCACCCCCGAACTCGCCGCCCGAACCCCCGACGCTCGCTCGTCTCTCCGTGGCCCCTCACTCCTCGGCCAACTGCACGTCGAGGCGGTCTTCCAGCGCCTCCACGAGCGACCCGCCGACGTTGGCCTGATTCGCCCGACCCTGTTCGACCGCCAGCAGGTCGTTCTCGGACACGTCCAACTCGTCGGCGAGTTCGCCGCGCTGGAGTCCCTCGTCCCGTCTGGCCTGTTCGACCACGTCGCCGTAGTTCGAGACCAGATACGGGAGCGGGTCGTCGTCGTAGTTGGTTCCCTCCTCTTCCCAGTGGCGCGAGTCGCCGTCGTAGACGCCACTCGCCTTCGCGGTGTTCTGGGCCGCCTTACGCTTGCGTTCGCGCTCCTCGTCGTCGCCCGAGTCGGTCTGCTGGTTGTCGTTGTGCGAGGAGGCACAGTCCGAGCAGACCTCCAACAGCGCACCGGCCACGTTGGCCTCGGTTAGCGAGTCGCTCGACGTGCCACAGAGTTCGCACGAGCCGCCGCCACCACTGCCGGACGACCCGCCGGTCGAATACTTCGCCATATAGCAACCAGTAGGGACACGACGCATTTGAATACCCCGCTTGCCAGTCGAAGTCACGCTCGTCCCGACCGGCGAGCCCAAACACTCTTTTCGGTGTGACAACAATAGTCACGACCATGGCGGACGACTCGACCGATACCCCGACCGACGACTCGGCCGCCCCCGAGAAATCGGCGGACGGCGACGGTTCGGGGGCCGATACCGACGCGGCCACGGACTCGCCGCCCGACAGCGGCGACTCGACGCCCGACACCAACGCGGCCGCGAACTCGGCACTGGTCGATACAGTGTTCAGTGTCGTCGCGGACGACAACCGCCGCTACGCGCTCTACTACCTCTCGGACCGAGGAGCGACCGACGTGGAACGGTTGGCGACCGTCGTCGCGGGCTGGACGAACGCGAACGCTGACCCGACCGCGGTGGTGACGCCCGACGAGCGCGAGCGCGTCGAAATCGCGCTCCACCACGTCCATCTCCCGCGACTCGAACGCGAGGGGTTCGTCCGGTACGACCGCGAAGCGGGGACCGTCGAACTCGCCGACGTGCCCGACCTCCTCGACACCGTACTGGCGCGCTCGCTCGACCAGCGACGACGCGAGGCCGGACCGCGGGCGTCCGGCGACTCCGACTGGCACGACTCCCGGACCGATGACGCTCCGTGAGTTCCTCGACGGGGCCTCGTCGTCGCGCCGGACCGTGACGCTGTTCGCACCGCGCCCCTGCGAGGAGATAACGACTTACTTCGAGTCCCGGAACGTCCTCGTGGAGTACGAACCGATTCCCGACGACGGTACCGACGGGTTCGTCGTCCTGAGCGTGGACGGCGAGTTCGCCGGGAGCGCCGGGATGGCGGCGGTCCGCCACCTCGTCTCACCGAGCGCCGCCGACCTCGACCCCGGCGAGAACGACGCGCTCCGCGCGACGATGGACCTCCTCGCGGAGACCACCTTCGTCGCCTTCGAACGACGGCACCTCCTCGCGGCTAGCCGCGAGATAGAGGACCGCGCCTACCGCGTCGGCCACGGGACGCTCCGGACCGGCTTCCAGTCGGCCGCCGCGATGGAGGCCCAACGCCACGTGTACGCCACGCTGGCGACCGAGACGCTACTGGACGTTCACGTTTACGGTCGCCTCGACTGGGAACCGGACGTGCCGGGCGCGACGGTCCACGCCGAGGAGACCGGCGAAATCGGGGCGTTCTGGTTCGTCGTCTTCGACGGCGGCGACGCCGACCGACAGGCCTGCGCCCTCCTCGGCGAGGAGTTCGAACCGGGGACGTTCCACGGCTTCTGGACGTACGACGCCGAACTGGTCTCGGATATCGGGGCGTATCTGGCGCGCACCTACACCTGACGGCGCGGACCGATAGCCGACGCCGCGACCCTCCGGAAGCGACAGACGGAACTACCGACCGCCCCCACGACGAAACGATGAGCGACTACTCGTTTACGCACGACGTGGACGTTCGCTACCGCGACCTCGACACGATGGGCCACGTGAACAACGCGGTCTACGCCAGCTACTTCGAGCAGGCCCGCGTGGCCTACTTCGACCAAGTACTGGACGTGCCCCTGCGGGACATCGAGTCGGTCCTCGCCAACCTCGAAATCGACTTCCTGCGGCCGGTCGAGATAGACCACGACGTGACCGTCGCCGTGCGCGTGCTGGAACTCGGCGAGACCTCGCTCCCGATGGCGTACGAGGTCCGCGCCGACGGCGCGGTCGCGGCCACCGGCGAGACGGTACAGGTCGCGGTCGATAGGGAAACCAAGTCCTCGAAGCCGATTCCGGAGTCGTGGCGCGAGGATATTCGGGACTTCGAAGGACTGTAGGCGAGCCGTAACCGAAATAACAGGACTTAGAGCCTTTTGAGAACAATCTAACAGTTCTAAACATCATATTTCTGCCGTAACAAAGTTCACAAAATTATAAGAATCCGTTCTGATAAATCGTCTGCATGGGACTGTTTGGAAGCGACAGCACGTCCGAGATAGACTACGAACCGGAAAGCGAGTTCGCGACGGCCGAGCGAATCGGGAAGATGGAGGACGTACTCGACCCGGACGAGAAGGTGATGTACCTCATCAAAGGGAAAGGCATCCAAGAGAAAGGCGAAGGGGCAGGCGCGTTCGGTGCCGACGTTGAAGGTAAAAACAGCATCCTGAGTTCGATTCTGACGGGTGCGACGAACAAGCGTCTCGTTTCGAAGATTCCGCAGGTTACGGGCGACGACGAGCAGACGATTCCCTACAGCCGAATCGAGGGTGTGGACCTCGACACGGGACTCGTCTCGAAGAAGTTGACCGTCAAGACCAGCGGGAGCGCCTACGAGTTCCAAGTATCGGACCCCGACGCCGACGAAATCCGAGAGATGGCGCGGTTCATCCGCGAGAAGATGAAGGAGAGCCAGCAGACGAACGCGCAGGCGGCATCGCAACCGGACCCGACCGAGCAGTTGAAGAACATCAAGGAACTCCACGACGAGGGTGTTCTCTCCGACGAGGAGTTCGAGGAGAAGAAAAACGATCTCCTCGACAAGATGTAATCCGCGCTACCGACGGAGATACGGAGTAGGAACTCGCCGGGAGTGAGAACACAGACGAACGAAGCTCTCGCTCGCCAGTTAGCGTCCGAAGGAATTGTGCGTGGGTGCAGTCCCAAGGGACTCCACCTGCATCGTATTCCGTGGCTGAGCCACGTTGCGCGAGTGTGTCGCGCTTGCGATGCGTGGGACCGGATTTGAACCGGCGGACCCCTACGGGACAGCGCCCTCAACGCTGCGCCGTTGGCCTAGCTTGGCTACCCACGCTCGCGGTGTCTTTCTCTGCACTCAGACGTAGTAGCCAAGCGAATAAAATGCCTTTCGTTTCGACTGCGGGGCGGCAGGTACCCGCACGCCGAGGAGCCTCCCGGACTCCTCGGACGCTGGCGCGACGATTGGACACGGTAAGGCGTATGTCGAACCGTTCCCAACGTCCGGACATGCAACGATTCGTCGAGCGGCACGTCCCCGCGGTGACCGGGCTTCTGACCGTCGTCTCGCTCGCGTTGGTGTTCGCGGCGGCGCTCCGCGTCGTGCCCGCGGGCGCGCTCCCCCGAGCGCCCGACGCCGTGCTGTCGGCCATCCCGCATCTCAACGCGGTCATCAGCGTCGTGGCGTTCGGCGTGGTCGGCGCGTCGTGGCGCGCGATTCGCCGCGGCGACGTAGAGCGCCACCGGAAGGGCATGCTGGCGGGCGTCGTCCTCTTCGCGGCGTTTCTGGTCATGTACCTCTACCGCGTCGCGCTCCTCGGGCCGAGCGAGTTCACGGGACCCGCCGCGGTCGAGCAGTTCGTCTACTACCCGGTTTTGGGGATTCACATCCTGCTGGCGGTGGTCTGCATCCCGCTTCTGTACTACGTGTTGCTCCTCGGACTGACCCGGCCCGTGTCGGACCTCTCGGCGACGAACCACCCCAAAGTCGGGCGCGTCGCGGCCGCGCTGTGGATGACCTCGTTCGCGCTCGGCGTGGTAGTCTACCTCATGCTGTATCTGTTCTGACTCCCCGGCCTCGAAATCGCTTTACTCGTCGTACCGCTCCAAGAGGATTTCCCACGTGTCGCGGCCCTCGTGGTAGTGACTGCCGACGACGCGGCCGTCCCGCCCGATTTCGAGCGCGTGTCTCGGTTCGAGGAGTCGCGCCCGTTCGAGTTCGGGCCGGGTCTCGGCGGGCGACTCCTCGTCGTCCGTTCCCGCGAAATCGGAGGCCGCGGGGTCCGACTCCGCGACGCTCTCGTCGGCGGTCTCGTCGGCAGTCTCTTCGCCGGTTGCGGGCCGGTCTCGCCGGTCGTAATCGTGAGCCATCTTCGTCTTCGACGGGCCGCGAGAGATTAATTGTTGCGTCCGGGGGCGTCGTCTTCGTCGGCGTCGTCGCTCCCGCTCGAATCGCCGGTCCCGAGAGCGTCGTCGCCGTCCAGTTCGTCACCGTCGTCGGAGTCGCTGGGTTCACCACTCGTCACGTCGATGCTGACGCTCTCGGAGCGACTCGCGGACTCGGTCGTGGTCCTGCGCTCGTCGCCGCTACCGCCGCTGTCGCTCCCGAGGAGTCGCGTCCGGAGGTCGTCGGCGACCGACTCCACTTGGTCCCGGAGCGTGCTGACTTCCTCCTCGAACTGCTCGACGGTTCGCTCGACGTGGTAGACCCGTTCGGCGGGGATGCGGCGCACCAAGTCGCGCCCGTGGTCGTCCTCGCCGGTCTTGAGTATCCAGTGGTCCTGAAAGTAGGCGACGTGTTCGTTCTGGACCGTCTGGGATTCGGTCTCGCCGTCGGGTCCCTCGTACACGATAGTCGCCTCTCCGAGGTCTTCTTCGACCATGCGAGAATCCTCGGCTTCGAGACGGGTAGCAACTGTGGCCGAGCGCGGCGGACGCCAGTGGGAATCCAGCTGGCGTCCGGGAGAATCTCAGTCGTCCGCGCTCGCGGGGGTGCCCACGTCGGGGCGGGTCACGTCCCGGTCGGTCGCTTCGCCGTCGATGTCGTAGGGGTACTCGCCGGTGACACAGCCCATACAGAGGTCGGCCTTGCTCGTGTCGAGCGCGTCGGCGACCGCCTCGTTCGAGAGGTACGCGAGGCTGTCGGCCTCGATTTCCTCACGTATCTCCTCGACGGACTTGTCCGCGGCGATGAGTTCCTCGCGGGTCGCCATGTCGATGCCCATGTAGCAGGGCGCGACGATGGGCGGGGCACCGACGCGCATGTGGACCTCCTCGGCACCGCAGTCCCGCAGGAGCGCGACCAGTTGGGTCGAGGTGGTCCCGCGGACGATGGAGTCGTCGATGATGGTGACGGTCTTGCCCTCGACGGTGGACTTTATCGGATTGAGCTTCAGGCGGACCGCGCGCTCGCGTTCGTCCTGCGTCGGCATGATGAACGTCCGGCCGACGTAGCGGTTCTTCATCAGCCCCTCGGCGAACTCGACGTTTGCGCCGTCTTCTTGGGCGGCTTCGGCGTATCCTCCGGCGAACGCGCGGCCGGAGTCGGGCACCGGCATCACCACGTCGCTGTCGATGCCGCTCTCCTCCCAGAGCTTGCGGCCCAACTCCCTCCGGACCTCGTAGACGAGGTGGTCGTCGATGACGCTGTCCGGGCGCGCGAAGTAGACGTGTTCGAAGAAACAGTGAGCCGTGTTCTCGCGCTCGAACAGTTGGTAGGAGTCGAAGCCCTCGCCGTTGGGTCGGAGGACGACGAGTTCGCCCGGTCGCACGTCCCGGACGAGTTCCCCGTCGAGGGTGTCGATAGCCGCCGACTCGCTGGCGAGGACGTAGCCGTCGTCCAGTTCGCCGATACAGAGCGGGCGGTTGCCCTCGGGGTCCCGAACCCCCAGCACGGTGTCGTCGTGCATGATGGTCAGCGAGTACGAGCCGTGGATGCGACCCATCGTGCGCTTGACCGCGCGCACGAGGTCGGCCTCCAACAGGTTGCGCGCGAGGTCGTGGGCGATGACCTCGGTGTCGCCGTCAGAGGTGAACGCGTGGCCCTCGGCGGCCAACTCGTCGCGGACCTCCTCGGCGTTGACGAGGTTGCCGTTGTGGCTCAGCCCGAGCGCGCCGCTCCGAAACGAGACGGTGAACGGTTGCGCGCAGGACTTGTCCACGCTCCCCGCGGTGGGGTAGCGGACGTGGCCGATGCCCGCGCTCCCGCGCAGGGCCTCGATGTCCTCCTGCTCGAAGGCGTCGCCGACGAGTCCCATCTCGACGTGGTCGTGCTGTTGGAACCCGTCGTGGGTGACGATGCCCGCCGACTCCTGTCCGCGATGTTGGAGCGCGTACAGCGAGTAGTAGAGGGGGCGCGCGGCGTCCCGCTCGGCGAGCGAGACCCCGACGACGCCGCACTTCTCGGTCGGACCCGACAGGTCCGGGCGACTCGCACCCGCTTCGGAGGGCGCTGGCTCGCCCGTCTGGGCGTTCTCGGTCGAAGCGTTGCGGGCCGCGTCCCGGCCGTTTTGCATGGACGGAGCTACTGCGCCACCGTAGTAAAAACCCTCGCTATCGTGCCGAAAAATCCGACCGGCGCCCCGAATGTATGCACGTTCTCGTACACTTCTAGTTACAACACTGAAACCTCCGATTCCGGCCCGGACGCCACCCGACGATGGCGTCGGGCGCGCTCGGTGACGCAGGCCACCCCGGATGCGCTCGGTGACGCCTCCGCCAGCGAACGCTCCGTGATACACTCCACTGGAACGCGCTCGATTCCACGAACCTCCGTTTGGGTGGGCTGAAAGGGGCCGCCCGGTCGCGGCCGCAGGCCGTGGTCGTCTCCGCGGGCAACTATTTCCGCGCGGGCGGTGCGGAGAGCGCGGAAATATCTCGCGGAGCGACCGCGACCGGGCGGGGGCTTTCGAAACGTTCGCCGCGGTCGCTCCCGTGGCGACCCGTACAACGGTCTCGTCTATCGAAAATCGAATCGATACAGAAGCGACTACACGAAAACGAAGAGACCGCAGAGAGAAAGAAGCGTTCGAGGCCGATTACTCGCCGGACTTGCTCTGCCACTCGTAGTCGCGGCGCTTCTTCGACTTACCGAACCCGCAACTCGAACACTCCTTCTTTTTCGTGTGATACGACTTCTCGCCACACCGGCGACACTTCGTGTGAGTCGTGGTGTTCTTCTTCCCTTGGCTCGGGGTTCCTGCACCAGTCATGGGTTAATCGACACGAGGTTGTCGCCGCGTATAATGGTTGTGTCTTCCTCGTCGGTGTCCTCCAGCACCAGATTCATGTGCTGGTCGTAGCCGGTCAGGATGCCCTCGTACTCCTCGCCGCCTTTCAATCGCACCGTAACCTCCTCTTGCAGGGAGGCTTCCAGCACGTCGAGCGGTCGTCCACTCATATCACTATCGCCACCCGTCGAAGTCTTAAACGTACCGGAAACGCCTCTCTAGAGGAATGTTTCATCGCGCGCGCTCCGAATTGAATTGTTGACAGGTCGGGCGAATCGCGGCGCTTCGAGCGACGACCGACCACCGCCGCCAAGATATCTATACCAATTTAAAGGAAACCTAAATCTGTCTTTTAGAATTTATTTATTTTTTCTAAGCAACAAATATATTTCTACGGGTCGGCCGAGGAGCCTCGCCAACTCACCGCGCCCACTCGACCATCCGCGCGTAGAAGTCGTCGCTTCGCAGGGCCTCCTCGTCGCCGACCAGCACGAGCGACTTCTTCGCGCGCGACAGCGCGACGTTCACCCGGCGGTAGTCCTCGAAGATGGGGCTGTCGAGGTCTTGGGTGGCGACGAACGAGACGACGACGACCTCCTTGCTCGACCCCTGAAAGCGGTCCACCGTGTCCACCGTCACGCCGTCCGACACCCGGCGACCGATTTCGGCGACCTGCGCTCGAAACGGCGCGATGACGCCGATTTCGTCCGGTTCGACGCCCGCGGCGAGGAACTCGGCCACGATGTCGGCGACGCGCTCGGCCTCGATTAGGTTGGTGTTGCCCTCGGCGCGACCGTCGGGGTCCACGAACGCAACGCCGCCCGCGCCGCGCACCGCCGCGGAGACCGCCGTCTCGTCAACGTGCGGCAGGTCCGCGAGCCGTTGGGCGGCGACCTCGCCCGAGGCCGGGCGCAACTCGCCGTCGTAGAACTCCCGCGAGGAGAACGCCTGAATCCGCTGGCTCATCCGGTACTGGCGGTCGAGCATCACGCCCGCCTCGGGGGACTGGCCGATGAGGCGCTCGAACAGGGAAGTCGAGAGGTCGGTCACTCGCGGGTCGTCGCTTCGCTCCTCGCCGCTCGCGTTTTCCGAGGCGTTCGCGTCATCCGAGGCGTTTACCTCCTTCGAGGCGACCGTCTCACTATCGGTCCGGACGACCGGCGGGAGTTGCTGGTGGTCGCCGACCAGTACGAACCGGTCGGCGAGGTTGACCGCCGCGAGCGTGGCGGGTTCGGTGAGTTGGGACGCCTCGTCCACCAGCGCCGCGTCGAACGACTGTTCGCGCATGATTCGGGAGCCGCAGGTCGCGGTCGTGGCGGCGACGACGCTCGCGTCGCGCAGTTGGGCGAGACGCTCGCCGGGGTCGCCCGCCTGCTCCAGTCGCAGGTCCTGCATGTCCTCGCGGACGCCGCTCTCGGTTCCGACGCGAACGATGTCCTCGAAGCCTTGGTCCCGCAGGGCTTCGAGCGCGTTGTCCACCGCGCGGTTCGTGAAGGCCGAGAGGAGAACGCGCTCGCCCCCTCCGGCGGTTTCTTCTCGCGGGCTTCGCCCGCTCGAACGGTCCGAGGCGCTCTGCGCCTCGCTATCACCGCCTCCGGTTCGAGGCGACTCCGTCGCCTCGCCATGCTCCACGAGGGCGCGAATCGTCCGCGCGATGGTGTAGGTCTTGCCCGTACCGGGCGGCCCGTGGACCAGCGCGAACTCCTCGGCGTTGACCGCGCGGTTCACCGCGTCGTTCTGGGCCTCGTTGTTGTCGATGTAGGTCCGCCGGTCGTCGGCGAACTCCGGGTCCGCGCGGTCGAACAGCACGTCCTTCCGGCGCTCGTCGCCCTTCAGCAGGAAGTCGTGGAGAGCCGTCAGCATCCGGTCGGCCGACAGTTCCGAGGGGTACACGTCGAGCCGCCGCAACTCGACCGGTTCGTCGGCCGTGACGACGACCTCCTCGCCCAATCGCTCGACGCGGGCCAACTCGGCGTGGCCGTTCACGGGGTCGCCGTCGCTGGCCAGCACCACGTCGCCCTCTCGAATCTTCGAGACCGCGCTCCCGGCGCGCTCGGCGTGCATCTCCCACCGGCCGCCGTCCAACTGGCGGCGCTCGGTCGGTTCGAGGCCGAGGAGCGCGCGGTCGTCGTCGGCGCGCTCGGCGGCGGTCTGTCGCCAGAGCTTCGCGTACTCGGCGTGGGTCGCCCGGCGTTCCTCCTCTATCAGTCGGTAGACGCGGTCGAAGTAGTCGCGTTCCGCCTCGGGAATCGCGGTGCCGATTTGGCCCGCCTTCGACTCTTGGTCGAGGCGGCCCGAGACCACCATGCAGGTGTCCTGCTCGAAGCAGTACTCGCAGGTCGCGTCAGCCTCGTAGCCGGTCGGGATGCCGGGGTTCTCCCGGTCCGACGCTTCGGGGTTGACGGCGTGGTACTCCATCGCCGCGATTTCGTTCCGCGTGCGAACGACGAAATCGAGGAGACCGTCGCCCACGGAGAACTCCTTGGCTGGCGAGAGGTCGCCGTCCTCCTCGGTCCGGTCGAGCGCGGAGTTCTTCGTGTAGAGCAGGGTGCCGGTGTCGGCGGGCACGCCCTTCTCTTGGAGCAAGAGCGCGTAACACGCCGCCTGAATCTTGTCCTGAAACCGCGGGTCGCGCTTGAGGTTCTTGCCGGTCTTCAACTCGACGGGCATCCCGCGCCGGAGCGCGTCGGCCCGGCCCTTGATGGCGAACCGCTCGCTGATGAGCGTCTGCTCGCTCCGCCAGTTATCTTCTTCGGTGAGTGCGCCCTGCGCGAGCCACCCCTCTATCGCCGCGGCGTTCTGGCGGACCTCGTCGGCAACCTCGTCGCGCTCGCGGCCCAGAAGCCCCAGTTCCAGTCCGGCCTCCGCGACGCGCTCGTCGATGGACTCGTCCAAGTCCCGGCCGCGTAGCAGGTCGCCGAACACCTCGTGGACGATGGTCCCCTTGACGACGGGGTACGCCAGCGGAATGCCCGAGAGTTTGTTGAGGTAGTACATCCGCGGGCACTGGACCCACGACCGAACGTCGGTCACGTCCACGAGGAACGACGGTTCGACCACGACGTACGAGTCTTTCCCGGTCGAGTATGTCGTTTCCCCCTGATACTCGTCCTCTTCTACGTCGGTGACGAGCAGTTCCATCCCCTCTTCGAGGAGGTCGGCGCTCTCGGTCCACTTGCCCCAGAGCGTGACCGTCTTTTCCGGTGCTTGGCCGGTGGCCTCGTCGTGGCCACCCTCGTCGCGGACCGTCACCTCCGCGAGGTCGCGCTCGCCGTACTGCGTGCTGACCGTGCGAATCTCGCCGACTTCCGCGACTCCTCCCCGAACGTTCACGGAGGTGGGTAACGCCCGCCGGTAGAAAAACCCCGTCGGTCGGCGGGAGGGGGTCGTCGGGTCGATACTACCCCGAGCGAAAAGGCCGGGGTCCGGTGTCAGGTCGCTCGACTCCGGTCAGTCGGCACCGTGGGGTGGAACGTGACCGCACGTCGAACAGGACTCGTAACCGCGTGCGTCTACGAGTTCACCGCTGCATTGTGGGCATCTCATCGTGAGCGTCGGTAGCCGAGACGAGAGTATAAGACTTCCTATAAGATGGTATAATTTCTCGGAAATTGTATAAGGACACCTATTATTTTTTGCGAGGGTTTCGAAACTGGCGTTCGGTCCGAGGAGTGGCGATACTGGCGCTCGAACCCGCGAGAAATCGGGATTTCGGACGGACGTGAAAAACGGGGCGAGGTTCGGGAGACGGGGCTATCCGGACCAGCCAGCGCAGATGTCGTCGTTGACGTTGGTCCGCCACGTCTCGAAGCCCTCCTCGCAGTCCGGATTGTCGTGGATGTGGTCGATGAAGGCCGCGCCGGGGTTCTGGAGTTCGTCGCCACAGAACGGACAGTCGTTCGGGTCGTCCCACGTCGATGTCGTTGACATGGATATGATGCCGACGTTCTTCCGTATAAATTCTGTGCGGATATATCTAAAATACCTTAGTTGGCATAATATGCCCCTAATATTTGTTTCCCACCGCGTCGCACGCTCTGGTGTCGAAGCCGCGGGAGTCGGACCGACCGCCAGAAGACGGGAGGAGAGAACCGAGGAGTTGCGGGCACTGAGAGGCGTCAGATGCCGAGGTCGGCGATTCGGGAGTCCCGATTGAGGACCTTCTTGACGATTTCGGGTTCTTCGAGGAGTCGGTGCTTGGTGTGGACGCCCCGGCCGCGGCCCCGGCCCTTCGTCTCGGAGTTGATGACGTTCAGGAAGTCCTGTTCCTGTAGAATCTCCTGCACGCGGCGCTCCGAGAGCGGGTCCATGTCGAGGTCCGACGCGATGGTCTGGTACTGCCGGTATATCTGCTGGGTCGGGAACTGGTCGCGGGGCTTGTTCTCCGTCAGGACGGTGAGCGCCAGCAGGATGGCCTTCGCTTGGGTCGGCGCGCCCTCGATGAGTTCGGCGAAGCGGTCGGCCTCGGTCTTCTCCTTGGCGGCGTAGACGTGTTCCTCGGTTACCTCCTCGTCCTCTTGCTTAGTGGCGATTCGCCCCGCGTTCCGCAGGATGTCGATGGCCTTGCGCGCGTCGCCGTGTTCCTGCGCGGCGAGCGCGGCGGTGAGCGGGACCGCGTCGTCCGAGAGGACGCCGTCGCGGAACGCGTCGGCACGATTCTGGAGGATATCCACGAGCTGGTGGGCGTCGTACGGCGGGAAGACCAGTTCGTCGTGGGCGAAACTCGACTTGACGCGCTCGTTGAGTTCGTCGGGGAAGTCTATCTTGTTCGAGATGCCGATGATGCCGATGGTCGAGTCGGTCACGCGGCGGTTCTCGCCAGCGCGCGAGAGTTTCCGTAGCACCTCGTCGTCTTCGAGCATGTCTATTTCGTCGAGGATGACGATGACTACGTCGCTACAACTGTCGATAATCTGCCAGAGTCGGTCGTAGTAGTCGCCGGTACCGAGTCCGCGCTGGGGCACCTTGATGCCGGTCTCGTTCGGGTCGTTGAGTTCGCGCCCGATGGTCTTGATGACCGACGCCTCGGTCGTCTGTTCGCCGCAGTCGATGAAGGCGGTGCGGACGTTCACCTCCTCGTGTTCGGCCTCGTTCTCGACACGCTTGGAGACGCTCCGGGAGATGAGCGACTTTCCGGTCCCGGTCTTGCCGAAGATGAAGAGGTGGGTCGGCTCCTGCCCGAAAATCGCGGGGTTGAGCGCCTCGGCGACCTTCTGCATGTGTTCGTCGCGCCCCACGATACGGTTCGGGCCGGGGAGGTGAGAGATTCGCAGGAGGTCCTCGTCGGCGAATATCGGCTCGTCGTAGCGAAACAGTGGGTCCCTGTCGCCGTCGTCGTCGGTAGCCATCAGTTGCCACTGCATTCGCACTTGAGCATATAAATGGAGGGGGTATCGTCGCGGATGTAACTCGGTGTCGAACACGGAGCCAGCGTCGTTTGTCGCCCCTTCGAGCGAGTCGCCGCCACCGAGTACCCTCGCGGATGTTCCGACTCCGCGTATTCGACGGGAGACGAGGAACGGTCGCTCGACCCAAGCGAAGGAGCGTTCGACGCCGAGTAGTTAGGACAGACACCTACCTCGCGGATGTAAGCAGGCGGGCGGGAGGGGGCCGGGAGGTTGGGCCGGGAGATGGATCTGAGAAGAAGAACGAGCAGGTAGTCGCAGTAGGTCGGTGGCCCGGTGCGGAGTCGAAGGCTCGAAGGAACGACGAAGGAGTGTCGATAGAGAAAGTAGAAAACGAAGGAGAACACCGAGAGCGAAGGAGAACGTCGAAAGCGACGATAGTAGTTCGAAAACATATACGGACTCACACACCTTCGTCGCGTCTGTAACGGCGTATCTCTCTAGAGAAACAACACACACCACCCCCGCGAATGTAAATATATAGAATATGCATCTCTCAACGTCTGGAAAAGCTATATAGTGATTCAACATTATCTTTATTTCAGGAATTGATGATACATCCGCGAGCGTGGTAACAGGCGCTAAGGAACCGGCCGACCCCCATCATCCCCTTCTCGACGCTTACAAACGCGACGGTGGTGTGTCCCCCCGAGGAGTTCCGACCGCCGCGGAGCGTCGAAATCGCCGTCGGTCCGGACCGGAAGCCGAAACTCCGGTAGTTTTCCCCGTCCGCGAACGCGCGTCGATTCGACTCCGGTCCCGAACGTCCGCCAGTCGGAACGCGAGCGGCCGACTCGCGGTCCAGAAGCAGCAGAAAGATTTTGACCGGTCGGTCCCAACTGAAACCCGTGAGTCTCTACCGCAGCGTCCGGGCAATCGCCGACGCCTCCGGCACCGGTCCCATCGACTGGGCGGCCGTCGCCGAGGCCGCGAAGGCGTCCACGGACCCCGGTTCGATAGACATGTCCCCGAGCGAGCGAGCGGGGTACGCGGCCGACGTGCGCGACGCCCGTACCCGCGTCCGCGAGGTCTCCGGCGCGGAGTTCGACGTTCCGGATACCATCGAGGTGCAGAACCGCCACCACTGGATAGACGCCAACATCGACACGTTCCGGCGCGTGATGGAACCCGTCGAGGAGCGCGGCCCCGAACTCATGCCGGGCGTCGCCCGGACCATCAACACGGGAACGATGTCGCTGATGTTGTCGGTGCTGGCCAAGAACGTCCTCGGGCAGTACGACCCGCTCCTGCTCGCGGACGGCGACGAACACGCCCTCTACTTCGTCCGGCCGAACATCGACCGCATCGCCCGCGAACTCGACGTGGACTACGACCGGTTCCGGCGCTGGATCGCCTTCCACGAGGTCACGCACGCCGCGGAGTTCGGCGCGGCCCCGTGGCTCTCGGACCACCTCGAAACCCGGATGGAGTCGGGCATCGACGCGCTGGCGAAGGGCCGACTCGACCGCGACGCGTTCCGGGACCTCGACGCCGCGATGACCGCCGTCGAGGGGTACGCCGAACTCCTGATGGACGGCGCGTTCGACGACGAGTACGCCGACCTCCGCGAGAAGATGGAAGCTCGCAGGCAGGGCGGCGACCCCCTGTCGAGGCTCGTCCGGCGACTCCTCGGTCTCGGCCTGAAGCGCCGCCAGTACGAGCGCGGCAAGGCGTTCTTCGAGACCGTTGCGGCCCGACGCGGCATCGAGGGCGCGACGGTCGTCTGGGACCGCCCGGAGAACCTCCCGACCGACGAAGAACTCGACGCTCCCGAGCAGTGGCTCGCCCGCGTGAACCCCTGACTCGGCGTTTTAGCGTGAATCCCTGACTCGGCGTTTTAGCGTGAATCCCTAACTCGGTGTTTCGGCGTGAATCCCTGACTCGGCGCTTCGCTTCAGCTCTTCCCGATTCGACGCTCTGCGGTCCTCCTACGCGATACGAACCAGATACGCGAGGAGTACCGCACCGACTACCAGTCCCGCGCCGAGCGCGACCGCGATTTCCACCAGCGACCCGCCACCGAAGAACGCGGTGAGGCCCGCCGACACCCCGACTAACAGGACGATGCCGATCTTGAGTTGGTTCATCGCGTCGCGCCTCTCGTCGTCTGATGTTGGTCTGACCATGCTTAGAGTTCGTGCGGTGCGCTGACGTGCATCTGGACGAATCGCCAGCCCGGTTCGTCTCGCTCGCTGTCGTCGCCGGTTTCACTCTCACCGTCGTCGCTTCCACTCTCACCGTCGTCGCCAGCGTTCCCTTCGCCAGCATCACGTTCGAGGACACCGCTCCATCGCGTCTCGAAGGAGTGTCGTGTCTCGCTTCCGGAAGCGTCGGTCTCCTCGGCGCGCTCGCTCCCGGTTGCGGTCCACGACATCGCCACGTCGTCGGTGAACCACGCGACGGTTTCCCGAGCAGTCACCCGGAGGGCGCGACTCTCGACTCGCCAGTCGTCGGTGGTGCGGGTCTGTTCGCGCAGTCCGTCGGCGACTGCCTCGTAGCCAGCGAGACGCTCGCCGACGCCGAACTTCACTACCTCCTCGCGCTCGGCGAAGTACGGCGAGAGGGGGTCGCCGCGCCGGAGCGCCTCGTAGTACGCTTCGACGGTCTCGGTCGCGTTCATGAAAAATCGGTGACGGCGAACTCGCTTAAGCCTACTCGTCTGGCCGGTTGCTCGCGCCTCTCTCCGAAGTCGGCCGCGAGAATCCTCGACCAACGCCAGCTACTGGAAGTCCCGGCCAACGTTAGCTACTGGAAGCCCCGACCCACATCGTCGTCCTCGATGAGGTCGTCCAGTTCCTCGTTCAGGAGGTCTTCGGCCTCCTCGAACCGGTCGGAGAGTTCCTCGGCAGGGTCGGGCCGCTCGTAGCGGTCGAAGTCGATGGGACCGAACGCGGGACTGTCGAGGGCGTCCATCACGTCGTCGAAGAAGTCGTTCGGGGTGGTCGGCGCGTCGGCGTGGGCCTTGACGACCTCTTCGAGGTGACGGGCCTTCTCCTCGGCGTCGTCCTCGCTCTTCGGGGGGTTCTGAACCGCGAAGCGACCCTCGGTCTCCTGTTGGGGGAGGAACGAACCGATTTCGTCGTCCAGTTTGCGCGCGACTCGCGCGCCGACGCCTTTCACGTCGTAGGGGTTCTTGGCGTAGGTCTTGATGTGGTAGACCCCGCCGCGCGGATGTCCGAGGTAGAGGTCTTCGCCGACGCCCCCGGCACGCTTGCCGCCGACCGCCCGCCAGTCGTCGGGGTCCACGTCTTTCTCGACCACGTCCTCGACGATGTCCTTCCACTCGCGTATCCGCATGCTTATGGGTCAC
>NZ_ML974127.1:381309-536916 GCF_004765815.2 Halorussus salinus | reverse complement strand
GTACCGTGTGGGGGCCGGCTGGGGGGAGGCCGCCGCCGCCCGCGTGGGGGGGGGCGATTCCGAGGAATCGCCCGACGACGGGAGCGACGCCGAGGAGACCATCGTCGCCGACGAACTCGACGTGGACGCCGACGACGACGAGGCCGAACCCGTCGAACTCCTCGTGCAACTGGCCGAGGAGGGCGAAATCGAGCCGTGGGACATCGACATCGTGACCGTCACCGACAAGTTCCTCGACCGACTCGACGGCGCGGACCTCCGGACCTCGGGTCGCGCGCTGTTCTACGCCAGCGTCCTCCTCCGGATGAAGAGCGACGCGATGCTGGCCGACGACGACGAGGAGGAAGCCGAGGAGGCCGACCCGTGGGACGACTGGGGACCGGGGCCGGACGCGCCCGCGCCCGGCGACGAGGGCGAGTTCCCCGAGTTCGACCCCATCGAGCAGTTGGAAGACGAGATGGAGCGCCGCCTCGACCGCAAGAGTGCCCGCGGGTCGCCCGAGACGCTGGACGAACTCGTCCGCGAGTTGCGCGAGCGCGAGCGGGGGTCGTGGTGGAAAGAATCCCGAAGCTACGACACGACCGACTCGCCGTCGGGGTTCCAGCGCGGCACGCAGACGCTGGACTACCGGATGGACGACGACATGCGCGTGGACGAAGAACCCTCCGCGGACGACGTGACCGGGACCGCCCACGCCGAGGACATCGAGGCGGTCATCGACGACGTGCGCGACGAGTTGCAGTCCCACTACGAGAAGGGCCGGACCGAAGTCCTCTACGCCGAAATCGAGACGGTCGGCGGGTCGCGCATCCAGACGTTCCTCGCACTGCTGTTCCTCTCGCACCGCGGGACCGTGACCTTAGAACAGGACGACATGTTCGAGGACTTGTGGGTCGAAGACGCCGAGGCGACCGACGAACCCGAGACGCCCGCGATTGCGGACTGACCACCCTGCGTCGAGTGTCGCCTTCGGCGGTCCACGCCTCTCAGGCCGACGACTCGGGGTGTCCGTCCGCCGCCTCCTCGGACTCTCGTTCTTCGTCGGACCCTCCTTCTTCGTCGGACTCTCGCTCGGCGTCGGCCGCCGGTTCGCGCTCGTGGATGGCTTCGATCTGGTGTCGTAACTCCTCGTGGTTGTACACGATGTCGCTACTGGTGACGATACCGCAGAGAACTCCGTCGGCCGCGACCGGGAGATGTTTGACCGTGTTGTCGGTCATCACCTCGACGGCCTCGCTGACGGTCGCCGTCGGTTGGACCGTCACGACGGGGTCGGTCATCACCCGCTCGACCGACAGGCGACTGAACGGCTCGTCGGACCTCGCGCCCGCCGCCACCGCGTCCGACCGGGTGATGATGCCGGTCGGCCGCTCGTCCCGCAGGACGATGATGCTCCCGACGCCGTAGTGGAGCATCCGGTTCGCGGCGAGTTGGAGCGTGTTCTCGACATCTATCGTGACGACCCGCTCGGTCATCAACTCGCTGACCTGCATACTCGAATATCGCCCCGGTGACACGAATACCTGTCCCTCCTCGCGTCGGGCGATGCTCGTCGCTCTCGCTCCGTCGTTCGACGGAAAACGGATGCCCGAGGAGCGCACGACGCCGCGTCGCGCTCGGTCAGTCCAGATACTCGCCGACGAACGCGTCGACGCGCTCGCGGGTCTCGTCCGGAATCGCCTCGGTGGGCGTGTTGACGGTCCCCTCCAGCGCCGACCCGCAGTCACACTCGCGCTCGTCGGGCATGTTCCGGACCGCGTGTTCGACGACTTCCTTGATGGACTCCTCGTTCTCGGCGGCGTTGTCCAGCACCTCTTGGAGCGTGACTTCGCTGTCTTCTTTCCACACGTCGTAGTCGGTGACGCCCGTGACGGTGGCGTAGCACATCTCGGCCTCGCGGGCGAGTTTCGCCTCCGGAATCGTCGTCATGCCGATCACGTCCCAGCCCTGCTCGCGGTAGAACTCGCTCTCGGCGCGCGTCGAGTACTGCGGGCCTTCGATGCAGACGTAGGTGCCGCCCTCCTCGGAATCTGCGTCGGTCGCGGTGTCGCAGGAGTCGGCCAGATGCTCGACCATGTGCGGACAGTAGGGGTCCGCGAAGGGCATGTGGACGACGATGCCGTCGCCGAAGAAGGTCGCGTCCCGATGCTTCGTCCGGTCGAAAATCTGGTCGGGCACCAGCAACGTCTGGGGCGGCAGGTCCTCGCGCAGGCTCCCGACCGCGTTGCTCGACAACACGCGCTCGACGCCGACCTGCTTCAGCGCGTGGATGTTCGCCTTGTACGGCGCGTTCGTCGGCGTGTGCTGGTGGTCCGGGCCGTGACGCGGGAGAAAGGCGACCTCCTCGCCAGCCAACTCGCCGATGGTGACGGGCGCGCTCGGGTCGCCGAACGGCGTCGAAACGTCCTCCTCGCGGGTATCTTCGAGCGGAAGCGCCTCGTAGATTCCACTGCCGCCGATGAATCCAATCGTCATGCCCGACAGTCGCGTCGGTAGGTACTAAACGGCTACCCTTCCGGACCGTGGACCGAAACTCCCGGAGGAAACGGCGAGCCAATCGCTCGGGTCCGGTCGAGCGTCAGTGAGCGGGGTTGTAGGCGTCCGAGAAGACGTTCAGGACGACGACGCCGCCGACGACGAGCGCCATCCCGAGGAGTCCCGCGGCGTCTATCGGCTCGTCGAACAGGACCACGCCGAGGAGCGCCGCGGCGACGATGCCGACGGCCGACCACGTCGCGTACACCAGCCCTATCGGTAGCTCCTGTAGGGTGAGACTCAGGAGGTAGAACGACCCGACGTAGCCGACGACCACGACCAGCGACGGGACGGCGTTCGTGAACCCCTCCGAGAACTTGAGCGCCGTGGTGCCGGTCACCTCGGCGGCGATGGCGGCACCGAGATACAGGTACTCTCGCATGTCGTCGGGATTCGCGCCGACCGAGTTAAACGTTCAGTAATTCGACTCGTCCGGCGGTTCGGTTCGTCCGGGGACTCGACTCGGCACCGCGCGTCGGCCGGTCCGAGAAGGACCCGAGCGACGACCCGGCCTCAGGCCCCCACGCCCTCGTTAGCCACGAGTCGCCACTCGTCGCCCTCGTCGGCCAGCACGTCCCGCCGGACCATCTCTTCCAGTACCTCGTCCATCCGGTCGGGTTGGGCGATCTCCATCTCGATTCGCTCCACGTCGTGGAAGTCGCTGAGGAGGTGGCGAATCTCCTCGGTCGTGAAGCGGTCGCCGTCGGCCTTGTCCATCACGCCGCTGGTGATGTCTATCATGTCCTCGATGAAGTTCCACGGATACACAATCCACGCCCATTCATCCAGTCGCTCCCCGATGTAGTCCGGTTCGAACTCGCTGGTCTGGAGCAACTGGAGGGTCGCGGTCCGGACCTCCCCGGCGTCCCGGTCGGTGACGTACTCCTCGGCACGCTCGATGGACCCGCCGGTGTCGGCGATGTCGTCGATGATGAGTACGTCCTTGCCCTCGACGCTCCCCTCCGGCATCGGATAGCGTACCTCGGGTTCCGCCGACTTCTCGGCGGTCCCGACGTAGTGTTCCATCTTGAGACTCGTCAGGTCGTCCATCCCCAAGAAGTCACAGATACACCGCCCCGCGAACCACCCGCCGCGGGCCAGCGCGACCACCACGTCGGGGTCGAACGAGTCGTGTTTCACTTGGTCGCTGACATCGCGGCAGAGACCGTAGATATACTCCCAGTTCGTAATCGTACACTTGAACTCGTCGGGGAGTTCGCTCATACCACCTCGCAAATCGAGGCCCTGCACACTTAACCGTTTACAGGTGGATTTCCCGCCGCCTCGGGCGTTCACGCGGCTGTCAGGACCGGTCCCGGCGATACCATCGTCCGCGCCGCCGGTACTACTATTGTCGCGCGCGCCCTCAAATTACGCTCTCGGGGTGCGAAACCCCGGAGGTGTGCCATGCCGAGTTCAGAAGACTTCGAACACTTGCTCGACTGCCGGAACGTACTCGGCGTCGAATACGACGAGGAGACCGACACCGTGCGGGTGTACGTCTCCCAGAAACTCGACCCCGAAGAACTGACCGACGAGGACGACGTGACCAAGCGAGTCCCCGACCGAAACGTCGAGGTGGTCGATACGGGCTACGGCGACGAGCGCGAGGGGTTCGACGCGCTCGCCGCGGTCGAGATTCCCGACGCCGAGAGCGACCGCAAGGACCGCCACCGGCCGGTCGTCGCGGGCGTCAGCGAGATAAACGCCGACTCGACGGCCGCGACCGCCGGGCCGTACCCCGCCCGCGTGACCGACACCGCGGCCGGGAACTGGGCCGACGGGACCGACTCCGGCGAGGTCGTTCGCCTGAGCAACAACCACGTTTACGCGCTGGTCAACGAGGCGGAGTTCGGCGCGCCCGTCGTCCAGCCCTCGCCCCGCGACGGCGGCAGTCTGCCCGACGACAAGGTGGGCGAACTCCGCGGATACGTCCCCGTCGAGGAGGGTGTGACCGTGGACGTGGCCGCGCGCTCGGCCGACCCAGACCGGGAAGCGCCCGAGTACCACGAACTCCCCGACGAGTGGCCGACCGCGATTCGCCGCGACGACTACCGGTCGCTCAGAGGCGAGACCGTGACGAAGACCGGCCGGACGACCGGCGTCACGTCCGGGACGGTCGAAGCCGTCGGCGCGAGCGTCCGGGTGAACTTCGGGCCGGACCACGGGACCGTCACGCTACGGGACCAGATTATCGCCGGGCCGATGTCGCAGGGCGGCGACAGCGGGTCGCCGGTCTTCCGCGACGAGAGCGGCGAACTCGTCGGCCTGCTGTTCGCCGGGTCGGCGAACCAGACCATCTGTAACAAGATCGGAAACGTGGAGTCGGCGCTCGGCGTCGAGTTGCTGACTGGCGAAGCAGGCGATGGAGGAGACGGCGGTGACGGCGAAAGCGGCGGCGAGGGCGGTGGAGGTGGCGACGGACGTAACGGAACCGACGGCGACGACACCCCGACGTTCCTCCGAACCTTCGAGGAGACCGTCTCGCTCCCGACGGCCACGCCCGAGTTGACCCTCCGGTCGCTGACGGTGAGCGAATCGCCCGGTCCCGGCGAGACGGTCGAGGCGACTGCGACCGTCGTCGGGTCCGCGACCGGCCGCGCGTGGCTGGAAGTCGGCGGCGACCGGTATCGCTTCGAGTTGCGCGAGGACGACCGGCGAGACGGCGGCGAGGAAGACGGCGACGGAGAAGACGGCGGCGAGGGTCGAGAAGGCCGGTACGTCCGCGATATTAGGGTATCGGTGACGGCCCCGGCGGAGGCGGGCGAGTCGTTCGACGTGTCGGTGACTGGCGGGTATCTCCTCGAGGACTGACTCTCGGACGGAAGGGAGCGGCGGGGGCGACGAACCAACTAAGGGCGGCGCGGTCCACGGTGCGAGCATGGAGACGCGACGCGCCCTTCAGGTAGACGCCTTCACCGACGAACCGTTTGCCGGGAACGCCGCCGGAGTGGTCCCCGACGCCGACGGACTCGCCGAGAGCCAGATGCAGGCCATCGCCGCGGAGTTGGCCGTGAGCGAGACCGCCTTCTTCCGAACGAGCGACGAGGCCGACCGCCGAGTCCGCTACTTCACGCCGACGACCGAGGTGGACCTCTGCGGCCACGCGACCATCGCGTCCCACGCCTACCTACTGGAGGAGGGCGAAATCTCGCCCGGCACCCACAGCCTCGAAACCAACGTCGGGGTCCTCGAAATCGAAATCGAGTCCGACGGCACGGTCTGGATGACCCAAGACGCGCCCGAGATTCGCCGCGTGGACGTGAGCTACGAGCGGGTCGGCGACGCGCTCGGCATCGACCACGCCGCGATGGAAGACGTGGGTGCCGACCTCCCGCTGGCGGTCTCCTCGACCGGTCTCCCGTTCCTCGTCGTGCCGGTCAACTTCCTCGAACACGTCAGCGCGATGGACCCCGACCTCGGGACGGTCGAGGCCCTGACCGAGGAGGTCGGGGCGACCGGAATCTACGCGTTCAGCTTCGACGCGCTCGACCGCGACTCGACGCTCCACGGGCGGATGTTCGCGCCCGCCGCGGGCGTCCCGGAGGACCCCGTGACCGGCACCGCCAGCGGCGCGACGGGGGCCTACCTCCGGGAGTTCGAGGCCTTCGACGGCGAGGGACTGCCCGACGAGATGGTCTTCGAGCAGGGCCACTTCGTTGACCGGCCGGGCCACGTCCGCGTTCGCGTCGGCGACGAGGTCCGCGTCGGCGGACGGGCCGCCAGCGCGCTCGACGGCGAGTTGCGGGTGCCCGAGATGGACGACGGCGACGACATCATCGAGGCCTGAGTTCGTTCGCTCGATTGGACAGAAATTCCGGCGCGTGCGGGCGTGACCGCTCGCGGGTCACGCCCATCCGCGCGAGGGAACGAGGACCGCAGTGAAGCGAGGACCGCAGGAGGGTGGGGAGGAACGAGGCGTGCGGCCGCGGTGCTGTGCGGTGGCGGTGCTGTGCGGTGGACTCCGTGGAGTCGGCATCAGGGCGGTTCGCGTTGCTGTCGCGATGCTGTGACTCCGACGTTCAATCCCGACGGACAGCCTCTCCACGCTATCCGCGTCGCATCTCCTCGCCGTCACTCGACCAGTTCCCGGACCGCGAGACGGTGCATCTCCGCGGCCTCCTCTCGTTCGTCGCGGTCGCTCGCGTCCAGATACCCTTCCCGGAGTGCCACGCGGACGCGCTCGCGGCGCGGGTCGCCGTGGCGCGCCCAGTCGCTCAGGTGTTGCTCGGTCAGCACGAGGTTGTACTGCGGTTCGAGCGTCGAGGAGTTCCCCCAGTCGAGGACCGCGCGCGTCTCGCCGGTCTCGGGGTCCACCAGCAGGTTCCCGAGTCGGTAGTCGTCGTCGCCGAGAACCGCGTCGAACTCGCCGTCGAGCGCGTCGAGGCGCGACTCGACGGCCGCCCGGAGGTCGGATTCGAGGTCCGCGAACCGGTCGTGGAACTCGCCGCGGGTGCTGGCGACGACCTCCTCGACGCGCTCGCGCCACGAGTCGGTCGCCGACTCGTCGGTGGTCAGGACGCGCTCTCCGGCGGGCGAGTCGCGGTCCGCCACTGTCAGGCCGCTGGCGCGGCCCTCCCGACGGGCGTCGCGCCCGAGGAGAACGGTACCGAAGGCCTCGAACTCGCCGAGCGCGTGGAGTTGCGCCAGATAGCGCCCGGCATCGCGGGCCAGTCGCTCGATGGCGGCCGCCGGGAGGTCGCGGGCCGCCCCTTCGCGGACCGCGCCGTCGCACCGCTCCATCAGGTAGCACGGCGCGGGCAGGTCGGGGTGGTCGTCCACCGCGCCGACGACCGCCGGGACGGGAATCTCGGTCCGGCGGCCGACCGCCTCCATCAGGTGCGGTTCGGGCCGGAACGCCCGCGGGTCGAGGAACTCGCAGGCCTTCAGGACGCACTCGCGGGGACCGTCGGGCATCTCGGCGGTGACGAAGTACACCACGTCGGTTCCCTCCTCGGCGGGCGCGGCCTCCCGGACCGACCACGACGGGCGAATCTCGCCGACCATCGCGGCGACGGTCTCGGGCGGCAGGTCGCGGTCGGCCTCGGCGACGACCGCCGCGTAGTCGTCGGTTTCCGAGTTTGGGTGGTCGGCCTCGGTCTCCGAGTTTGGGTGGTCGGCCTCGGTCTCCAAACCTGCACGGTCGGCGTCGTTCATGGTCGGTGACTCGGGCCGCGCCGGTAGAAAAGTTGCCCCGCTCCGCGAATAGCTCACAAAGATGCCTATAGATTGCTCTCGGAAACAAAATACGTTTTCTACAGTTGCTTTATGTTCCCGAGCGGCCGCTCCCGGAGCGGGTTCGACTCCGCTCGTCGGCTACTGCTGTTCGCCGAACTGGAACTCGTCGGCGGACTCCTCGCGTTTCAACTCCGAGATCTGACGGCGCGTCTCCGAGACATCGTGTTCGACCTCCGAGAGGCGTTCGTCCAGCACCGACAGAATCTCGCTCTTGACCCGCTCGCCGTCGAAGCGTTCGCGCATCTGCTCCTCGACGGCGGCGGTGAACACCCGCACGAACGCCGTGACGGAGCCGACCGCCCAGACGACGACGCCCAACAGCGCCAGCGTGAGACCCGGCGCGGCGGTCGCCAGCGCGGTCGTCAGCGCCGCGCCGTCGGCCAGTTGCCCGTACCCGTCTGCGATGCCCAAGACGACTCCTCCGCCGACCAGCGCACCGCCGACCGCGGTGGCGATTCCGGCGAGGACGACGTAGTAGACTGCCCACCGAAGCGAACGACTCGCGTCCATGCGTGTGCAAGGCTGGTGCGGGGACATAAACGCACCCGTTTTCGTGTCGGAGCGCGTAGGAATAGGGACACGTGTCGGGAACTCCGTCGGACCGAAGGCACCGCGAGACTCGGCGGACCGGGGACGTGGCGAGACCCAGCGGACCGGCCGTAGCCGTCTTCCGCCAGCGGGTCGAACTCGGCGCATGGAGTTCACCGAAGCCGACGAGGGTTCGTCCGTCTTCGACGCCGACCGCAAGAAAATCGGCGTCGTCACCGAAGTCCGGGGCGGCGACGCGTACGTCGAACCCGACCCGAGCCTCGCCGAAGAACTCAAGGCGAAACTCGACTGGGGGAGCCACGAGGCCGACGACGAGGCGTTCGCGCTCGACTCGGACTCGGTGGACGAGCGCGACGACGGCGAGATTCTGCTCCGGAACCGACCGCTGGACTGAGCGTTCAGAGCAGTTCGCGCGCCATCACCGCGACCTCCTCGGCGTCCTCGCCCAGCAGGTAGACGATGGGTTCGATGCCGTAGCCGCCGGTGTGATAGAGGACGGCGGCGTCGGGCGTCTCGGCGAGGGCCGCGCCGACCACCGCGTCCAAGTCGTCGTACTCGGCCTCGAACTCGGCGGTGGCGTGGCCCAACTCTTCGAGCGCCGCCACGATGTCCGGCGAGTAGCGGACGTTCAGCGCCGCGCGGGCGTCGCTCCCGTGGCGACGCGCGGCCAGCAGGAGCGAGGCGACGTGTTCGCTCACGCCGAACTCGGGTTCGGAGGGGATGGTCGCCTGCCCCTTCACGTCGAAGATGCGGCCCGGCACGCCCGCCACGTCGTCGATGCCGTCGGCGTCGGGCGTACACTCACAGAGGTTCGAACCCACCGCGGGGATGAGCGAGGAGAACCCGCTGGTACTCTCCACGATGGTCAGGCCTCGGCGGAGCGACGACCGGACGCGCTCGGTCGTCCGGAGGTCGCCCTCGGGGTCGTGGACGTTGAAATCGCCGCCGTGGCCCGCGAGTTCGGGCATCTCGGCCTCGTGAATCTCGGCCACGAGGTCCCGGTCTTCGAGTCGCCGAATCAGAATCTCTATCTCGACCAGCGCCTCGACGCGACTCATCGTCCCCTCCGCGAGCCCCTCGCCGAGTCGCGCGACGAGGTTCCGCACGCGCTCGTCGGCGAGGACCCGCTCGTTGCGCTCGACCTCGCCGTTGGCGTACTTCGAGACGGCGCTCTGGCTAATGCCCAGCAGGTCCGCGACCTCGCTCTGGGTCAGGCCCCGGTCGCGCAGGTCTTCCGCGAGCATCGACCGGACCGTCGGGAGGAACTCCTCGACGACGATCTCCTCGGCGAACCTCACGCCGAATCACCCGACTTCTGGTCGCCGCCGAACTCGTGGTCGCTCTGGATGCGCGAGGCCTGCGGTCCGGACTGGCCCTGATACTTCGACCCGCGCTCCTCGCCGTACGGGCGGTCGGCGGGCGTCTTGAGTTCGGTGAACGTCAGTTGGGAGACGCGCATGCCGGGTTCGAGCGCGACCGGCGCGGTCCCCAGATTCGACAGTTCGAGGGTAATCTGGCCCTCGTAACCGGGGTCACAGAGGCCCGCGGTGGCGTGGACGACGACCGCGAGGCGACCGAGCGACGACCGGCCCTCGACGTGGGCGATGAGGTCGGCGGGAATCTCGACGCGCTCTTTGGTCGTCCCCAGCACGAAGTCGCCGGGATGGAGGATGAAGTCGTCGCCCTCCTCGACGACGGTCTCGGTGACGTACTCCGAGACCTCCTGTTCGCTCGTCGGGTGGATGCAGGGGATGTTCGTGCGCTGGAACTCCAGAAACTCGCGGCCGAGTCGCAGGTCCACGCTCGCGGGCTGAATCTGCAAGTCGGGGTCGTCCAGCGGTTCGACCACGAGGTCGCCAGCCTCCATCCGGTCGAGGATGTCGGCGTCCGAGAGTATCATACTCGAAGGGGAGGCGGGAGGGAGGTAAAGCGTGGCGGTCCGAATCCGCCGGGAGCGCCCACGAGCGCGACGGAGCCGAGACTCGACGGTGGCTCAAACGAGACTCGACAGCGACCCGAGCGAGATTCACCGGCGACTCAGACGAGACTCAACAGGAAGACCACGACGGCGACGCCGCCACCCGCGAACGCCGCACCGCCGGTCGAGAGGTCGCGGGCGCGCTTCAGGCCGAACGTCCAGACGTACCCCTGCCAGACCGCCCCGGCAAGCGAGAGGAGGGCCGTATCACCCTGCGCGCGCTCGGTCAGCGACCGTATCTGCGAGGCCAGCATCTCGGGGTCCGACCCCGCGAGGTCGATGCCACCGAGCGCGGCGTACAGGAGTCCGAATCCGACCACGGCCTGCAACGCGCTCGGGAACATGCCCCACGCCGCGACCGCGAGCGTGTCGGTGAACGACCCGCTTCCCCCGGCCAGCGCCGAACCGACGTGGAGCGCGACGCCGTAGAGGGGCCACGCCAGCAGGACGCCGACGAACACCAGTGGCAGTCGCTCGCTGAACGCGTCCCACAGCAGGTCGCCGACGACGACGGTCTTCTGTTTCGGTTCGTCGCAACCGTCCTGCACCATCTCTTCTACCTCCGAGTCGGCCTCGTCCTCACACACCCAATCGGGCGGGCGCTCGTCGTTGGGTATCTCGGTCGTCGCGGTGAGACGTTGGCTGAGCGTCCACCCGAACGCGCCGACCACGGCGGTCGAGACCACGGCGACGACGAAAACGACCGCCGCGGCGCGGCCGAGGCTCAGCCCCGGCGCGCGTTCGGCGAAGAACTCGTCCGGACGGAGGAGGGCGTTGAGGACCATGCCCGACCGTGCAGAACCCGACCACATGATTCTGTCGGTCGCGTGTCGTGTTGGGTCGAGGAGCGACGAGTAGCCACCGATTTAACGTCCCGACGCGTTCGACTTCGCATGAAACAGACCATCGTCGCCCGCGCCGACATCGACATGGGCCAAGGAAAGCTCGCCGCACAGGTCGCCCACGCCTCGCTGTCGGCCTACGAGGAGACCGGCACGAAAGCCCGCAAGCGCTGGAAGGGCGGAGGCCAGAAGAAAGTCGTCGTGAAAGCGAACGGCGAGAGCGAACTCTTCGAACTCGCCGAGAAGGCCCGCGCGGAGGGCATTCCCCACGCCATCGTCCGGGACGCGGGTCACACCCAACTCGACCCCGGCACGGTCACGGCGCTGGCGGTCGGTCCGGCCGACGACGACCTCGTGGACAAAGTGACCGGCCACCTCTCGCTGTACTGAGCCGAAGCGACCGCTACCGGGCGGGAAACGACCGCGAAAAAACCGGGTCCGAGGTCACTCCTCGGCGTCGGCGAACAACTCGTCTACCGCAGACTGGGCCGCCAGTGCGGCGTCCTCGGCTATCTCCTCGTCGTCGTCGGCCTCGGGCGCGTTGAGGTACACGTCCACGTCGAGGACGCCCTCCTCGAACTCGACGGTCACGTCGAAGTCCTTCACCGCCGAGTTCTTCAACCGAGCGAAGATGAGTCCCTCGGCGGCCTCGGCGGCCGTCTGCACGACTTCGTCATCGGTCGGCATTTACGCGCCGCCAGCGCCGCCGCCCATGCCCGGTCCCTGCGGGCCGCCGGGGCCGCCACCGCCGCCGAGCATGTTCTGAAGCTCGGACTGGAGGCTCTCGAACTGCTCTTGGACGCGCTCCTCCTGCTTTTCGAGGGTCTCGACGCGGATTTCGAGGCTGTCTACCTTCTCGTCGAGGTCGTCCTGAGCCTCGTCGTAGCCGGTCTCGACGAACAGCTCGCCGACCTCTCGGTACATCGTGGTGTCCTCGTCGATGTCTTCCAGTTCGTCGAGAGCGGTCTCGGCCTCGTTGAGCTGAGTCTCGGCTTGGTTCTTCTGGGCGGCGACCTGCTGTGCGGTCTCCTGAAGGTCCTGCAGTTCTTCGAGTTTCTCTTGTGCTTCCGGTGGTAGGTTACCCTGCATACCTACGGGAATGCGGCCCGGACGGAAAAACCCCCGCTTTCGATTCTATTCGATGGAGCCGCTTCTCGTGGACTGACGGAGCAGAAACGAGGGTGATGGGCATCTGTAGAACCTCACACTGCGATTTCCGATATCTCCGGTCGGACTCCTCCTGCTGTCGATTACGACACGAAGATAAATACGGACCGTAGCAACAACGCGACGAGACTCCCGATTGCTACCACTCGCAGTACACTCGCCAACAGCCGTCGATTCGTCGGCAGTAGTTCCGTAATCCCGGCCACTCCTACTGCGACGCCGATGGCGAGCATCGTGTCGAGTCCACCATCGTACCGGAGTTCCGAGTACGCGTAGAGACCGAGAAAGACGAGTGAATTCAGGACGGAGTACTTCGCGTCCTCCCACCCGCCCGGCGCGGAAAACAACTCCTCGGGATGTATCTCCATCACGGTAGTGTAAATAATCTGTAGATAAAAAGGAGGCGGAAACGTCCTCCGGATTCTGCGCTCGGGGTGGCGAGACGCCGCCCGGTCGTAGCGGACGGGTTCGCTCGTCTACGCCAACTCCGACGTTCGCTCGGCGACTTCGACCAGCGACCCCCACGTGTTACAGCCAGCGCGGAGCGCCACGAGGTCGTCGGCGACGACGCGGACGACTACCGAATCGCCGTCGCGCTCGACCGTCGCCGCCGAGCGGTCGCCGTCGATTTCGCCGACTTCTCGGGCGACGGCGCGGGCCACGACGCGGGCACGGCCGGGCGACTCGTACCCGAATCGGAGCGTGGCGTCGTGCGGTCGGGACGAGTCGTTAGAAAAGTCGCCCATGAGGAGAAGCGGACTAGTGGACTTCGACTTCCTTCACGTCGCGGCTCCGCTCCTTCAGGAGGACGCGGTGGCCGCAGTACGGACAGCGGACGCCGCCGTACTCGTCGAGTTCCACGTCGCGCTTACACCGCGAACACTTGTAGCTCATTCTTCGTCTTCGCCGAGCGCGGCACGGATGGAGCGCGTGACCGTCCGGCCCGCGGGCGTCTCGGGGCGGTAGGTCCCGCCCGCGAACTTGTAGCCGCAACTACTGCACTGCCAAATACCGGTTCCCTGCCGGTCCACGTCGTCGGTACCGCAGTCGGGGCAGGTGTGGTCGGCGTTCATGTCGCTCTCGATGTCGGCGACGCGCTTGCGGGAGACGCGGCCGTATCGCGCGCCGAAGCGTCCGGCGCTTCCGGTTCGGCTCTTCGTGTTTTCGGCCATAGTACTGCGGATTTGTCCCGGCGCGCTGATAAAGCCTTTGAGTCGAGACGGCGGTCGGACCGCCCCGCCTCGACCGTTCTACCCGTTCGTCGCCGCGGTCGTCGTGCCGCCCGCGCCGGGGTCGTTCGGGTCGAGCGGGTCGGTCCCCTGCTGGACCTCCTCGCCGTCGGGAATCCCGTCGCCGTCGGTGTCGGGATTCGTCGGGTCGGTCCCGACCACGGCGAGTTCTTCGCCGTCTTCGAGGCCGTCGCCGTCGGTGTCGGGGCTGGTCGGGTCGGTGCCGAACTCGGTTATCTCTTGGCCGTCGCCCACGCCGTCGTCGTCGGAATCGGGGTCGGTCGGGTCGGTGCCGACTTGCAGTTCCTGCCCGTCGGGTATCGTGTCGCCGTCGGAATCGGCGTTCGTCGGGTCGGTGCCGAACTCGGTAATCTCCTGTCCGTCGGGAATCCCGTCCCCGTCGGTGTCCGGGTTCTGGGGGTCGGTGCCGACCTGTGCCTCCTCGTCGTCGGTCAGGCCGTCACCGTCCGAGTCGGCCGGTTGCTGTGCCGTCGTGGTCGTCGTAGTTTCCGTCGTGGTGGGCGTCTCGACTTCCGTCGTCGTGGTCGGTGTCTCTGCGGTGGTAGTCGTCGGCGTCTCCGTCGCGGTCGCCGTCTCGGTCGTGGTAGTCGCAGTCGCCGTCTCGGTCGTCGTCCCGACGCCATCGGGCACGCTCGACGGGTCGAGCGGGTCGGTCCCCTGCTGGACCTCCTCGGCGTCGGTGAAGCCGTCGTCGTCGGTGTCGGGGTCGGTCGGGTCGCTGATCGGTTCCTGTAGAATCTCCTCGCCGTCCTGCAAGCCGTCGGCGTCGGAGTCGGGGTCGGTCGGGTCGGTCGGGTTCAGTCCCGCCTCGGGCAGGCCGATTACCTCGTCGAAGTCGGTCAAGCCGTCCCCGTCGGAGTCGGGGTTCTGCGGGTCGGTGCCGAGTTCCTCGACTTCCTGCTGGTCGGTCAGACCGTCCCCGTCGGAGTCGGCCGCCTCGGGTCCGAAGTCGGTCCCGTCCGCTTGGGTCGGGTTCTGGTCCTCGCCGTCCACCACGCCGTCGGCGTCGGTGTCTGCTTCGAGCGGGTCGGTTCCCGCGTCGCGCTCCTCGGCGTCCGAGAGGCCGTCGCCGTCGGTGTCGGGCGTCGTCGGGTCACTCAGCGACGCGCCGAGCAACTCCTCGCCGTCCGAGAGGCCGTCGCCGTCGGTGTCGGGATTCGTCGGGTCCGTCGCCCGCAGGTCGAGGTTCGGCAACTCCACGAGTTCGGTGAAGTCCGAGAGACCGTCGCCGTCGGTGTCGGGGTTCTGTGGGTCGGTGCCGAACTCCTGCTCCTCGGCGTCGGTCAGTCCGTCGCCGTCCGAATCGACTCCTTCAGCGGCTGTCGTCGTCGTTTCGCCCGGCGTCGTGGTGGTCGTCTCGGTCGGCGTGGCGGTAGTCGTCTCGGTCGGCGTGGCGGTAGCGGTCCCGGTCGGCGTCGCAGTCGTCGTGATAGTCGTCTCAGTTGCTGTGGTAGTCGTTTCGGTCGGGGTCGCTGTCGTGATGGTCGCGGTCGGCGTTACCGTCGTAGCGGTCGCGGTCGTAGTCGTCTCGGTCGGCGTGGTGGTCGTAACCGTCGCGGTTGCGGTTCCGGTAGTCGTCTCCGTCGGCGTCGTAGTCGTCGCGGTCTCGGTCGTAATCGTCTCGGTGGGCGTCGTAGTCGTCGCAGTCCCGGTCGTCGTGATTGCGGTTCCAGTCGTCGTGGTTGCGGTTCCAGTCGTCGTGGTTGCGGTTCCAGTCGTCGTGGTTGCGGTTCCAGTCGTCGTGGTCGCGGTCTGCGTGGTCGTCACCGGCCCGCCGACTAGCCCTTCGGGGTCGTTCTCGTCCAGCGGGTCGGTGTTCTGGGCGACCTCTTCGCCGTCCGAGAGACCGTCGCCGTCGGTGTCCAAATTGTCCGGGTCGGTCCCGATGGCCTCCTCCTCGGCGTCCGGGAGGTTGTCGAAGTCGGTGTCGGTCACGGCGGGGTCGTTGCTGTCCAACGGGTCGCTGTCCTGCTGGACCTCCTCGCCGTCCGAGACGGTGTCGTCGTCGCTGTCGGGGTCGAGCGGGTCCGTGCCCTCGACGTTGACCTCCGTCCCGTCTTCCAGTCCGTCGGCGTCGCTGTCGGGGTTCTGGGGGTCGGTGCCGAGCGCCTGCTCCTCGGCGTCGGCCAGTCCGTCGCCGTCGGCGTCCACTTCCGCGGGGTCGCTGGCGTCGTTCGGGTCGGACCCCTGCTCTATCTCCTCGCCGTCGGGAACCGTGTCGTCGTCACTGTCCTCGTCGGTCGGGTCGGTGTCGTACTGGTCTACCTCCTCGAAGTCGCCGAGACCGTCGCCGTCGGTGTCGCTTTCGAGCGGGTCGGTCCCGAGCGCGTCCACCTCCTCGCCGTCGGTCGCGCCGTCGTCGTCGCTGTCGGGGTCGGTCGGGTCAGTGCCGAGGTCCTGCTCGCGGTCGTCGGTGAGTCCGTCGTCGTCGGTGTCGGTCTCCTCGGGGTCGTTGGGGTCGAGCGGGTCGCTGTTCTGGGCGACCTCCTCGCCGTCGGGAATCCCGTCGCCGTCGGTGTCCGGGTCGTTCGGGTCGGTGTCGTACTGGTCCACTTCCGTCCCGTCTTCGAGGCCGTCGCCGTCGGTGTCGGCCTCGGTCGGGTCGGTGTCGTAGACGAACACCTCGTCGCTGTCGGTGAGTCCGTCGTCGTCGGTGTCGGCGTTCTCGGGGTCGGTTCCGAGGGTCTCCTCTTGGTCGTCCAGCAGACCGTCGCCGTCGCTGTCGTTCACGCGGTAGCCCTCGTTCTCGGGGTCGAGGAGTCCGATGCGCTTCTGACAGCCGTACCGACCCTGCTTGACGATTTCGTAGGGCTTGGTCTGGCCCTTGCGCGCGGCCTCCTTCGCGGTGACGGCCGCAGTCTGCTGGACCGCGATCTGAATTTGGATGATGTTGACGTTGCTCACTTGAATCGTGACCGACCCCTTGCAGACGGGGCAGTAGCTCAGCGCGCCCTCGCATGCTCCCTGCGCGGCGTACTGAATCTGCTTGACGTTGGCGACCTGCGACTGGGAGACCGCGCCTTTCGCCGCGCCCTGCGTGGCGACCTGAATCTGGTCCACGGTGGCTTTCTGGCTCTGTGAGACGCCGCCCTTCGCCGCGCCCTGCGCGGCCGCCTGCACCTGCTTGACGGTGGCCGCTTGGCTCTGCTCGATGGCACCGGTGCTGGCACCGACCGCGGCGACCTGCACCTGCTTGACGTTGGCCTCTTGGCTCTGGGATATCGACCCCTTGGCGGCCCCGAGCGCGGCGTACTTCACCTTCTCGTCGGACTTCTCCTCGCCCTTCTCCATCGCGCCGTAGGCTCCGCCTTGGGCGGCCTCTCGAATCTTGCCGATGGCGTCGGTCTTCTTCTCCTTCGCGCCCGAGACCGCGCCGCTGGACGCGCCCGACGCCGCCTTCTGAATCTGGGTCACGTCGGCCTTCTGGCGCTGGGCGAGCGCGCCGTGGCTCGCGCCGTACCCCGCCGACTGGAGCTGTTTGACCGTCGCGTCTTGGCGCTGGCTCAGCGCGCCCTTGCTCGCGCCCTCGACGCCCGCCGCGATTTGGGTCTGGTCGATGTCGGCGTCTTGGGCCTGAATCAGCGCGCCGAGCGCCGACCCTTGCACCGCGGCCTGAATCTGCTCGACGTTCGCCTCTTGGTTCTGTTGCACGCCCGCAACCGCACCCTCGCGCGCGGCCGCGACCTGCGCTTGCGTCACGTCAGCGCCCTGCCGTTGGGCGAGAACCGAGGCTTCCCGTAGCCCGCTCCGAATCGCTTCGAGCTTGTTCTGCGGAAGTCCCTGCGCGGCCGCGCCGAAGGTGATTCGCGGGGTCTCCTCGGAGGCTCGCGGCCCGATATCGGCTCCCTCCGCTACCGCCGGTGCGAGTTCGACGGTCGCTAGCTCGCTGGCGTCCGCCGTCACGAGCGAGTCGCTGGCGACCGCTTGCGCACCCCCGAGGAGGTCCGCGTTCTCCGTTCCCTGTGCCGTCGAGTTCTCTGCCTGCTGGACCGTGCCGCCGCCGCTCGCGGCGAGTACCGGGGCGACCCCGCCGACGAGGACGCAGACGGCGAGGGCCACCGCTCGCAGTCGGTTCGAGTCGCGCTTTCGATTGGTATCTGTTCCCATGTCTCTATCCCATCGAAGCGGGACCAAGCTAAAAGCGAACCAGACGGTTCGGGCCAGTTTGCGGGCCGGAATCTCGCGTTGGGGCGACTGGTCGCACGACGAGCAGGTTTCGGACTTCCGGGACCTCCTCGGTACGGGAACGGGCCATCAGGCCGAAAGACTGCCGGGATGCTCGATTACGGGGTTCCCGCCGACCGGTCGCCATCCGCGGTCCGCTTGCCTTCGTGACGACTTCGTGTCGTGTCCGTCGGCTGGTGAGGGAAACGACCGCTGTCCGGGCCGCAATTTTCGTTGCGCGCGGTGCCGACCGCGGGCGTTCGCTCGACGGTCGATACGCGGGACGTTCGACGGTCGATACGCGGGACGTTCGACGGTCGGTACTCACGACTCACGACTTCCGGCGTTCGACTCCCGGAACCCCCGGTCGGCCGACTCCCCGAGTCGGCCGTCACTCCGCGGCGTCGGCGGGCGGATTGAACAGTTCGTGGCCGATGACCGCGAGCGAGGCGACCATGCCCGCGATAGCGCCCGGAAGCCCCGTCAACTGGCCGACCAGAAACCCTCCCCCGGAGAGCAGTGGAATAGCCGCGAGGACCGCGTCGTAGTGGCTGACCATTGCGTAATTAGATATAATTACCATCCCCAAGAAGGTTGGGGCTTTTCGTCAGAAGTCGGCGCGGTCGAATCCAGCGACGCGCGCCAGCCCCAAAGCTACGCGGGGCGTAATCCGGCTTGAAATCCGACTTGCAGGACAATCACGGCTTACCGCGGCTCTCGGCGACCGGTCGGCTGGTCAGTCCGGCTGAAGACCGGCTTCCGCCAGCGCGTCGTTGAGGTCCGCCCGAATCTGCTCGCCGCGCTCGCGGTCCATCGCGGTCGTGACGACACGGTTCTCTTGGACGCTGGAGCCGTCGCGCAGGAGCATCCGGACGTTGCCGTTCTCGTCGGCGCGGGTCGCCTTCGCCCGGACGCCGGACCGACTGCCCGACCCGCCCGCGTCGATGGGGCCGGGGATTATCTTCTTGACGTGGGGGTGGCCCGCCACCGTCTCGATGGCGGTCCGGCCCGCCCGGTCGCCGATGAGCGTCGAGTGGCTCCCGCCCAACTTCTCGGCCGGAGCCGCCTCCACGACCTCCAGCGCGCGGTCGCCGCGGCGCGCGAGGACGGTCTCGACCGCGCCCCCGCCGCTCCCGCCGTCGGCGTCGTCGCCCGTCGTCCCGCCGCTCGCGCGGCCGCCGTCGCCGATGCGATAGAATTCGTGATGCAGTTGGCTCCGGGTCGCTCGAAGCACGTCGCGGTCACCCGCGGCGTACACCTCCTCGGGGCGCTTGCGCCGCACCTCGTCGGCGACCCGACCCGCGAAGTTCCGGAGTTCCACGACGCCCGCCTCGCCGCCCTCCTCGGGCGTGGTCGTGACGTGGCTCTCGCCGACGACCTCCTCGTCGTCTAACATCGTCAGCGTCGCGCGGTCCCGGTCGAGTTCCAGCACCACGGCGTCGGCGTTTGGCGTCCGACAGACCAGACAGTAGTCGCCCGGTCGTTCCAGCGGGGACGCACACTGCCGACACTTCATGGGCGGACGTTACTCGGATACGGATTTAACTTCCGCGCTTTTCGGACTTTGCCCGCGAGCGATTAGCTCGCGCTCGTGGTCTCGGACTCGACCGCCGCGGGCGGGAGTTCGGTGCCGCAGTTCTGGCAGTAACTTGCGTCCGCGGCCACCGAGGCCCCGCACTCGGGGCAGGCAGTACCCTCGCGCAGGACCCGGCGCTGGGAGTCGTTCAGATACTTGTACGCGCCGTAGACGAGGTTGACGAGACCGAACGACCACCAGCCCGTGAGGAGGGCCAGAATCAAGTGGACGCCGAGGCTCCCGACGTTGCGCTTGACGAGGACGACGCGCTCGGGCGTCTCCGACTCGATTCGCCACCCCTCGGCGATGGCGTCGTCTATCTGCCGCTGGAGGCTCTCGGTTCTGTTGGCGTAACTCATCGTGGCGGGACTGCTACGACGCCATCCGGGATATGGTTTGAGGCTACTCCTCGGCGGGGTCAGTCTTCTGGAACTCCCGGAGGAGGACCGTGGCATACGACCCTTTCGGGAGCGCGAACTCGAAGGTCAGCGCGTCGCTTCCGGCGGTCGCGCCGTCCATGTCGAGGTCGGACCGAACCAGAATCGCGCGCCGGGTTCCCGTCGAGTGGAACTCCCCCGGCAGGTCGAAGTCCTCTGGAGCCAACTCCAAGTCCGCCAGCACCTCGCGCTCGATGTCGCCCGGCTCCCCGTCCGCGAGTTCCGTCTCGGTCCCGATCAGCGGCGCGGTCACGAAGGCTCGACCGCGCTCGCAGTGGCGCGCGACCGTCTCGACCCGGCGCTCGGTCACGCGCTGTTCGCGGTCGGGGTCCGGCAGGGCCAGCCCCTCGACCTCGTCGGCGAAGCAGGCCACGTCGCCAGCGACCGGGCGATGGAAGGGAAGCCCGCGAGCAAGTCGCTCGCTCAGGATGCGGTTGAAGGCGAACGACTGGGCGGCGTTGACGAACAGTCGTTGGAGGTTCGAGGGCACGGCTTCGAGCGCCGCGCGGAAGTCTTCCGGTCCGTCGCCGCCCGACTCGACCAACTGGTTGGCCATCGCGCGCTCGAAGCCGAGACGCGGCGGGATGGCGTCCAAGACCGTCTGCCAGTCGCGCTCTGCGAAGGCGTCGGCGGCCTCGCGGCGAGCGCGCTGGCTGTCTTCCGGTTCGGTCTCGTAGGGGTTGGCGACGTAGCTTCTGACGGCCTCCTCCCACTCGCCGCGGACGACGTGGAGGCCGACCTCGTGGGTGATGGGGCGACGGCTCCCGAATCGCTGTTGGCCGAAGTAGTTGGGGACGCCCACCGCGCCCGGCGATTCGTCGGCCCAGTCGGTCAGTTGGTCGCGGACCTCCTCGGCGTTCTCGGGGCGCTCGGGGTCGCTGACCGTAATCTCGAACTCGTTTCCGGCGAGGTCGCCGAACTCCAGTCCGCGCCCCGCGCGGCCCAGTACTTCGAGGTCGGCGTCGTAGATGGACACGCCTTCGAGGTCCGACTGGTCGATTTTCCGGAGGGTGAACAGTTGGGTCGTGACGGCGTACTTGTCCTTTGTTCCGGCCCACGAGACGCGCTCGCGGCTAATTCCCAGCGCGTCGGCGAGGCGCTTGGCGAAGTCGTTGGTGTCCCACTCCCGGAGGGTCGCCCGGACGACGAGATGGGCGTAGGCTCCGGGGTCGGCGTCGGCGGGTTCGGCGTCGAACCGCTCTATCTCGCGGACGCGAAAGTCCTCCGGCGACGCTCTGAGTCGCCCGCCCACGCCGTCGCCGTCGCTGACGAAGTGTTCGATACCGACCGCCTCCTCGACTGGGTACGCCTCGCGCATTCGAGCGTGCTTGGTGGTCGGAGGGCTTGTATCTGACTTCCCGCGCTCGAAGGCCCAGTCTCCTCCCGCCGTCGGGCGTCCGGCCTCCTCGGCGGTCGGTACGCAGTCGCCGCCGGGGCCGCGCGCCGACGCTCCCGGACACCACAAGACCTATTTACAGCGCCCGAAATGCCGTGAACACCGCGGGTAGGGGTACCTTGCGGTGTTCTTTCGACGCCGATTCCCCAGTCGCGTCGCTCGACGGAGCAGAACGAGGAGTCGAGCAACCGGCGGGGAACTGCGCGCGGAGGGAATCAAACGAAGCGAGCAATTAATGTGCGACGCGACGGAGAAGTGTGCAATGAGCGTGTTGACCGCGTTCACGGTGCCGGGGGACGACTTCTTGATGGGGTGGACGCTCCAGCGAGCGCCCGAGATGCAGATAGAAATCGAGCGGGTCGCCGTCGAGGACGACGACGTGACGCCGTACTTCTGGGTCGCGGGCGAGGAGTTCGAGGGCTTCGAGGCCGCGCTCGCGGACGACCCGACCGTCGAGCGGAGCGTCGAACTCGAAGACCACGGCGACCAGCGACTCTATCAGGTCGAGTGGGAGCGAAACACCAAGGGTATCGTCTACGCCGTCTCGGAGGTCGATGCGACGATTCTACAGGCCGAGAGCGACGGGACCGACTGGTCGGTCGAACTCCTCTTTCCCGGCGACGAGGCGGTCTCGGAGTTTCAGGACTACGCCGCGGCCCACGACCTCTCCTTCGAGTTGCGGTGGCTCCACGACTCGGCTCACCCCGAGGCGTTCGGCCAGTACGGCGTCACCGACGAACAGCGCGAGGCGCTGGTCGCCGCCTACCGGAACGGCTACTTCGAGGTCCCCGGCGACGTGTCGCTCGGGGAGTTGGCCGACGAACTCGACATCTCGAAGAACGCCGCCTCGGCCCGCCTCCACAGGGGATACGCCAACCTCGTAGAGAACACGCTCGTCCACGACGAATGAGACGAATCCGTCGGGAACGGATACACTGATTGCGGCCGACCGCTACGTACTCACCGACACCGATATGGGAATAGTTACCGAGTTCGAGGTTCCCGCGGACGACTTTCTGCTCGCGTGGACGCTCGACGCGCTACCCGACGTACACGTCGAAATCGAGCGGGTCGCGGTCGAGGACGACGACGTGACGCCGTTCTTCTGGGTGAGCGGCGTCGATTTCGGCGAGTTCGAGGCCGCGTTAGCCGACGACCCGTCCGTGAGGGACCCGCGAGCCATCGAAACCCACGACGACCAGCGCCTCTATCAGGTCACGTGGACTCAAAGCTCCGGCGGCATCGTCTACGCCGTCTCGGCGACCGGTGCGACGGTACTGGAAGCGACCAGCGACGCCGGGGACTGGACGGTCAAAATGTTGTTTCCCGACAGCGACGACCTCTCGGAGTTTCAGGACTACACCGCGGCACACGACCTGTTTTTCGAACTCAAGCGCCTCACCGAATCGGCTCACCCCGAAGCACTGGGCAAGTACGGCGTCACCGACGAACAGTACGAGGCGCTCGTCGCGGCCTACCACACGGGCTACTTCGAGGTCCCGAGCGAGACCGACCTGCAGGGGGTCGCCGACGAACTCGGCATCTCGAAGAACGCCACCTCGGCCCGTCTCAAGCGAGGCTACGGCAACCTCGTGGAGAACACGCTGATACACGACGAGTAGGACGAACGGTGCGAATACTCCGACGACGGACGGAGCGAGCGCCGTCGGTCGCCTACTCGCTCGGCGTCACGTTCTGGTGGCCCCGGAAGACGTTCTCGGGGTCGTAGGTCGCTTTCACCTCGGCGAGTCGGTCGTAGCTGTCGCCGTAGGCCACGCGCGCCGCGTCCTCGCCCATGCCGGGGAAGTTGACGTACTGGCCCCGAACCGCGTCCGAGTCCCGTAGCTCCGCGACGCTCTCGCGCGCCCACTCGACGTTCGCGGTCGTCTCCCGCGGGTCGTCCCAGTTGGCCTCGTAGTTGAGGAGGTACGGGGCGTCGCGGTTCGGGAACGCCGTCGCGTCCGCGCCCTCGTCGGGGTCGGCGACCGCGCCGCCCAACTGCCAGAGGTCGATAGTCGTCAGTTTCGAGGGGCACTCCTCGGCGTGGGCGAGTATCTTCGTTATCACTTCGTCGCTCAGTTCGTCCAGATACAGCGACTTCCAGTAGTAGTACCGACCCTTCGGGTAGTCCTCGTCGAGCATCGACTGGAGTTCGACGTAGGGCATCCGGCCGCTGAGGTCGGCCACCGGGTCGGCGAACTCCCGGAGCGGTTCCATCACCGTCGCGCCCTCGTCGGGGTCGCCAGCGTAACAGGCCAGCAACGCGACCGCGGGGTCGCCCCACGACTCGTCGGGGAACTCGTCCAGTTCGGGCACCCACGCGTAGAAGGGAAGCGCGCTGACCGCCCGCGGCGCGTCGCGGGCGTACTCCCGGAACGACGCGAACACCTCGCGGGCCGCGTCGCCGGGATACCAGACGAAGACGGTCTCGACCTCGGGACCGACCGGGTGACAGTCGAACTCGAACGAGGAGACGACGCCGAAGTTGCCGCCGCCGCCCCGGAGCGCCCAGAACAGGTCGGGGTTGCGCTCCTCGCTGGCGACGACCAACTCGCCGTCCGCGGTCACCACGTCGGCCGACCGGAGGTTGTCGCAGGACAGGCCGTGCTTCCGCCGGAGGTGACCCATCCCGCCCCCGAGCGTGAGGCCCGCGACGCCGGTGTCCGAGACGACGCCGCCGGGCGCGGCCAGTCCGAACTGCTGGGTCTCGCGGTCCACGTCGGCCCACCGCGCGCCGCCGCCGACCCTGACGGTCCGCTCGTCGGGGTCCACGCGAACCTCGTCCATCCCGGAGATGTCCGCGACCAGCGCGCCGTCTTCGACCGCGTTTCCGGCGACGCCGTGGCCGCCCGCACGGACCGTGAGTCGCAGGTCCTCCTCGCGGGCGAACGCCACCGCGGCGCGCACGTCCGCGACCCCGGTGCAGTAGGCGACCGCCGCCGGGCGCTCGTTTCGCATCCCGTTCCAGACGTGCCGCGCCTGTTCGTACCGCTCGTCCTCCTCGGGCGTTACTACCTCCCCTGCGAAGTCGGCCGCAAACGACGCGACCGCGTCGCGGTCTATCTCGTGTGCCGTCATTTCCCCACCGCGAAATCGTACGCGCCGGGGCGCGATAAAGACGTATCGAGCGAGACTGACACGCCGAGGAGGGCGCTCGGCGACGACTTCCTCCCGGAGGTCTCGCCCGAGGGACCTATCGAGGGCGGGACTCCTCGGCCTCCGAGCATTTACGCGACTGGCACGTAGCGCAGGCATGACCCGCGAGACCGACCGCCGACTCGTCTTGAACCCGACCAGCGGCGGCGGCACCCACGTCGAGCGCGTCCGCGACCTCGCCGACGAGTACGACTTCCCGGTCGTGGAGACCGAGCGCGCGGGCCACGGCACCCTCCTCGCCGAGGAGGCCGCCGCCGACGGCGTGGAGACGCTGGCGGTCTGTGGGGGCGACGGCACGCTCCACGAGGTGGTGCAGGGTCTCGTCCGAGCGGACGCGCTCGATTCCGTGACTCTCTGCGTGATTCCCGCCGGGACCGAGAACTTCTTGGCGGGGGACCTCGGCATCGCCGACCTCGCGTCGGGCTTCGAGGTCGCCGACGACGGCGAGACCCGCCGCCTCGACCTCGGCGTCGCCGACGAGGAGCCGTTCCTCCTCTCGGCCATCGCGGGCCTACCCGCCGACGCGAGCGCCGCGGCGACCCACGAGCGCAAGAACAGCCTCGGTCCCGTCGCGTTCGTCGTCGCGGGCATCGAGGAGGCCATCGACTTCGACGGCCTCCGGGTCGAAATCGACGCCGTGCGCGACGACGGCGCGGACGCCCGGTGGGTCGGCGAGGCCGAGGCCATTCTGGTCGGCAACGCCCGGAAGTTCGCCGAGGAGGGCGGGCAGGCCGACGCCGAGGACGGCCTGCTGGAAGTGGCGGTCATCGAGTCGCTCCCGCCCCACGACGCGCTCGTGGAGTACGTCGAACAGCGCGTCTTCCAGTGGGAGACCGACCACGTGACGGAACTCCACGCGCGACGCCTCGACTTCGAGAGCCGCGACGGCGAGTCGGTGACGTTCAGCCTCGACGGCGAGATTCGGGAGTTCGAGGAAGTCACGCTCGACGCCCGGCAGGACGCCCTCGCCGTGAAGGTCGGCGACGACTACGAATCGAATCCGGAGTGAGCGTCGAGTCCGGTGGCCCTCCCGAAGTTCGACTCTGCCGATTCCGCGGCGGGAGCGACCCGGCCGATTCTACGGCGGGACCCTCTCGGAGAGGGCTACGCTTGCGACGAGAGGAGCGTCGTCCCGTCGCCTTCTTCGCCGGGGGTTCGCCGTCTCAGCCCCGCGATACCGCTCCCCGCGAGCAACAGTCCACCAGCCGCGAGCAGGAACGGCTCCGCACCGAGGACGAACACGACGGTCTCGCCCTCGAAGCCGGGGGCCGGAGGCGAGAACTCCCGATAGAGCGGTCTCGTCGGCGACAGGAACAGACCGACTACCGCTCGGAGCGCGTAGAACAGGACGATACCCCCCGTCACGAGTGGGACGGTCGCCGCGCGCTTCCACCGAGTCGCGGCGACCGCACCGCCGACGCCGACCGCCCCCAACTGCGCGAGGAGCAGTTCTTCGTGATTGAGGTCGCCGCCCCACCCGGACACGATGGTTCCCTCGTATCCCGGCGCGACGTGTATCAGGCCCTGATACACGCCGACGACGATGGCCGCACACCCGACGACAGCCACCCCCACCGGAACGAGCCGCCGATTTTTCATACCGGACATTGGTTTAACTAACTGTTAAACGTTTCTCCGCTTCCGGAATCGGCGTCGTCACGCTCGGAGTTCCCTTTCGGGCCGCGGTCCCGTCGCACCGACTCACGACGAGGCGAGGAAGAAGATGAGGAGGCTCACCGCCATCGCGGCCATGATGACCGTCGCGGCCAGCGCGGCACCCATCGAGATGACCGCGTTGGCGTGGCTGGCCAGCGTCTCAGTCCGGTCGTTGCCGAACACCGTCACCTCGGCGCGCTCGCTGGCCATGCCCGCCTCGACCGGTTCGAGGTCGTCGTCGGCCTCGGCGACGAGTCGGTCCACGAGCGCGACCAGTTCGTCTCGGTCGATGGCCTCGCCGACCTGATTCGACGCCTCGACCTGATTGACGACGTGGGTGTCGGTGGTCATGACCTCGGCCGCGTCGATTCGGGGGAGCCGTGCGCCGTCGGCCGCCACGGCGGCAGGTGCAGGGTCCCCACCGGCCTCGCCGTCGCCATCGCCACCCTCACCCGTCAGTCGCGCGACGATGCGGTCGCGCAGACCCGGTTCCATGTTGTTGCCGTCCACGAGGACGTAGGCCGTGCGGTGGTCGCCGACCTCCAGAATCGAGACCCGCACGCCGAGCGGACCGATGCCGTCCAGCGGTTCCCAGTCGGTCTCGTCCCACGCGACGCCCATCCGGACCGGGGCCTGCTCGGCGACCGCGAGTTCGTCGCCGGTCTCGCCCGCGGCCTGCATCATCTCGAACGACCGCTCGCTACCGGGGTAGACGTGGCCGAGGTCCGGGCCTTCGAGTCCGTTGTTGCAGTTGTGTGCGTCCACGAGCATCACGTCCTCGACGCCAGCGGAGCGGGCCTCCGCGGCCGCCGAGAGACCCACCGCGTACTCCACGTCGTCGGCGAACTCCGGCGAGTAGGTCGCGACCAACAGGGCGTCGTCGCCGAACGCCTGCCCCATCATCTTGGCGTCGCCTTCCTGCACGCGGACTGCGCGAGTCGCGGTGTCGTGGTACTCGATGTCCTCGTAGGCGTCGTCGGCGGTGTCGATGAGCGTCTCGACCTCGTTCTCGGTGACGAGGTTGAAGTCGTGGCCCGCAGTCGCGTGGGGCGGGAACGCGACGCCCTCGGCCGACTCGGCGACGCGCTCGGGGAGGTTGCCGCCGCCGATTTCCCCCATCGGTCCGGGGTGAATCATCGGCAGGACGAATCGGGCCTTCTCACTGTGGTCGTCGGCACTCCGAAAGGAGAGAACCGTCACTGGCACCACGGCCTCCTCGCCGATCTCCTCGAAAAAGCCCTCCAGTTCGTTGGTCCCCTCGGCGATGTGGCCGATGAACCCCCGGAGGAAATCGAGGACGCTCACGCCGAGACTCCGCTCCCACGGCCGGTCGATGAACTTCACGAACGCCCAGACTGCCGACCCGTAGATGAGACACATCACGCCCAGCAGGGCGAAATCCACCGGGACGATGACGCCGAGTTCCGGCGGTGCCTCGTCGGCGCGCATGAAGACGACCTCCACGAGCGGCCCGCCGCCGACGTAGAGGTACTTCATCGTCCCGCTGTAGATGAAAAAGAGGAGGGCGGCCACGGCGGTCTGGATGCTGGCGGGAATCGCGGCGACGAGGACCGACCGGCCCGAGACGGCCATCACGACCAGCAGGCGGAGCGCGAACACCGAGGCGACGCCGACGATGAGCGCGTCGAAGACGAACTGCTGGCCGAGTTTCGGTGTGAGGACCGCTATCGCTCCCGCCGCCGCCATGATGGCGACGATGATGCCCTCGCAGGTCAGCGCCAGCAGCGACGACCGGTTGTAGGTCAACTGGCCGCCGAGGTAGCGGTCTACGGGCGTGGTCAGGAGACTGGCGGCGACGGTGGGGACGCCGATGAAGAAGACTCCCTGCCACGCGTCTTCCAGCACGAACCGAGAGTCGAACGCACCGACGCCCGCGACCGCCGCGATGACCAGCGCGAACGCCACGCTGGCGTACCACTGCGGCGCGCGGAAGATGTACCGCGACAGGCTGGCGAGGTCGCCCTGCGTCGCTGTCATACTCGGGTCTTTCGTCCGGGAAGGATAAAAGATACTACTCGGCGTTCGCTAGATAAAAATTCTGATAGCTCGTCGGTTCGGCGGTTCAACGGTTCAGCGGTTCGGCGCTCCGGCGATTCGTCGCTCCAGCGGTCACTCGCAAATCGCGCGGAAGTTCTCGAACACTTCTTCGCCCTCCTCGGTGTGGGCGACCTCGGGATGCCACTGGACGCCGTACAGGTCGCGGTCGGGGTCGGCCATCGCTTCGACGCCGCACACGTCGCTTCGGGCGGTTCGCGTGAATCCCTCGGGGACCTCCTTGACTTCGTCGGCGTGGCTGGCCCAGACGCGGGTCTCGGGCGCGAGCGACCCGACCAGCGGGTCCTCCTCGTCCAGAATCTCGACGGTCACGTCGGCGTAGCCGCCGTACTCGCCTTCGCCGACTCGGCCGCCCAACTCGTCGGCGATTACCTGCATGCCCAGACAGATGCCCAGCACGGGCACGTCGAGGTCGAGGTAGTCGGCGCAGTTGCCGATATTCTCGATGTCGGGACCGCCCGAGAGGACGAGTCCGTCGGCGTCGATGTCTTCCGCCGGAGTCGTGTTGTCGATAATTTCGGTCTCGACGCCCATGTCCCGGAGCGCGCGATGTTCGAGGTGCGTGAACTGCCCGTGGTTGTCCACCACGACGATGCGAGTCATTGCCCGAGCGTAGTGAGTAGGCCCACAAAAGCAGTTCGAAGACGCGACCGGAGGTCACGCTATCGACCGAGCGATTCGGGGTCGAACCGGGAGTTCTCGCCGCCCCACTCCTCGCGGTCGGTCGCGGCGCGCGTGTCGAGGTAGACCTCCAGTCCGTTCCCGTCCGGGTCGTCGAAGTACAGCGCCTTGCTGATGCCGTGGTCCACGGGCGAGACCTCGACGCTGCGCTCGCGGAGTCGTCGGTACGTCTCGGAGAGCGCGTCGGCGTCCGGGACTTCGAACGCGGCGTGGTAGAGACCGACGCCGCGGCCGGGGCCGGGCGCGTCGTCGCCGAGGCCCTGCAAGGCGAGGTCGTGGTGCTGTTCGCCCCACGAGAGGAAGGCGTAGTCGCCGACGCGCTCGGTCACGTCGAGGCCCAGCACGTCGCGGTAGAACGCTATCGCTCGGTCTACGTCACGGACTTTGAGGTGGACGTGGCCGAGTTCGGTCGCGTGACTCATAGCTCACGTCCGTCGGTGAGCGAGAAAAGAACTCGCCTCTTCGGGTGCCCACCCCGGCCGACCGTCCGTTCTCAGAGATGCGGTTTTCGGGGATTCAGTTGCCCGCAGTTCCGTTTCCGGTCGTCTCGCTGTTCGAGGAGTCCTCGAAGAAGCTGACTATTCGCTCCTTCTCGGTGTACTCCCGGAGTCGTTCGGGCAGTTCGTGGACCGTCACCGTCGCGTGGTCGCCGCAGTACTCGCCGCCGGAGATGCGGTAGAGCGTCCGGGGTTCGACCGGCCGTTCGAGGTGGACCCGCGTTCGGTTCACCGCGCCGATACCGTCCCCGTCGCCGAAGAGTCCGGTCGTCTCTGTCGGTTTCACCACGAGGGCGTCCCGAGCGCGCCACTGTTTCTCTTCCTCGGGGAAACAGCGGGGTGGCGGCCGCACGCCGGGCTGAATCGGGTCGCCGACCGCGACGATGCGGTAGAGGAGGTCCGAACGAAGCACGTCTCCCACCGGAAGCACGGCCTCGAAGTAGTCGATAGCGCCCGTTTGGTCCCGGTCCTCGCTGGTGTCACGGCGCTGGTCTGCGTCGGCCAGTCCGCCGGTCGTCTCGCTTTCGTCCACTCCTCGCGCGCGGAACCCGAATCCGGTCAATCCGGAGAATCCCGCCAGTCCTGCGCCACTCGCCCGCCGAAGGAACGAACGCCTGTCGAAGGTCGAGTCGTCGGTCACGTGCGTGGAAGGGAAGGCACGCGAATAAGGGTTGTTGCCACCGCCGTCCGGCGGGTGGCCCGCTCTCCGGCGGCCGGTATCTCGTCGCCGACCGGTTCGCTACTCGTCGTCGGTTCGTTACTCGTCGCCGTCGTCCGCGTCGCCCACGTCGAACCGCTCGGCGGCCGACTCGAACCCCGCCTCGCGCTGTTCGCGCGAGCGTCGGCCCTCCTTCTCGGCGATGGCCTCGGGGTCTGGGTTCGCGTCGTCGTCGATGCGCGCCCACGACTTGTGGACCTTCGCGTGGCACCACCGACAGAGGAGGACGGTAATCTCGTGGCCGAGCGTCTCGCCCTCGCTGGCGTACGAGAGATGGTGTTCTTCGAGGAGTGGCCGTTCGTCCGAGTGGGCCATCCGGCGCTCGCCGAGTCCGCACCGGACGCACTCGCGCTCACGGTTCCGGCATCGGTAGTGGGGGCACTCCTCCCAGTCCCAATCCCCGTCGGGGTCCGCCGCCGGACACCGCAACTCGTCACGGCGACGTTCGCGGGCGAACTCGGGGTCCTGCTCCGGATGCTCGAAGGCGTAGCGACACTTGCCCTCGTCGGTGAGGTGGTCACAGACCCCTGCGTGGTCGTAGGGGTCGTCCACGCCGACCGGGGTTCCGGTGGGCGTCTCCTTCATCGCCAGTGGGTTGTGCGGCGTCGAATATAAGCGTACGGCGATAGCGGCCGACTCGGCCGAATTATTACGACTCGCCCGATTCGGTCTTAACAGGACATATCAGGAGCCACGAACGTCCTTCCGGCAGATGACCGAACGTGGGCGCTCCGGGCGACTCCCCGAGTCGGCCGTGTTCAAGTACTACCTCTACAAGGCGACGAAGGCGGTGGAGTTCTACCGCCCCGTGATGTATCTCTACTTCCTCGCGCAGGGGCTGTCGTTCACGCAAATCGCCCTTCTGGAAGCGGCCTACAACGTCACGACCGTCCTCGGCGAGGTGCCGACCGGCTACGTCGGCGACCGCATCGGGCGGCGCGACAGCCTGCTGGTCGGGACCGGCGTCATCGCGGCGACGCTCGTCGCCATCGGGTTCGCGGAGTCGTTCCCCGCGCTCCTCGGCCTCTACGTCTGCTGGTCGATGGGCTACAACTTCCGGTCGGGGAGCGAGGACGCGTGGCTCTACGACACCCTGACCGACGACCTCTCGGAGGACCGCTTCTCGCACGTCCGCGGGCGCGGCGAGTCGGTCTCGCTGTTGACGGGCGTCGTCGCGGCCGTCGTCGGCGGCTACCTCGGGAGCGTGGACCTCGCGTACCCCTTCTTCGTCGCCGCGGGCGTCACCGCGCTCGGGCTTCCGGTCCTGCTGTCGCTGTCGGACTCGGAGACCTACGAGGAGACCGACGACGAGGACCTCTCGCTCGGCCGGAGCGTCCGCATCGTCCGCGAGACCGTGACGAACCGGCGGATTCGAGCGTTCGTGGTCTACTACTACGTCCTGTTCGCCGCGGTCCTCTATCTCGTCTTCATGTTCGTCCAGCCCATCTTCGAGACCGTCGTGATAGACCTCGGCGTCGCGCCGGGCCGCGTCGAGTCGCTACTGGGCTGGTACTACGCCGGGATAAGCCTCGTCGGCGCGGCCGTCAGTTACTACGCCGGAGCCATCAAGAAGCGAATCGGTCTCCGGACGTGGTTCCTCGTTCTCCCGTTCGCGGTCGGCGCGGCGCTGGCGGGGATGTATCTGGTTCCAGTCCTCGCGCTTCCAGTTCTCCTGCTCGCGCGCGGTATCGCGGACACCACCCGCGCGCTGGCCAGCCAGTACGTCAACGACCGCACCGAGTCGCTGGGTCGGGCGACGGTCCTGTCGGCGATGGCGATGGTCAGCGGCCTGACCGTGATTCCGTTCCAGTTGGCCAGCGGCGCGGTCTCGGACTTCTCGTCGCCGTTGCTGGCGCTGGCGATAGCCGGAGGAGTGCTGGTAGCCGGTTCGCTGGCCGTCCTCGCGTGGGAGGTTCCGGTGGCGGCGGACCGGCCGACGGCCGACGCGAGCGAGTAGGGTCAGCCCTTACTCTACGTCCGATTGCCGAGATTCGCTACGTCGGATTCGAGGTCCGTTTCGTCGTAGTTCTGGCGGACATCGCGCTCGTTGGCCTCCGTCATCATCTCGGCGATACTCAGTCCCGCGATGTCGGCGGCCCCGCGCATGCCGACCTCACCGTGACGGTACTTCGCCAGCGCGAAGCGAACGAGTTCCTCGTCACTCTTTCGAGAAACGACGTTCTCCATACCCGTTACAACACGATGGGAGGTAATATACTTGAACAGACGGATTCGGGTCCGACAGACCGGCCTGTCACAAAGGCCCCCTTAACTACTCCCCCGTGAAAGGGACGGCGTGGTCAATCATGGCCAGTGAACGATTTATTCGGGGGTTCCCCGAATAACACACCTCCCGCAGACGGCGACGCACAGGACGGAGAACGCGCGGAACGACGCGACCGCGACGGAGAGCGGACCGACCGGCGCGAACGCGACCGGCGACTCGCGGACCGCGAGGTGGCACTTCTCGACACGACGCTCCGGGACGGCGAGCAAGCGCCGGGCGTCTCGCTCACCCCCGCCGAGAAGGCCGAGATAGCGACCGCGCTCGACCGCGCGGGCGTCTCGGTCGTCGAGGCCGGGAGCGCCTGCACCGGCGACGGCGAGCGCGAGACCATCGAGCGCGTGGCGGGACTGGGCTTGGACGCCTGCGTCACCAGCTTCGCGCGCGGCGTCCAGCGCGACGTGGACCTCGCGCTCGACTGCGACGTGGACGGCGTGAACCTCGTCGTCCCCGCCAGCGACCGCCACGTCGAGGAGAAGGTGGGCTCCTCGCGCGACGAGGTGGTCGAAACGACCGAGGAGTTGGTCGCGTACGCCCGCGACCACGGCCTCTGGGTCGAAGTCATCGGCGAGGACGGCTCGCGGGCCGACTTCGAGTTCCTCGAAGAACTCGCCGAGGCCGCCCACGACGCCGGAGCCGACAGGTTCTGCTTCGCGGACACGGTGGGCCACACCGGTCCCCAGCGGGCCTACGAGGCGGTCTCGCGGCTCACGGAGTTGGGGCCGACCAGCACGCACACCCACGACGACCTCGGCCTCGCGGTGACGAACGCCCTCGCCAGCGTGGCGGCGGGCGCGGACCTCGTCCACGCCACGGTCAACGGCGTCGGCGAGCGCGCGGGCAACGTCGCCTTAGAAGAGGTCGCCATCGCGCTCGACCACTGCTACGGCGTCGAGACCGCGGAGACGACCGAACTGTACGACCTCGCGCGGGTCGTGGCCGACGCGACCGACGTGCCCCTCGCGCCGAACAAGGCGGTCGTCGGCGAGAACGCCTTCGCCCACGAGTCGGGCATCCACACCGACGGCACGCTGAAGGACGAGCGGATGTACGAACCCTACCCGCCCGAGAAGGTCGGTCGGGAGCGACGCCTCGTCCTCGGCAAGCACACCGGCCGGGCGGGCGCGAAGGCCGCCCTCGCCGAACACGGCGTCGAGGTCAGCGACGACGAACTCGCGGCGGTCGTCGCGCGCGTCCAGCGACTCGCCGAGCAGGAAAAGCGCGTGACCGACGCCGACCTGCTCGCCATCGCCGACGACGTGCGGGGCCGCGAGCGCGACCGGCGCATCACGCTACTGGAACTCACCGCGACCAGCGGCGGGCCGCAACCGACCGCCAGCGTCCGCCTCGACGTGGACGGCGACGAGCAAATCGCCAGCGGCACGGGCGACGGCCCGGTGGACGCCGCGGTCAGCGCGGTCCGCGAAGCGGTCTCGGACTCGCGGGACTCGGCGGCCGTCGCGGCCGAGGCCGACCTCGACTCCTACCACGTGGACGCCATCACCGGCGGCACGGACGCGGTTGTCACGGTCGAAGTCGAGATGTCCCGAGGAGACCGCTCGGTGACGGTCCGGGCCAGCGACGGCGACATCACCCGCGCCAGCGTCACCGCGATGGTGAACGCGCTGGACCGCCTCCTCGTGGCGGACGACGAGGCCGACCCCGCGCCCGCCGACGACTGACGCCCCGACACAGACGTAGCGTTTCAAAAGCAATATTTTTCATTTCCCTAACACGGTAGCGGAACCTCGAACACTTCGATAGCGGTCCGTTCCGGACGCGCGAGCCGACCGGCGGGCCGACGACCCGCCGGTCGGCGGACGCTCGGTGACGCAGACGACGGGACGCACTCGACCAGACAGGTCAGCGAACGCTCGACCGGTCAAACCACCGGCAGACGCTCGGTCGAATAGACCACTGTCGGGTGGGATAAAGGGGCCGCCCGCTCGCGTGCAGTGTAGTCGTCTGAGCGACCTCTCTCCGACGCAACTACGTCCGTCGGAGATGTCGTTCAGCGACCGCGAGCGGGCGGGGGCTTTCGAGGCGTTCACTGCGACGTTTTCGGCGGTCTCGTTATCCAATACGTCGTTACAATTCTCGCGTGTCACTCCTCGTCTCGAAGCGCCTCGGCGATGGCCTCCAACTCCGCCTTCCGGAACGAACTCGGGGCCTCCTCGGGGTCGTCGCTCTCCAACTCGCCGACTTTCCACAGAATCCCGGCGCGCATCCGGGACTTCGACGGACGGCGGTTCGTCTCCGCCTCGTAGTCCACGGCCTCGCAAATCGCGGCGAGCGCCTCCTTGGTGAAGCCGGTCGATTCGACGCGCTCGTACCGGCCCACTGCGGTCCGAATCTCGTTTCGGAGGTCGTCCACGGTCGGTGACATACCGACAGCAACGAGGAGACCGGTGCTGAAAGTTCCGATACCCGACCACGATTTCCCGGACCCTCCATCTCTTTCCTCCTCGGCGTCCTACAGGGACTCATGAACGTCACCGAAACCCTGCGCGGCGGCGACGGCGAGGGGGTCGATTGGACACTCCTCGTCGGAAGCGTCCTCGTCTGCCAACTCGCCGGAATCGTCCCCTCCATCCTCACGGCCGACGAGGTGGCGACGTGGTACCCGACGCTGGCCAAGCCCGCGTTTACGCCGCCGAGTTGGCTGTTCGGCCCGGTCTGGACCACGCTCTACCTGCTGATGGGCGTCGCGCTGTACCTCGTCTGGCAAAGCGACGAGGGCCGACTCCGCACCGTCGCGCTCGGGGTCTTCGGCGTCCAGTTGGTCCTGAACGCCGCGTGGACGCTGACGTTCTTCGGCGCGCAGGCCATCTTCGGCGGACTGGTCGTCATCCTCGTCCTGCTGGCGACGATTCTGGCGACGATGGCGGCGTTCGCCCGCATCGACCGGCGCGCGACGGCCCTGCTGGTCCCCTACCTGCTGTGGGTCGGATTCGCCACCGCGCTCAACTACGAACTCTGGCGACTCAACTGAGCGAGCGTAGCGAGTCGTTACTCTCCGCAACCACTGCCTGATTCCGATTGGCCCGCGATTACCCGCCGTATTTCCGGTCCATAACAAAGGCCGACGGCGGCGTCGCTGGCGTCGTGTCGAACAGCTCCTCGACCTTCGCCGTCGGCGGCGGTCGCTTCGCGGTCGGCGCGGACCGACTCGGCCTGCTCGTACTCCTCGTCGTCGGGAAACTCCTCGACGCGGTCAGCACCGTGACGGTCCTCTCGCTCCGCGACGACGTGTACGAGTCGATGTGGCTCACGCGGACGCTGATGGGCGAGTTCGGGATGGTCGAGGGCGTCCTCGTCACCGTCGTTCTCGCCGTCGTCGGCGTCGCTCTGCTGGCCGAGAGCGGGGAGGCCGTCGCCCGACTGGTCCCCGACTCGTGGGCACCCGACGGGTATCCGGCGGCGTTCCGGGTCGTGACGTACTCCTCGGCCGCGGTCTGGTACGGATTCCTCGGAGTCCACAATTTCATGTTCCTGTTTTAAATGAAGCTCCTGCATCGAAAACGCCGAGAAGGAGATATCAACTGTCCGCGAGGGACTCGTCCGCGAACTCGGCCTCGAACCCGTCGGGGTAGGGGGTGAATCCCCCGGTCGGCGTCAGCGTTCCGGACTTGAGGGCGCATCGACCGACGCCCGTCCGCCGTGACGACTGAAGGCCGCGACGGACACACCGCAATCCGACGTTCTTCGCCGCGTTGTAGTCGGCGTTGGCTTCGTTCTTGCAGTTCTGACAACGAAAATGGTCTCGCCGAGGGCGATTTCGCTCCGAGGTGTGACCGCACTCCGAACATCGGCGAGACGTGTACTCGGGGTCTACCTCGACCGTCTCGATACCGAAGTCGCTCGCTTTGTAGGCCACGAACTCGTGGAGTCGTCGAAACGCCCACAGGTGAAACCAGTTCGCCTCGGGAAGCGTTTCGCGAATGTCGGTCAGGTCCTCGAAGGCGATGGTCCCGCAGTCGTACTTCCAGGCCTCGGCGACGATTCCTTTGGCGACGCAGTGGAGATAATCTCGGACGTATCGACGCTCGCGCTCGCCGACCCGCTTCAGTGTTCGACGTGCACTCCGGGTCCCTACTTGCTGGAGTCGCCCACGGCGCTTTTCGAACTGGCGACGCCGATGGTCGAGTTCTCGACCGGAGAAGAACGCGGCCGTACTCGTGACCGCGAGATTATCGACGCCGAGGTCAACCCCGAGAACCGCTCCGTTCTCGGCGGTGTCGTCGGCGCATTTCGACGGTCGGCGAAAGCCCAGATGGAGGAAGAAGTCGCCGTCCCGAACTGTTAGGGTACTTTCGGTCAGTTCCCACGTTCGTCGTCCAGATATTCGAACTGATAGCCGTCCGAGTCGTCGGGAAGTGCGAGGTCACACCGAACGCGACTCTCGACGGTCGTGAGCGACACTGACCCGTCTTCGAACAGCGTCATCGTCCGGGCGTCGTATCGGACTGTTGGGGCCGTAAAGTGGGGTTTCGAGGTTCCGATTCCCTTCTCGCGCTGTTCGAGACACGTCGAAATCGCTTCTGCGACTTGATGCGTGGCCAGAACCGCGTGCTGGCTACTCAGGCCGGTCCGCTCGCGGATGTCGTCGTAGGCAAGCGATTGAATCGCTCGCTTGCCGTCGCACGAATCCCACGCCAGATTCGTCGCTATCTGGCATCCCTGACGCCACTGGTCTATCGTCTCTTCGAGGAGTCGCCGGTCGCGCTCCTCGACTTCGAGTCGCGTGACGGCAGTTCGGTGGTCGTACTCCTCGGCCACAGCAAGTGTTCGAAGCCAGTCTTACTTGACTATTTCGACTACAGTGCGGGGCTGAATGACTCTCCACGAAGATTTTCACTCGAAAATAGCAATAACAGCAACTGATAGAGTGGAATATTGGAAAAGCGCCGAGGAGGCGATTTGAACGCCTGTGTCCGTAGAGGACAGTTGCTCTCGAAGCAACCGCCTTGGCCAGGCTAGGCTACCTCGGCTCACTCCACCCTACTGCCCTCTCGGACTTAGTGATTTCGATTCCGAACGCTTCAGTCAGCTTACCGTCACCTTCAAGCGGGCGGGCCGCCACCGAGGAGCGTATGGACGTAACCGAGGCGAACGAGCAGTGCGAAGCCGTCCTCGACACCATCGGAAGCGCCGTCATCGCCGACCGCGAGTTCCTCGAAACCGTACTCTTGGGCGCGATGGCTGGCGGACACGCCCTGCTGGAGGACGTGCCCGGCACCGGCAAGACCCTGACCGCCAGAAGTTTCGCGTCGGCGCTCGGCCTCTCCTTTTCGCGGGTCCAGTTCACGCCGGACCTCCTCCCCGCGGACGTGACCGGAACGCACGTGTTCAACGAGGAGGACCGCGAGTTCGAGTTCAACGAGGGTCCCATCTTCGCGAACGTCGTCCTCGCCGACGAGATCAACCGCGCGCCGCCCAAGACCCAAGCCGCCCTGCTGGAAGCGATGGAGGAGGGCCAAGTGACGGTGGACGGCGATACACATGACCTCCCCCAGCCGTTCTTCGTCATCGCCACGCAGAACCCCGTCGAGCAGGAGGGAACCTTCCCCCTGCCCGAAGCGCAGGTGGACCGCTTCGCGGTCAAGTCCTCCATCGGCTACCCCGAGGTCGAGGGCGAGTACGAACTCCTGCGCCGACGCGCGGGCCGGAGCGAGCAGAGTCCGTCGGTCGGCACCGTGCTGGACGAGCAACTCGTCACCGAACTCCGCGCGGTCCCCGAGGAGGTCCGCGTGGACGACGACCTGCTGGAGTACATGGCGAACGTCGCGCGCGAGACCCGCGAGGACCGTCGCGTGCAGGTCGGCGTCTCCCCGCGCGGGACTCAACGCCTCTTCGAGGCGACCCGCGCCTACGCCGCGATGAACGGCCGGGAGTTCGTCACTCCCGACGACGTGAAGCGCGTGGCCCACCCCGTCCTCGCGCACCGCGTGGTCCTGACGCCCGACGCGCAGGTCAACAACGTCTCGAAGTCCTCCGTCGTGGACCGCGTGCTGGACGACGTGCCGGTGCCGACGGTGGAGTAGGAGCGCGACCGGGGCGGCGAAACCATCACATATCGGTACTTTCCTGAAGAGTGTAAACAACGGTTCGGATATTAAAAAGTATGAATAAAATATATGCCGGGGTGAATTACTACTTTGAATCGAAATGGGTGCCGAACCGCAGACGACGGCAGACGCTTGCGCCCGCGACTCAAGCGCGCTGTTAGTCGGCGAAGTCACGGAGGCGTGTACCGGGTGGTTGTCGAGTGCGAACGTAACGACCGCCGACGACGGCGAGACCGCGCTTGCCCTCGCCGACGCGAACGTGGACGCGATACTGATTCCCCGACACTGCGCGGACATGCCCGGTGAAGAACTAGTCTCGAAGCTTCGCAAGCGCGGTATCGAGGCACCCGCGGGAGTGGTTCTCTCGGCGGACGCCGACATCGAAGTACTCGAACTCGGATTCGACGAGTGCGTTCGTCGGCCACTCACCGAGCGGAAGGTCCGGACGATTCTGGGCAGACTCGTCAGGCGACAGACGTACAACCGACTCCTCCGGCGGTACTACCGGCTCGTGACCTGTCGGAACGACCCGACGATACGTGGCGGCGAGAAAGCGCAGGTCGGTACCCGAGCCCGAATCGAGGCGGAGTTGCGAGACGTTCGAAACCAGCTCGCGGAAATCGAGGACGAGCTGACGCCCGGCGAGTACGAGGCCCTGTTTCGGGACCTCCGGCAAGCCTTGGACGAGGCAGGCGGGAACTGACTCGTATTTCACTTTCACTCCGCTTGGCTCGCTTTTATATCAACTCGGCGACCAACCCGAGGTATGGACGAAGACGCCGCGGGGGAGGCAGGCGAGAAGTCGGAGTCCGGGACCGACGAGGAGAACGGCGAACGACCCGAACTCTCGGACCTCGACCCGAACGCCGAGGAGCAGGCCCGGAAGGTCGAGCGCCAGTTGCGACGGCTTCGATTACAGCGGTAGCAGGGGACGCCGCAGGTGTACGTTACAGAGTCCTAAACTATAGGGTTCGGGGCCGAATAGCCCGAGAAAATGTCGGCGAAGACCCGTCCCGTACGTGCTTCCCTCCTCGGGAGACGAAGGACACACGCACTGAGAGCAGTCGCGCTCGCGCTGGCGCTCGCGGTCTTCTATTCGATACCCTTTGCCGTGGTCCGATTCGGAACCCTCCCCGACTGGTACCGACCGAATCTCTATCTCGCATCGGTCGGCGCGAGTACGTTTGTCGGCGCGGCGGTACACGGCTACTACAACAGCGGTCTACTCGTGAGTTGCCTCATCGCAGCCATCCAGTTCGTGCCGGTCGGGTTCGCGTTCACGTCGACGAGCACCGCCGTCGGGGACCCGTCGGTCGCGTTCGCGCTCGGACTCCTCTTGTTCGCGGCGGGAACGTACGGTGCGGTCGTCGGGACGGTCGGCTTCCTCGCGGGCGTCGGACTCCGGGAAGCAGTCGGAACATCCCGAGGAGTCGCGGAGTAGTCCGCGACCCACTCAGTTCCGGAGCGCCGAGGTCAGCACTACCGCGGCCAACAGCAGGAACACGAGCGCGGGCACCGGCTGGCCGCCCGACGAGACCAGATAGATGCCGTAGCCCAGCGCCCCGGCACCGACGCCGACGACCGTACTCCCCGCGGCGTGAGTTATCTCCAGTTGGGTCGTGTCGGCCTCGCGGCCCAACTGTTCGCCGACGTTGATGGCCTGCTCGCCGAAATCCCACGCGAGTACCGTGGCGATGATGCCCGGCAAGAGGAGATACGGCGCTCCCGAGAACAGGCCGCCGACTAACGCGGCGACGAGCAGTGCCGTCGCGCCGAGCGTGATGGCCCGCCGAGAGCCGCGGACGACGCCGAGCGCGACGACGGCGAGTCCGGCGACGCCGACCGCGAGCGCCGTGCTGGTCGTGAGCGCGCTGGTGCCCGCCGCGAGCGCGGCCGCGCTGACCGCGAGCGCCGACGAGAGACGGGCGGGCGAGCGGTCGATTTCGCGGGTCACGCGACACCTCCTGTCACTCTCTTCCACCAGTCGGTGTCGCTCATCACGCGACACCTCCTGTCACTCTCGCCATCCGAGCCAACGCGACGCCCAGCTGGTCGTCTACGTCCCAGTCCACGACGTGAACCCCGGCCTGTCGAAGCTCCGAGACGCGGTGCTTGCGCTGGGTCCGGGCGAACCGCTGGCCCGCAGTGTCGGTCGCGGTCGGGTCCGGGCTGACGACGGTCACGAGGTGGCCCTCGGCGTCGAGCCGCCGGGCGACTTCCGGCCCGAAGTCGTCACAGAGCGGCGTGACGAACACGACCTGCGTCGAGGCGGGCAGGCGCTTGCGAATCTGCTTGAGCCGCGTCGTCGGGTAGAACATCCCGTCGCCGGGCGTCGGCGCGAACGCGGGGTGGGTCGCCAGCAGACTCCGGGCGCGGGCCTGATGGTCGTGGCCAGCGCCGGGCGCGAGCCAGCACGACTTGGGACCGAGCGCGGCCAGTCCCACGCGGTCGCCCGCGTCCAGTAGCTTCGTCACCAGCTTGCCCGCGGCGTCCACGCCGTACTGGACCGCGTTGCGCGACTCGGCGTCCCGAGCCAGATACGCCTTCTCGCGGGTGTCCACGAGGACGACCACGCTCGCGGCGCGCTCCTCGCGGAAGTCGATGGTGGTGACCTCGCCCGTGCGCGCGAGGCGGTTCCAGTCCACTCGCGAGATGGGGTCGCCCGGCCGGTACTCGCGGGTCGCGTGGAACTCGACGCCCGACCCGCCCGCGTCGGTCGTGACTCGGCCGGTGTACTGGGTGGTCTGAGTACGCAGGGGCACGTCCACGGTCGTCCCCAGCTTCGGGACGCACCGGAGTGCGGTCTCGTCGCCGACCTCCTGTTCGACCTCGATGGCACCGCTAAAGTCCCGAACGATAGCCGTCGCGGGGTCGAACTCGTGGTCGCCGCGCTCGGCCTCGACCGCGTAGGTCAGCGTCGCGGACTTGCCGGGTCGGAGCGCGGTCCCGAGCCGAGCGGACCCCGAAACGACCGGCAGGGCCTCGGGCACCCCGTCCACGACGCGCACGTCCGCGAGCATCGAGTCGCCGACGTTCTCGACGGTGAGCCGCACCTGCACCTCGTCGCCGGGCAGGGGTTCGTCGTCGCTCACGGTTCGGGTCACGTCAAGTGACGGGTCGGGCGTGCCCGCGGTCCGGGCGTAAGCCGCGAACGCGACGCCGACGACGCCCGACAGCAGGACGAGCGGCCGACTGAACAGGACGCCGAGCGCGCCCGCCAGCAGAGCGACGCCGCTGATACCCCGCCAGCGGTTCGTCCGACGAATCGACTTCACGCTCCGGCCTCCGTTCGGTCCGCGTCGTCGGGACTCGCGTTCCCTCGGTCGGCAGTCGCGTCGCTCCGGGCGGTCGCGTCGGTCGAACCGGCGCTCTCGTTCGCGGAGGCGTCCGAATCGCGGTCACCCGACGCGGCGTCCGTCGTCCCGCCACCGAATCGGTTGTCGCTCCCGTCCGATTCGCTTCCCCCACCCGCGTCGTCTGCCGTGGTCACGTCGCCGGGTTCGACGCCCGCCTTCCGGGCGACGGCGTCGGCGGTCCGGCGAATCCGGTACTGGAACGGCGACTCGGTGCTGGCGGCTATCTTCAGCCGGTCGAACAGCGGCGGCGACGGGGCGTCGTCCCCGCCGAGGAGTGCCGCGGCGTGGGGGTCGTCGGTCCACGTCCCGGCCTCGACGCGCTGGCGGGCCTCCTCGCGCGAGCAGTTCTCCCGGTCGGCGACGGCGGTCAGCGCCGCGGTTTCGAGCGTCTCGCGGAGGTCGGCCCGCTCGCGGATGAGGTTCCGGCGCGGTCCCGAGCGCAACTCGGCGACCGCCCGGTCGAACTCGTCGCCGGGCGTGGGCATCGCTTCGACGGTCTCCACGTCGTCGGTCTCGGCGGCGTCCAGTTCGGTCGCCATCCGCGAGCGACCGACGCGCAACGCCTGCATCAGCGCCAACAGACCGACGACGGTGACGGCGGCGTAGCCGGTGCCGATGGCGGCCGCGAAGCCGGGGACGAACAGCATCAGCAGGCCGACCGTGACCGCGACGACGCCGATGGTCGTCAGAATCGGGTGGCTGTTTTGCTCGCTCATTCGTCGTCACCTCCCGACTCGGCGTCGCTCTCCTCGGAATCGCCGGAGTCGTCGCGGAACATCTCCGCCCGTCCGGCGTACTCGCGTTCGATACGTCGGAGGGCGTCGAGCGCCTGCTCCTCGCGCTGTTCGGTCGGCGACTCGCCGCCGTACCGGACCTCCTCGAACAGCGTCGTGAGTCGGTCCACGTCCTCGCGGGCCATGCCCGCCTCGGCCGCGGCGGCCGCGAACTCCGAGGGCGTGCTGGACTGGGGGTTGGGCACGTCGAGGTGGTCGGTCATCTCCCGCCACGCGCGGAACACCTCGTTGTCCACGTCGGTCGTCGTCTCGATTCGGTCGGCCGCCTCGCCCGCGGCCCGACCGACCGCGCGCACGTCGGTCTCGTCGCCGGGGTCGGCGAACTCGTCGTCTTCGTCGGGCTCCTCGCCGCTTGAGGAGACGAACAGGAGCGCGACGGCGGCCACGAGCGCGACCCCGAGTCCGGCCAGCAGGAGGATGGAGGGGTCGGTGACGCTCGTCCCGGTCGAACCGCCGGGCACGCCGCTCCCGCCCTCGGGGACGAGCGAGACGTTCCCTCGGTCGAAGAACGCACTCGTCGCCTCCGGTGCCGGGTCGCTACAGACGGTGAGGATGGCGTGCGCGAACAGGAGCGGGATGCCCACCGGCCCGGCGTAGGCGACGACGCCGAGTCCCCCGAGTCGCCGGTAGGCGACGTACGCGCCGCCCGCGAACCCCGCGAGGAGAAGCCCGATGGCCCACCACGTATCGAGTACCGGGTAGCACGGGAGGTCCAGCGGCGGCCCGACATCGCCGCTCGACGACTGGTTGCCCAACTCGAAACTGGGCTGACTGCCGTTCGGTGCGCCCGCGTCGGAACTCGGCTGGCCGACGCCGAACCCGCCCGAGCCGTCGGTGACGACCGCGGAGTTCAGCGTCGCGGCGGCGATGCCGATAGCGACGACTGCCAACAGCGCGAGTACGACGGGGCGTACGGTATCACGGTCCACGAGGGTAGGTTGCAGGATTGATAACTTAGTGGTTCTGCCTTCCGGTGGCTATTCGGGTGTCTCCGAGTCGGTTCCGTCGTCGTCGGCGGTGCGGTCTCGGTCGTCGGACTCGAAGTCGCAATGCGGTCTCGGTCGTCGGACTCGAAGTCACAATTGCGGTCTCGGTCGTCGGAGTCCGTGGCTGTGCTGTCGTTGTTGCGTTCTCAGCCTCCGGAATCGTCGTCTGTGCTGTCGGTGCTGTCGGAGTCGAGGTCGGAGTCGGAGTCGGGGTCGTAGAAAGCCCCCGCACGCTCGCGGTCGCTGACCGACATATCCTCCGCTCCCTTGCTCGCGGTTCCACCGCTCGCAAATCCGGCGCGAAGCGCCGCGCAACCGCTCGCTCCGGATAGCGGTCGGTCAGACGACTACACTGCACGCGAGCGTGCGGCCCCTTTCAGTCCACCCAAACGGCGGGTGATTGGCCGAGCGTTCGCTGGTGAACGAAAATGATAGCTTCAACGACTACTCGCGGTCGCCGACCTTCTCGTCCTCGCGGTCGCGCTTTCTCGCGTCCGAATCGCGCTCGCTCGGGTCGCCGTAGCCGCCACCGCCCGGCGTCAGCACCGTCACGGTCGTCCCGGCCTCGACCTCGCGGGTCGTCTTCGCGCCGACGCGCTCGCCGCCGAGGAGGTTCGCCCCGAGCGCGCCCTCCTCGCCGCCCGCCCGACCTTGGGGCGCGTGACGGCGGCGTTCGGTCAGGAGCGAGACGGTGGCGGCCTCCTCGACCGTGACCGAGCGTTCCAGTCCCAGTCCGCCGCGGTGGCGGCCGTCGCCGCCGCTGTCGGACCGGAGCGCGTAGCGTTCGACTCGGAGCGGATACTCCGCTTCCAGCGCCTCGACCGGCGTGTTCAGCGTGTTGGTCATCCCGACCTGCACGCCGTCCATGCCGTCCTTGCTCGGGCGCGCGCCGGACCCGCCGCCGATGGTCTCGTAGTACGTGAAGTTGCCGGACCGACTACCAACGATGAGGTTGTTCATCGTGCCCTGTCCCTCCGCTGGCACGCGGTCGGGCACCGCCTCGGCGAGCGCGCGGAACACCGCGTCGGTCACGCGCTGGCTGGTCTCGACGTTGCCGCCGACCACCGCGGCGGGCGCGGACGGGTTCAGCAGACACCCCTCCGGCGCGCTGACCGACACCGGCGCGTAGCACCCGTGATTCGGCGGAATCTCCGGGTCCGTGACCGACCGGACGACGAAGTAGACCGCGCTCTTGGCGACCGCCAGCGGCGCGTTGAGATTGCCCGCCACTTGGTCGGCAGTGCCCGCGAAATCGACAGATAGTGAGGCTCCGTCTATTTCGACCGTCACCTCGACGGGCACGTCCTCGTCGCTCACGCCGTCGCCCTCCAAGAAATCGGTCGCCGAGTACCGGCCGTCCGGCAGGGCTCGGAGTTCGGTCTCGACGCGCTCGCGGGAGTAGTCTCTCACCGCGTCGAACGCCGCCAGCAGGCGGTCGCCGTGGTCGGCCAGCAGTTCGCCGACGCGCTCCTCGGCGCGGTCGTTAGCCGCCAGTTGGGCGCGCAGGTCCGCGCGGCGCTCGTCAGGCGTCCGGACGTTCGCCAGCAGGAGGTCGCGCACGTCCTCGACGACCTCGCCGCCCGCGACGAGGCGGACCGGCGGGAGGCGCAGACCTTCCTGATAAATCTCTCGCGCACCGGCGGGCATGCTTCCGGGACTCATCCCGCCCACGTCGGCGTGGTGGGCGCGCGAGACCGCGTAGCCGACGATTTCGCCGTCGGATTCGTCGGGCGCGAGCGGCGACACCAGCGTCACGTCGGGCAGGTGGGTCCCGCCAGCGAAGGGGTCGTTGACGACGAAGGTGTCGCCGGGTTCGGGGTCGCGGTCCAGCACGGCTTCGACCGCCTCGGGCATCGCGCCGAGATGGACCGGGATGTGTTCGGCCTGCGCGACCATCCGGCCCGCGGCGTCGAACAGCGCGGTCGAGCAGTCCCGGCGCTCCTTGATGTTCGGCGAGTACGCGCCACGAATCAGGACGCGGCCCATCTCCTCGGCGACGCTCTCCAACTGATTCCGGAGTATTTCGAGTTCCACGGAGTCGATGTCGGCGTCGTCGGTGGTGTCGGCGTCGTCGGTGGTGTCAGTATCGTCGGTATCGGTCATTTTTCGCCCTCCCGTTCCAGCACCAGCGTCCCATCGGCCTGTACCTCGGCGCGCCACTCCGGCGGCACGACCACAGTACTGTCGTCCTGTTCGCAGATTGCGGGTCCCGCGAGTTCGCGCCCGGCCGCGAGCGCCTCCCGGCGGAAGACGGGCGTCTCGCGGACCTCTCCCCCGAAGGTCGCCTCGCGCTCGCCGACGCGCGCCTCGCCCGCGCTCTCGTAGGCCACCGCGGGCGTCTCGCGCGCGACGGTGGCTTGCACCCGGAGGCCGACGAGTTCGACCTCCTCGTCCATCCGGTAGCCCGAGGAGGCCGCGTGAACGTCGTGGAACCGCTCGGCCATCCCCGCCGGGTCGAACTCGTCGCCGACCGCCACCGATAGCTCGAAGCTCTGGCCCGCGTACCGGAGGTCGGCCTCTCGGGCGATTGCGGCGGCGTCGGGGTTCCGCAGGTCCGCGCGGGCCTCGTCGGCGAGTTCCCCGAGGACCTCCTCGATGCTCTCGGAATCGGCGTCGGCGAGCGGCGTCCGGTAGGTTCGAACCGCGTCGCGGGTCTCGTCGGCCGCCAGCAGGCCGAACGCCGAGAGGACGCCGCAGGCCCGCGGCACCACGACCCGGCCCACGTCGAGGCGGTCGGCCAGCGCCGCGGCGTGCATCGGTCCCGCGCCGCCGAACGCCGCCAGCGCGAAGTTACGCGGGTCGTGGCCGCGCTCGACCGTGACCGCCCGGACCGCACGGGTCATGTTGGCGTTCGCCACGCGGTAGACGCCGCGGGCCGCCTCGACCGGTCCCGACAGGTCGGCCTCGTCGGCGAGGTCCGCCAGCGCCTCGCGCGCCGCGTCGAGGTGTAGGGAGAGTTCGCCACCGAGCGCGGTGTCGCCGCCGAGATACCCCAACACCGCGTTCGCGTCGGTGACGGTCGGTTCGGTCCCGCCCTTCCCGTAGCAGGCCGGACCGGGGGTCGCGCCCGCAGACCGTGGCCCCACGCGGAGCGCGCCGCCCGCATCCACCCACGCGACGCTCCCGCCGCCCGCGCCGACGGTCGTCACGTCCACCATCGGGACGCCGACCGGCCGGTCGGCGATTTTCGCCTCGGTCGTGCGCTCAACCTCGCCGTCACGGACGAGGCTCACGTCGCTGGAGGTCCCGCCCATGTCGAACGTGACGAGGCCCGACGAGTCCGCCGCTCCTTCTGACGTGGCGTCCGCACTGTCGTCTCTCGCGGCCGCTCGCCTCGCGGTTACGTCCGCGCCAACCACGCCCGCGGCGGGACCCGACAGACAGGTCGTCACGGCGTGTTCGCGGACGGTCGCGGCGTCGGCGATGCCGCCGTTCGACTGCATCACGAGCGGTGCGGGGAGACCCGCCGACTCGGCGCGCTCGACCAATCGACCGAGGTAGGCGTCGATTTTCGGCGTCACGTAGGCGTCCACGACGGTCGTCGCGGTGCGCTCGTACTCCCGGAACGCCGCGAGGAGTTCGTGGGAGGCCGAGACCGGCGCGTCCAACTCGTCGCGCAGGATTCGGGCGACGGTCTCCTCGTTGCCGGGGTCGGCGTAGGCGTGGAGCAGGGAGACCGCGACGCTCTCGGCGTCGGTCTCGCGGATTCGGTCCGCGAGGTCGCGCACGTCCTGCGGGTCGGGAACGCGGTCGATTCCCTCGGGCGTCGCGCGCTCCTCGACCTCGAAGCGTCGGCGGCGCGGGACCAGCGGGTCGGGCTTCTCGGCGTCCAAATCGTAGAGGGCGGGGCGGTCCTGTCGGCCGATTTCCAGCACATCGCGGAATCCCTCGGTCGTGACGAGCGCGGTCCGCGCGCCGTCGGACTCCAGCAGCGCGTTGGTCGAGACCGTCATCGCGTGCGAGAAGTCGTCGATGGCGGCGGGGTCGAGGTCGGCCGTCTCGCAGGCCTTCCGGATGCCGTCGAGGACGCCCTCGCTCTGGTCGTCGGTCGAGGGGACTTTCGCGGTGACGAGGCGCTCGTCGGCGGTCAACAACGCAACGTCGGTGAAGGTGCCGCCCACGTCCGCGCCGACGCGGATTCGGTCGGTCACGGTCGGTGGCCTCCCGGAGAACGGTAGTCTCGTCGGTCGTTCATGCGGTTCGAGTGGCGCTACACGCGGTAATAACTGGTGTTTGCGGTAGTCCGAATCGGCGGGGGCGACGCCGCGGGGGAAATCGGAGTCCGTGCGAGCGACGCGGATGGGTTCTCTCCCTCGACAAGATATTTTAATCTAGATAGCTAGCAAAAACTTTTATTGATAACATACCTCAATATTGAGACGCAATGGCACGAGACATCAGCCAGTCGCTCGAATCGCAGTACGAACCGTCCCACACCGAAACCGACGACCGCGCCGTCATCGGCGAGACCAACTGCTACCTCTCGACCGACCCCATCTGTGGCAGTTCGGGCGAAGACGACGAGATGGAGTTCTGAGCCGCGGTCGAACCGCCGAGGAGTTCTCCTCGGTTCGCTCCCCCTCGACTCGCCGAGACCACGACGAAGCCGTTTCTCACTCCAGTCGCGTCACGTTCGGCAGTCGCACGTCTACGTCCGCCTCGCGCGCTTCCAACTGAAGCGCGACGTAGCCGACGCCCGCGATACCCGTGAACAGTCCGAGGCGGGGGAGCATCGGCAGGTGGTTCGACAGTCGGAGCCGACCCTCGCGCTGGCCGCGGTCCAAGGTCCGCCGGAACAGGGCTTCGCCGCGGGCCGCGAGCGACGAGTCGCCGACTACCTCGCCCGCGTCCAGCAGGAACAGCGCCCGACCCGCCGACCCACAGCACAGCGAGTCCTCGCGGCTCGGGTCGGGTCGCAGGTCCTCGCGGACGACCGAGAGGTCTCCCAAGTCGCCGACCGCGCCCCCTTCGCCAACCGCGTCCTCCTCGCCGACAGCACCGTCCTCGTCGGCCATCGCGTCGGCCACTGCCACGCGACCGGTACCGACGCCGACCGCGCCGTTGCACCAGCCCCAAATCGTCGCATTCTCGTCGCTCCCGGCGCGATTCCCGTCGCGTCGCCACAACTCGGCGTCGAGTGCGAGCGCGTCGCGTCCGACCTCGGCGTAGGTCTCCTCGCCGGTGACTTCTGCGAGTTTCACGAGCGCGTAGCCGACGCCGCCGACGCCGTGCGCGAAGGCGAACCGACGGTCGGCGTCGTCGCCGTCCCCGGCAGTCGGCACGCGGTAGCCCGCGTCGGTCTCGACGGCGGCGTCCAGCAGGTGGTCGCCACACCACCGCGCGCGGTCGAGGGCGGCCTCGTCGCCGGTTCGCTCGTGGACCGCCAACTGCGCCAGCAGTTCGCCCGCGGACCCGGCCATCACGTCGAGCGTTCGGTCGTCGGCTATCTCCTCGCGGGTCGTCAGCCCCGCGGCAGTCCGGGCGCTCGCCACGAGGTCGTCGTCGTCCAGCAGGTCGCCCGCGACGAGGAGACCGTAGGCGACCGACCCCCGGCCGTCCATCCCGCCGAGGCCCAACCGGGCGACCTCCTCGGCATCGTCGTCGCTCCCGTCCGTCCCGTCGCCGCTCTCCTCGACCGCCGACCGGACCGGTCGCAGGATTCGCCGACTCCGGTCGGCGAGGTCGTCGTCGTCGCGGACCGCGGCGACCGCCGCGAGAAAGAGACCGACGCCGACGTGGCCCCGATAGAGGTCGAGCGTCGGTTCCCGGACGCTGAACTGACCGGTCGGCGACGACCGCGCCAGCTCCGCCCACCGGAGGCTCCCGTCGGGGTAGCGCGTGGTCGCGTCGTCTATCCGGGCCACGACGTTCGAGACGACCTCTCGGGGCGAGTCCGCGGCGACTATCGAGTTCTCGTCGTCGTCGGGCGCGGCCACGGGGTCCGAGACCGTCGCCCCGGTGAACGCGAGGTCCACGAGTCGAAGCTGAGTTTCGACGCGGTGGTCGTCCAACTCCGAGACGCGGCGGCGAGCGTGGTCGAGCGGCGACTCCGCGACGGTCACGCCCTGCGGGTTCCCGCGCCCGTCGCGCAGTTCGCGGCCGGTCGCCGGAACCGTGAACCGCGGAATCGTGAGCCGCCGGACGGCGTCTTTCTCGGTCGAGACGAGCTTCCAGAGATTGGCCTCGTCGTCGGCGCGCGGGACGAATATCGCGTACAGCGACTCCAGCGCGAGCGACCGGGCGGTCCCCGAGCGCAACTGCGACGAGTAGAGGCTCTCCGAGAGCTTCGAGGCGTAGTGGCTGGTCGGCCGCGGCAGGTAGCGTATCGGGCACTCCTCGAAGGCGGCGAGCGGTCCGTCCGGAGCGAGGAACCGTTCGCGGTCGGCGAGTATCGCGTCGGTCACCGCCCGGAACCCCCGCTTCAGTTCGGCGAGATTCGAGGAGACTCCTCTGACCTCGCCGTCGAACCGCGGGAGGTTCCGGCCGCCGGGTCGGTAGGGCTTGTCGAAAGTCAACTCCATCGCGTCGGTGTTTGGGTGATGGAAGTTCGGCCGCTTCTCCCGGCGCTGTTCGTCGGCGAGGTCGGTCAGCCCGCCGGTCGTCTGGTCGTCCTCCGGGCCGCCAGTCTCGCCGGTGAAGGGAATGAGGACGGTGTTCAGCACCGACTCGCCCAACAGCGAGTCCATCGCGGGCGAGACCGGCTTGTTCGAGGAGCCGACTCGCGGGGAGAGGACGGTCTCTTGGTCCACGATGACGGGGTGTTCGCCCATCGCCACGAGGTTGTCGTGGTGCAGGTCGGTCGAACCGAGGAGAAACGCCAGCGCGGTCAGCGCGCCCATCCGCTCGTAGTATCGGCCGACCGCGGCCGCCGAGTCGCAGGGGCGGTGGGAGACGTGTTCCATCCAGCCGTAGTCACCCCGGTCGAGCGCGGTCGGCGCGTACAGGTCCGGAACGTCGGCGTGGCGGTTCGTCCAGTCGAGGAGGTCGCCGAAGGCCGCCTCGCCGCCGACCGACCGGGGCTTGTAGACGACCGAGCGGGACTCGAAGTCGAGTCGGAGGACGATTTCGCCCTCGCCGTGGGGGTCGTCCGAGAAGGTCGCCACGTCGCGCAGTCGGCCGAGTGGTTCGCCGTCGCTGTCGTCGCCATCGTCGTCGCCCTCGCCGAACGTCCGCGAGAGGAGGTCCCGGTCGGCCGCGAGTCGGTCGTCGAGTCGGCGGACCATCCCGCGCCACTGGTCGGCGACGACCCCGAGCAGTTCCAGCAGGACGGGGTACTCCTCGAAGACGGGTTCGTAGTCGGCGTTCCGAACGTCGGCGACGAACTCGTCGTAGACCGCGGTCAAATCGGTCGCCGCCGAGAAGTCGGTGTCGGGGTACTCGCGCTGTTGGTGAGTTTTGAACAGGATGAACAGGGGATGCTGGAACGTGGTCGTCAGTCGCTCGAACAGCCAATCTTCCAGCGACTCGACGGCCGCGGGGTCGTGGTCGGCGTCGAGCGACACCGACTCGCACACCGCGGCGGCCAGCGGCCCGAGGAGGTCCACGAACGGCGCGTCGGCGTGGCGCTCGCGGAGCGGTCGGACCGCCTCGGCGTCGAGTTCGACCGCACGGTCCGCGACCTCCTCGGCGGTCCGGAGCGCCGCGGGAATCGAGTCGTCGGAGTCGGGCGTCCCGGAACCCGAGCCAGCGTCACGAAGATGCTCGCGGACACTCTCGACGCTCTCGACGCTCTCGTCGGCGAGGTCGAGTCGTTCCCGAAACTCGTCGTCCCCGTCGAAGATGTCGCGCCACGTCGCGAGGAGGTCGTCGGGGTCGAACTCCGGCGGGAGCGAGCCATCGGTGGTCGGGTCGAGCGTCGCGGTCAGCGGCCGCGACCGGGCCGCACAGTCGGCGAGGAGCGTCGGGCGCATGGATGACTCGACAGTGGTCGGGGCACGGTTTAATGATTTTGACGAAAGAGAAAAATTTAGATTCGACTATCCGATATCTGCTCGCTGGAACTGCCAGTAGCCGAGCGCGACCGGGACGACCAGCCAGACGAGCAACACCACGAGTCCGAACCAGTTCTGGACGTAGAAGGGGGTTCCGGACCCGGCCAGCGTCTCCGCCGGGACGTACGGCCCGACGCCCGAGAACACGATTTCGGCCGCGCGAGTGTAGGCGGTGTTCGGGTTGACGATTTGGGCGAAGTAGTACCACGCGGGAAGCGCGCTCGTCGGGTTCGGGAGGCTCCCCTCGACGAGATAGTAGACGCCGAAGGGTACGATGTCCCAGAGGACCTGAAACAGGAAGAACGCGCTGATGGCAAGCGCCATCGCCCGCGAGCGAGTGGCCGCGAACGACGAGGCTCCGATGGCGATGCCGACGTAGGTGAGTCCGAACAGGACGGTGACGAGGGTCAACAGCGCGAAGTCCACGACCGGCAACTCGCCGAACAGCGCCAGCAGGGTGACGGCCGCGCCCGCGAACGCGACGACGATGCCCGCGGTGACGACCGCGGTCCGGCCGATTAGCTTGCCCAACACCACGTCGGCGCGGCTGTGGGGCAGGCCCAGCAGAATCTTGATGCTCCCCGACTCGCGCTCGCCCGCGATGGCGAGGTAGGCCACGACGAGCGCGGCCAGCGGGATGACGAGCGACGACGGCGCGGTCAGGAACTGCGTGGCGCTCGGGAGACCGGGCGCGTCCGGGAGGACTGCCTTCCGGACGTACACCGCGCCCGCGGTGAACAGCAGGAAGATGGCGGTGATGGCCCACAGCAGCCGCGAGCGCACCGCGTCCTCGAAGTCCTTCCGAGCGACGACGAGCCAACTCATGCCGTCGCCTCCTCGGTTGTGTAGGCCGCGAACAGGTCCTCTAGCGAGGCCTGCGCGGTCGAGATGTCGGTGACGGTTGCGCCCTGCTCCTCGACGCGGTTGATGATTGCGGACTTGGCGCTCGAATCCGAGACCGTCACGCGAATCGAGGTCCCGCTGGCGGTCACGTCGTTGACCGCCTCGATGCCGCCGAGGTCGAGGTCGTCGGGCACGCGGTCCACCGTGAGTTCGAGCGTCGAACCCGACCCGACCGACTCCCGCAGGCCCTCGATGGTGTCCTCAGCGACGAGGCGACCGTCGTTCATGATGCCCACACGGTCACAGACCGCCTCGACCTGCCCGAGGATGTGGCTGGAGAAGAAGATGGTCGTCCCGCGCGACGCCTCGTCGCGGACCAACTCGCGCATCTGGCGCGCGCCGTTGGGGTCCAGACCCGACGACGGTTCGTCCAGAATCAGCAGGTCGGGGTCCCCGACCAGCGCCATCCCCAGCGCGAGTCGCTGGCTCATCCCGGTCGAGTAGCCTCCGGCCTTGCGGTCGGCGGCCTCCGGTTCGAGTCCCACGCGGTCGAGAATCTCGGCGGGGTCGTCGTCGGTCCCCTTCGAGTCCACCGCGAACTCGATGTGCTTGCGCCCCGTGAGGCGGTCGTAGAGGTCGAACCCCTCCGGAAGGATGCCGATTCGCTCGTGAATCTGGCGGGTCTCGTCTTGGGCGTCGTGGCCCAAGACGGTCGCGGTGCCCTCCGTCGGCCTGATGTAGTCGAGGAGGACGTTGATGGTCGTGGACTTGCCCGCACCGTTCGGGCCGAGGAAGCCGAACACCTCGCCCTCCTCGACGGTGAGGTTCAACTCCTCGACCGCGACGACGCTCCCGAAGCGCTTGGTCAGCCCTTCGGTCTCGATTGCTGGCATGGTTGGCTCATCGACACGACACCGTATAGTATTTTTGAGAAGACGCTATCGGGGAGATTACCGGACGACGAGCGCGAGCGTACGCCGAGAATGGACAGTTCGAAGCTATAAATGACGATTCACAGACGATTGTCTGACACTTGTTTCGGACCGAATAGAGCGGTATTATTTCATAATCGCCCGAACACTTATTAGATTACGGAATATCTTTGAAGGAGAGGGGAGAGATTTATGCACGATTTGACCGGATTCCAGCGCGACCTCCTGTACGTCATCGCCGGATTGGACGAACCGCACGGCCTCGCCATCAAGGACGAACTCGAATCGTACTACGAGAAAGAGATACATCACGGCCGCCTCTACCCGAACCTCGATACGCTCGTGGACAAGGGGTTCGTCGAGAAGGGCCAGCGCGACCGCCGAACGAACTTCTACGCGCTGAACAACCGCGGCGAGCGAGAACTCGACGCCCGCCGCGAGTGGGAAGGCAAGTACCTGACCGACGAGTTGGAAGCGGTTCAGTAGCGGAAGGACGGCCACCGCACGGCCGGGCGTCCCGAGGGAGCGACGTTTCGACGGACCGATTTTCCGACGGACCGCGACCGGGACTCCTCGGTCGTCGGAACCATCGCTACAGACCGTCTCCGAGGCATTTTTCGCAGATTGCGACTCGCGCCCGGAGCGGCGCGTCCGTCGGTCGGTCGGGGATATCGACGTGCGTCACGGGGACGTACCCTCGACAGTAGGCACAGCGTTCTATCGCGGCCGCTTCGTCCGGCATACCCCTCTCTCACCCTCCCCCTATTCAAACATTTCCCTCGTCGCAATCGGTCGAACCGAACTCGTCGCGCTCGTCCCGACCGCCGAATCGACTCCCGGCGTTCGATTTCGGACGAAATTGGGAGAGAGTTCGGACGGACCTCCGGGACTCCTCGGACGGAATTATGTCAAAGTTGCGAAAATACTCATGAGCGTGTCGCGGGTAGACGTAAGCGAAGCAATGACCCGAAACGACCCGACCTCGGCCGACGACTCGTCCGACACCGACTCGACTCGCTCGCGGCGCGCGTTCCTCGGAGGAGCCTCCGCGCTCGGCGCAGTCGCGCTCGCTGGCTGTACCGGCGGCGGCGACGACACCGGAAGCGAGACGACCGCAACCGAGACGATGACCGAAATGATGACGACCACCGCCGAGGAGACGACGACCGACGAGACCACCACCGAGGCACCGACCGACCCCGACGTGCCCGTCCTGAACTACGCGCTGACGCTCGAACACCTCGAAAACGCCTTCTACCGCGAGGGCCTGAACGAGTTCGCCGACGACGAACTGATGGGTGCCGACGCCCTCTCGTCGTTCGGCGAGGAGGTCCGGATGGACGTGCCCGCGTACCTGCAGACGGTCGGCGACCACGAGGCCGCCCACGTCGAGGCCATCACCGCCACCGTCGAGGAGTTGGGCGGCGACCCCGTGCCGGAAGGCGAGTACGACTTCGGCTACGAGACGCCCTCCGAGTTCCTCGCGACCGCGAAGGCCCTCGAAAACACCGGCGTCGCGGCGTACGCTGGCGCGGCCCCGAAAGTCGTGAGCAACGACGTGCTGGCGGCGGCCGCGGGCATCCACAGCGTCGAGGCCCGCCACGCCAGTTTCCTGAACTTCGTGAACTCGGACTCCCCGTACCCGAACGCGGTGGACGAGGCCAAGTCGGTCGAGAAGGTCCTCGAAATCGCGGGCCAGTTCGTCACCAGCGAGGTGGACCCGAGCGTCTACGAGACGAACCCGCCCGAGGAGCGCGCGACGCCCGACCGGAAGGCCGACGACGACACCAGCGACGTGGACGTGCTGAACTACGCGCTGACGCTCGAACACCTCGAAAACGCCTTCTACCGCGAGGGGATGGAGGAGTTCAGCGACGACGAACTGATGGGTGCCGACGCCCTCTCGTCGTTCGCCGACGACGTGCGGATGAAGGTGCCCGGTCACTTGCAGACCGTCGGCGACCACGAAGCGGCCCACGTCGACGCGCTCGCCGCGACCGTCGAGAAGTTGGGCGGCACCCCGGTCGAGGAGGCCGAGTACGACTTCGGCTACGAGACGCCCTCCGAATTCCTCGGGGTCGCCAAGGCCCTCGAAAACACCGGCGTCGCCGCGTACAAGGGTGCCGCGCCGACCGTCTCGAACGACGAGGTGTTCTCGGCCGCCATCGGCATCCACAGCGTCGAGGCCCGCCACGCCAGCTTCCTGAACGAGTTGAACCTCTCGTCGCCGTTCCCGAAGGCCGTGGACGAACCGAAGACGATGGCCGAAGTGAAGGAAATCGCCGGACAGTTCATCGTCCAACAGTAGCCCGCCGGTCGTCTCGTCGGTCCGCCGGGAGTGTCAGTCTGCCGGGTCCGCCGAGGAGCGTCGGTCCGCTTCGGTGGCCTTACGTACCGGGTTTGAGTTGTGAGGCGTGATGGAGAAGGTCCTCTGGTACGTGCTGGCGGGGACTCGCGGGGGCGTCAACCGCGCGCGGCTCCTCCGGGCGATAGACGAGCGTCCCCGGAACCCCAACCAGCTCGCAGAGGAACTGGACCTCAACTACGACACGATTCGACACCACCTCGACGTGCTGGTCGAGAACGACCTCGTGGAGTCCAGCGGCGACGACTACGGCGCGGTCTACCTCCCCTCGGAGGCGACCCGCGACCACTGGGACACCGTCGAGGACATCATCACCCAACTCGAATGACCATGACCCGACACCCGAGCGACCACGACAGCCCCGCCCGACCGACCCGGAGGTCGAACCGATGAGCATCTGGATCGACCTCGCGCGGGTCGCCACGGGACTCAATCTGCTGTTGCTCGCGCTGCTGGCCAGCGTCTGGGTTCGAAACTACCGGCGCGTCCGGTCGAAACACACCCTCGGGATGGTCGTGTTCGCCGCGCTCCTGTTCGCCGAGAACGGGTTCGCGCTCTACTTCTACCAACTCGACCCGGTCCTGTCGGTCTGGTTCGGCACGAAGGTCCCCGACCCCGCGTGGCAAGCGATGTTGCTGTTCCACGTCTTGGAGACGCTGGCCATCGGCTTTCTGGCGTGGGTGACGCTGGACTGAGACGGGGACCGACTACTCGCCGACGAGCCACTCGCCCTCCTCGACGTGTTCGACCGCCTCGGGGTCGTAGGCGACGGGGAACTCGGAGTCGAGGTCCCCGTCCAGAAGCGAGTCGGTCGTCGTGGTGTCGAACGTCGAGGTCACCAGCGAACCGGTCGTCGAACTCGTCAGGATGGGGAACAGTCCGTCGTCACCGTCGCCACCGTCGCCACCGTCGCCACCGTCGCCGCCGTCGTCGGTGCCGTCGACGCGCTCCACGATGGCACCGGTGTTGCCGACCGCGACATCGTAGTTCGGACCGCTGGCGACGCCGTTGAGTTTGGCGTCGGTCGGCGTCTGGTAGCGCGTCCACTCTCCGGCGGACTGGCGTTCGTAGACCTTCCCGTCGGCTCCGGCCGCGACGCCGCCCTCGCCGTCGCGGTCGAGCGCGCGAATCGCCTGCCGGTCGTCGTCCACGACGTGCGGCGTCCAGCGCGCGCCGTCGTACCGGTAGACGATGCCGTCGCCGCCAGCGACGTTCACGTCGTCGGGCGCGACGCTCGCCACGTCGTAGAACGCGCCGCCCGCGAAGTCGATGCCGATTCGAGACCAGTTCGTGCCGCCGTCTCCCGTCTCGGCGACGAGTTGGCTGGTGCTGGCGACGTGGCCGGACGTTCGACCGTAGAAGTCGATACCGGGGATGGTCGAGCCGCCGCCGGGTTTGGTCACCTCCTCGTACTGTATCGCGCCCGACTCCTGTCGGACGCCGACGAGGAGTTCGCCCGACCCGTTGACGAAGTAGAGCCGTTCGCTCGACCCGGCCTCGCCGACGACCGCCACGTCCTCCCACGTACTCGTCTTCCCGTTCGGTGCCGAGTAGTTCGTCAGCGTCCGCGTATCGATTCGGTACTCGCCGATGACCCCCGACCCGCCGACGAACCAGACGCCCTTCCCGTCGGTGGTGACGGCGACCCCGCGAAGCGGCCGACTCCGGGCTTGAGGGCCGTACTCGACTATTTTCGACCACCCGTTCTCTCCTCGGAGGAGGACATCGCCGCCCGCGCCGACGGCGACGGGACCGCCCTCGGTCGTGACCGCGCCGAACAACGTCTTTTCGGTCGGGGACTCCTCGACGGCGGTGAACTCACCGTTGGCCGACTGGGCGACGCTCGCGCCGGTCGCCGCGCCGAGTCCCGCGGCACTCAGTAGCGATACGCTCGCGGTCCGTACGAATCGACGGCGGGATTGCCGTGGCATTGTGAACGTATTTCGGCTCGCCGCGAGACGTATATCTGTTGAAATATCTTAAACGAATTTAAGTTTTTGAACCATAGTATTTATATTATTTCGGAAGGGTTCGGCCGGTCGCAAGTCTCCTCGGGAGTCCAGTCCGCGAATCGGAGTCGGTCCCGGAAGTCGGCGTCGGCGTCGAATACGTCGCGCCACTCCGCGAGGAGGTCGTCGGGTACGAAGTCGTCGGAAATCGCGGTCCGGGCGCTCGAATCGAGAATCGCGTCGAGGGACGGCGACCGGCGCACCCAGTCGGCGAGTAGCGACTCGTCCATCTATTTCACGGTCGAAGTGCCGGAATACGATAATTTTGGGAGGAAACCGACTGCACGGTTCTACGGTGTGGAGCGCACAGTCCCTATGCGTCGTCCACGCAACAAATTCCGTATTCCGATTACTAAGTTTTAAATTATATCGCGTGACGAAGCAGTCGTATGACCGACTCGCAGGGCCGAACCGCCGACGGCGACGGGACCGGCGACCCGCCAACCGACGACTCGCTGACTGCCGAGTCGCCGACCGACGACTCGCCGACCGACGACCCTCCGTCGGGTCGCGTCCCGTCGCCGAAACCGCCCGACGACTCCGACGCGTGGTACGCGCCCGAGGTCCGCTCGCAGTACGAACTCCACCCCGGCGTCGTCGCCACCATCGAGGAGACCGACACCGGATTCTACTACCGCGTCCGGGAACCCGACCTCTCGCCCGCGGGCGGGGACGCTCTCGACGCCATCTTCGACCACTTCGCCGACGCGAACCTCGCGCGGCCGCTGACCCGCGAGGCCGCCCAAGAGCGGATGGCCGCGGGCTTCGACCCGAAGTACCGCCGCATCGTGGACCGCCTGACCGACCTGCCGCCCGAGGCCCGGCGGCGCGTCGAGTACCACGCGCTCCGGGACCTGCGGTGTCTCGGCGAGTTGACGCCACTGGCGTTGGACGAGGGCATCGACGTGGCCGACACCGCGGGCGAGTATCTGGTCGTCCACACCGACGACTACGCGCCCGCCGACACCGACTGCCCGGCCGACGCCCGGTTTCTGGAGCGGTTCGCCAGCGAGCGCGTCGAGACCCACACCGTCGATTTCCGGGAGTTTCAGGTCCCGGTCGTCGTCTACCGCGAGCATCTGCTGGCCAACGACTCCTTTACGACGAAGTACGCCGTGCTGGAACCGGACCTCCTGCCGGGCGACGAGGAGCTAATTCAGGAGTGCAAGGACCGCATCTGGGAGACCAACGTCGAGGGCGTGGTCGAGGACCGCGCGGGATTCGTCCGCGAGCGCGCCCGAACGTTCCTCTCGCGGCGACTCACGGCGCGGAACACGCGGGCGTGGTTCGACGCCGCCACTTATCGCGTCCGGACCGCCTTGGCGGAGTACGACTTGGCGGTGCCGCCCGTGGACCACCGCTTTTCGACCGACCGCCTCTCGGACTTGGTGTACTACGTGATGCGGGATTTCGTCGGCCACGGAAAGCTGACCGTTCCCATCCGCGACGACCTGCTGGAGGACATCGAAGCGAATCGGGTCGGCGAGCGCATCAAGGTGGTGCCGAGAGGCCGGGAAATCGGCCACGGCGAGCGCGCGCCCACGAATCTCACCTTCGAGGACGAGGAGACCTTCGCCAACGTCGTCACGCAGATGGCCGCCAGCGACGGCACGGAACTGAACGCCTCGAACCCGAGCGCGAAGGTGAATCTCCAGCCAGAGGGCGTCCCCGACGAGGTGACGATTCGCGCCGCGGTCGCGCTCGGGGTCATCAGCGAGGACGGCCCGCACATCTCCATCCGGAAGCAGGCCCCCGAGGCGATGACGCCCGTCGATTTGCTCGACTCGGACAGCCTCTCGACCGAAATCGTGACGTTGCTGTGGCAGGCCTACGAGCATCACGGCGTCGTCCTGTTCTCCGGGCCGACCGGTACGGGCAAGACGACGCTCATGAACTCGCATATGCCATTTATTCCGTACCGAGACAGGCCGATTTCTATCGACGAGGGGTCGCGGGAGGTCAGACTTCCGCACGAGACCGGCGTCTCGCTGACGACGCGGGACCACGAGAGCGACTACAAGCGCGTGACGATGGCCGACCTGATGACCGAGTGCAACTATCTCAATCCGGACGTGGAGGTCATCGCCGAAATCAACACGCCAGCGAGCTTCCAGACCTTCGCGGAGAGTCTGAACACCGGTCACGGCATCATCGGGACCACCCACGCAGAGGACGTGGAGAAGTTGGTGAACCGCGTCATCGAGCAGGGACTCCCGCCCTACCTCCTGCGGGAGTTGGACCTCGTGGTCTTCCCCCGGAACGTGGACGGCGAACGCTACGTGGGCGAAGTCGTGGAACTCCTCACCGAGCCGGAGTTCGCCGACCTCGACACCGAACGAGCGCGGTGTGGTGCAATCGAGAAAGACGAGACGACGGTCTACTGGAACACGGTCGCGTGGCGCGACACCGAGGGCGAGTTCCACCTCGCGGGCGGGACGAACGATGCGGGGGAGAACGGAGATGCGGCAGGGGACGCCCGCCGCTTCCGGTTCCTCGACAGACTCGCGGAGCGGACCGACCGGCCTGTCGAGGAGGTCGAGGCCGAGTTCCAGCGCAAGCACCGGTACGTCCAGTACATGGCCCGCGAGGAGATGGACGACTTCCAAGAACTGTTCGCGTTCCTCGCAGACCTGCGCAACGACGAGGCCGCGACTGTCGAGCGCGTGAAACGGGAGGCCTGACGGGACGAACGGTGACACCGCCGACGAGTACCCCAGTCGAGTCCGTTTGATTCACGCTGAGAGTAACTGTATTACTAGAGTTTAAATACCAGAACGAATAGAGGAGCGCCCATGAACGCGCTTCGAGGAGGACGCTTCGGTGACGAGAGCCGCTGACGGGGGCGAGCAGGTCGGAGGCATCGACCCCGAAGGAGCGAAATCAGTCGATTCGACCGGCGTGACCGTCGAGACTACCGACGCTAAAGGGACCGCGACCGGCACCCGAACGCTCTCGGTGTTCGACCGGGCGCTCTACGCGCTGTTCTCCCGACACGCCGACCGGTCCCGCCACGACGCCGACCGGAAACACTACCGGGCGACCGGCGTGACCGCGAGCTTCGACGTTCTCCTCTCGCGGACCTACGGCCTGTCGTGGCTCGCCTTCGCGTTGTTGGCGAGTTGGACGTTCGTCGTCGTGGTCGCGCTCCCCGACGCCACGCTGGCGGCCGCCGCCCAGTTCCTCCAGCGCGGGGTGCCCGGTCTCGAAGCGGTCGGAATCCCGGCCGTCTCGCGGACCGGCGCGGCGGCCGCCGCGGGGGTCGGCGTCGGTCTCGCGGGCAAGCGGGGGACCGTCGCCTTGGGCGGGCGCTACCTGAAGTGGACCGCGAGCGCCCGGCGGTCGAACATCGAGCGAACCCTACCGGGCGCGGTCCGGTACCTCCACGCGCTCTCGTCGGGCAACGAGGAGGGCGCGGCGATGCTCCGGAAGGTCGCCGACCGGGAGGAAGCCTACGGCGAGACCGCGGTGGCGTTCCGGAAGGCGCTCAACAAGGCGACGCTGACCGGGAGTCTGGGCGAGGGCCTGCGCGTCGTGGCCCGCGACACGCCCTCGCGGGACGCGCTGGCTCCCTTCCTCGTGAAGTTCCGCGAACACGCCGAGCAGGGACCGGACGCGCTCGCCCAGTACCTCCAGATGGAGAGTCGGATGCTCTCGAACCGGCAGGCCAGAGACCGCGAGCAGGCCAGCGACTTCCTCGAACTGCTGGCGGAACTGTTCGTCGTCCTGCTGGTGCTTCCGGCGCTGTTGGTCATCGTCGTGACCGTGATGAGCGTCCTCGCGCCCGGCCTGAGCCGGACGATTGGGACGCCACTCGGCTCGATTTCGGTCCGGGGGCTGTTGGTCTACGGGAGCGCGGCGTTCATCCTCGTCGTCGGGGGCCTCGCGGCCGCGGTTGTGGCGACGCTCCGGCCGCCCGACCAGTCGGGACGGACCTACGAGCGACCGGACGGCGCGCTCGCGGTCCTGACCGGCGCGCTCCGGAATCCCGCGAGCGCGCTGGTCGTGTTCGCGCCGCTGGCGGTCGCGTTCGCCGCCGCGCTCTGGACGTTCGGCTATCGGCCGGTCAACGTCGTACTGTTGGGCTACGTCGCGGGTGCCTTGCCGGTCGGTCTCGTCGCGCTCCGGCGGGCGAATCTGGACGACGCGAAGGACCGCGAGATAACGGACTTCGTTCACGCCGTCTCGGGCCACGTCAGCCTCGGTCGCCCGTTCCCGGAGGCGGTAGAGCGCGTCGCCAGCGACGTGGACCTCGGTGCGCTGGACGACGACGTGGCGGACTTGGCGTTCAACGCCAACCTGACCACGCGGGGCGGCGACCTGCAAGCGGCCGCCCTCTCGCGGTTCGTCGGGCGCGTCGGGACACCGTCAAAGAACGAGAATTAGTCGAGATTTTATAGATTGGTCTCGAATGATTCTCTATCTACCTCTCGGTGTATTTGCTCGTAATCGGCTTCTGAAGTAGTGCTAACACTCATTGTGACAGTGCCGTCTCCACTAACAGACATTCCAGTGACAGCAGTGGTATCACTCCATACAGATTGATATGTTGCCTGAACCTTTCGTGGCGTGTCCGTTGTAAGTCGTTTCATTCTTGTACCGACAGAGAACCAAAGACCGTCACATCCGTAGTGACAAGCGTTCCAATCGTCAAAAGTCCAGAGTGCTCCGTTAAATCCAGATTGTTTTAACAAGACATTGGATGCATTATCCGTGTGTGTTCCACTGTTATTCATGTCGTAATCTTTCGGCTTCCACGAAATGCTCACTGCATCTTCATTTCCTTCTCCTGTTCCATACCCACCATCAAGGTCTACTCTGTAGTCAGCAACTGTATGGGTATAGTCTCCCCCTAAGACCAATTGGCCTTCCATATGTCGCTTTTTTACTCTATCTGTTGAAACATCCGACCCATCGTCTGACGTACGGGCCTTCGTTGTAAATTCGCTTGTTGTCACTTCTACTCCGGTGCAATGTTTTTGAAGATGTTCAACAAATTGTTCCTGTTCACCAGTTTTCTGACGAATTTTTCTTGCCTGTTTATATATCTCTTCAAGGCTTTTTTCTTCTGCTGTTACAGTTCCTGACGCACCAAATCCGGCAACAGCAAGGCCACTACCGATTGATTTGAGTACTTTCCGCCTCTGGGTAGAGTTATTTTTACTCATCCACCAAAAAGTTATATTGTGTAAATTTATATCTTTTGTTTTATTTTGTGGAATTATTTATTATCTTTAATATATTTTCCAATGGAACCGCCTAGGCCGCCAAATACGAGAATTGGCCCAGAAGTGTTTAATATTGGATGTATTATCAGCCAAAAATCAGAAATGCTCCCTTGAAGGTACTCCACAATTATCGAAGATATGAGAAGAAAAACTATTGTATTTATTCCAACTATAAATCCTTGAATAAAACTCTTGGAATGACTCTCGTCTTGCAAATATCCAGATATAGCGGCAGCAATCAAAGCGTGACCCGAAAAAGGGAACAAGGCAATTGAAATGACAGTTCCGGCTATTATATTGGTTCTATATTTATCCATATATCCAAAACTCGCTAATAGCGCATAACTTTTTTGTTTTCTTTTGTGTGTATTGAATTATATTATATTTTTATTAATTATGCACAGTCGAACGTCGTCGGCGTCGCCATCCTCCTCGGCGTGGTCGTCGTCGCGCTCGGGTCGCTGACCGCGGGCATCGGCGTGATAGTCGAGGAGAACGCCGCGGCGGCCGACTCGGCGCGCGTCGCCGCCGACTTCGACGCGGCGCTCGACCCCGTGGAGGCGACCGGCGTCCACCGCGGTCGGGTCTCCTTTACCGACGGCGAGTTGCAGACCAAAGAGCGCGACCTCCGGGTGCTGAACGAGTCCGGCACGCTCCGGACGGTGCGCACCGACGCGCTCGTCTTCACCGCGGGCGACCGCCGGGTCGCGTTCCTCGCGGGCGCTATCGTCCGCGGGCCGCCGGACAACGCCAAGGTCCGGACGCCACCGCCGATTACGCTCTCGCGGAACGCTCCTGCGACGGACGCGAGCAACGCGGACGACGCCGACCCGCCGGGCGTCCTCGTCGTCGGCGCGCCCGCGCTGAACGGGTCGGTCGCCGTCTCGGGGTCGGGGGGCGCGTCGGTCGCGCTCCGGACCGAGGTCTCCCACCGCCGGAGTCTCCTCGGCAACGGCACTTACCGGGTCGCAATCGAGACCGCGACGCCCGAGGCGTGGCGGCGACACTTCGAGCGCCGGAACGCCAGCGTGACGACGCGGGACTTCGACGGCGACGGCGTGACGAGCGTGGTCGCGGCCTACCCCGGCGAGCGCGTGGCCTATCTGGTCGTCCACGAGATGGACGTGGAGGTGCGGAATGGATAGCGAGCGCCGTCCGCCGAAAGGCGGGCGGCGCGGTCGTTCTGACCGCGCCGTCTCGCCCGTCGTCGGCAAGGCGCTGGAGGCGAGCATCGTCGTCCTCTACGTCGGTCTCCTGTCGGCGACGCTCTACGGCGGCGTCGTCCCGGAGTACCGGACCGCGGCGGGGGCGGAAGTCGGCGAGCGCGTGCTGGCCCAGTCGGCCGAGCGGGTCCAGCAGGCGGTGCCGACCGACGCTCGGGCGGTCCGCGTCCGCGCCGAGGTGTCGCTCCCCAGAACCATCAAAGGAGCGCGCTACGCGGTCCGGACCGACAATCGGTCGCTCGTGTTGGCCCACCCCGACGAGCGCGTCGGGGGCCGGGTCGCGCTCGCGCTCCCCGAGACGGTCGAATCGGTGTCGGGCGAGTGGTCGAGCGGCGAGCGAGCGGTCGTCGTCGTCCGCGGGACCGACGAGACCGGCGGCCTCGCGGTCAGATTGGAGTCCGCCGAGGAGGGACCGACCCGATGACCCGCGCCGAGCGGACCCGCGGCCAGATGAACCTGCCCGCGCTGGCGGTGGCGCTCCTCGTCGTGACCTCGGTGACGGTCGTGAGTCTGGGCCTCGCCGACCGCGCGTACCTGAGCGCCGACCGCGACGCCGACCAGCGCCGGGTCGCGGTCGCGCTCTCGGAGCGACTCGTCGCGGCCGAGTCGCCGGTCACGACGCGGGCGAACGTCCTCGACGACGACGCGATTGAGAGTCTGAACTCCTCTCGACTCCGGACGCTGTTCCCCGTCACCGACGGCTACGACGTGACGGTCCGACTCGGCGACCGGACGCTTGCGAGCGCGGGCGACCCGACCGGCGGGACGACGATTCGGCGCATCGTGCTGGTCGAGAGCCGGACCGCGGCGACGCTGATGCCGGACCTCTCGGCGAACGACCCGGCCGTGACGATTCCCCGTCGCTCGTCGCGGGTCGAAATCGACCTCTCGCCGCCAACAGACAGCAAGGTAGAGGTTGTGAAAGCAAATGAAAAGGTTGTTCTACGGAACGAGTCCGGACTGAGAGGGCGCTTCGAGGTCCGCCTCTCGCGGTTCGAGACGACGACGCTGACCTTCGAGACCGACGGGCCGCTCCCGACCGGGAGCGTCGAACTGACCTACTACCCCGCCGAGACGAGCAAGGCGGTGCTGGCGGTGACGGTCGATGAGTAACAGCAATCACCAAATCGGGAGGGCACAACTCTCGCTGTCGGTCGTCGAGGCGGGCGTCGGCGTCGTGTTGATTCTCGCGGTCGCGATGGGGTTCGCGCTCGGGGTCGCCCCGCCGGACGAGCGGGCCGCGCAGTTGGACCTCTACGCCGAGGACGCCGCGACGGTCCTCGCCGGTGAACCGCCGCGCCACGGCGGCGCGACGCGGCTCTCGGAGGTCGTCCGCTCGCCCGACGCGTTCGACCGCGAGCGCGACGCCCTGCGTCGGCGCGTCGAGCGCATCCTCCCGGACAACCTCATGTTCCGGGTTCGGACGCCCCACGGCGCGGTCGGGTTCCGGAAACCCGCCAGCGTGGCCGTCGGGGCCGCGAGCGTGACGACCCGCCACGGCGACGTGGCGATTTGGGTGTGGTACGCGTGACGGGCGCTGGTCGGGATACTAGCGATTCCGTGCCCCGCGAGCGCGCCCAGTTGGTCCTCGCGGCCGCCGCGCTGGTCGCGGTGGCGCTCGCCCCGGTCGTGGTCGCGTACCTGCAACTGGGCTACCACGCGGACGTGAGCGCCAGCGAGGAGTTCGACGCGCCAGACCGGAACGCCGAGCGACTCCTCTCGCGGGCGGTCCACGACGCCGCGGGCGAGACGACCGGCGCGTTCGCGTGGGACGAGCGCACTGCGGCCGCGGCCGCAGTGCGCGACGAGTTAGAGCCGAGGGTAGCGGCGCTCCGCTCCTCGCGCGTCGAGTCGGGCACCGTCTATCAGGTGGGGTACAACCAATCGGCCGCGGCGTCGTGGAGCGACGCGAACTGTCCCGTCGGGCCGAACCGGCAGTTCGGCGCGTGTGAGGCGAAGCAGGGGGTCGTCGTGCAGGAGCGCGCGGGCGAGACGCATGTGCTGGCGGTCGCGTTCGACGTGCGCGTGACGACCGACGACGCGGAGATGGCGCTGACGTTGGTCGTCAGGCAAATCGGGTGAGACGGCCCCGGCTCGGGATGTCGGAGTGGCCGTGTCCGGACTGGTTCTGACGCTCTTTCCGCTCGCCGACTGTGAGAAACCGCCGTCGGAAAAGCGAGCGAACGGTTCGGTGAGCGGCGACACCTGTTCACTCGATGCCCGTAATCACGACCCGCGTCGCCTCCACGTCCTCGATGATGGCGTCGAACCCGCCGACGCTGTAGGTCTCGTCGCCGGTGTCGATGGTGAGGCGGGCGTCGGTGAACATCTGGAGGGGCGTGGCCGACTCGCCCTCCTCGAAGCCCGGATAGTCGATGGAGAGGACGGTACCCGAAATCTCACAGCGCCGACCGCTCTCGACCCACGTGCCCTCGATTTCGGCGGTGAGCGTTCGTCCCTCCCGTACGAGCGGTTCCACGACGTGGAGACAGTCCCGGAGCGCGCCGAACCGCAACGGCGGGTCGTAGGGCGTGGCGACGTAGTGAACGTCGGCGGCGTGGCGGAGGTTCATTATGTAGTTCCACACCATGTTCTCGTGGGCGCTGTCGTCGACGTAGATGCCGTAGCCGTCGTCGGTCGAGGGGTGCCACGAGTAGCAGGCCCGCTGGCGGTCCACGACCGCGCCGAACGGTTCCGACCGGAGCGGCCGCCGGAGGACGCGAGCGTGCGTGCAGATCTCCGAGAAGTCGAACTCGTCCAGCGATTCGTCGTCGGCCACGTCGTACAGCGTCACGTCCACGAACACGCCGCGCTCGTGGGCGGCCGCGAGCGTCGGCCAGAGCGATTCGAGGTGGTCGGTCTTGCAGACCAGTTGGGCGTGGTCGGCCGCGCGGTCGAGTTCGTCGCGGGCCTTCTCGAAGACGGTCCGGCCGCGCTGGACCAGACTGACCGTGTGTTCTTTGACCGCTGGCTGTTGCCACCGGTCGGTGATTTCGTCGGCCGCGGCTTCGAGTTCCGCGGCGCGCTCCCGGAGGCTGTCGAGGGCCTCCTCGGGGTCCACCGCCTGCACGTAGAGTTTGTCCTGCTCGAACGTCGTGACGAACCCCTCCGACTCCAAGTCTCGGAGGATGTCGTACACGCGGGGTTGCGGGACGGAACTGGCGTCGGCGACCTCTTGGGCGGCCATCGTCCCGCGCTCGACCACGGTGACGTACGCCGCGGCCTGATACGGCGATAGCCCGTAGCGTTCCAGCGTCTCGACGAGTTCGGGGGCGTCCATACCGCTTGCTTCCTTCGGTAACCCAAATAATTTTCCGTCGTCGCGGGTTTCCCGTCGTCTCGATACCGAACGAGCGTACGAAGGCTTCGTGTCGGTCCGGTCGCCGGTACCGAACCGCGGGATTGAACTATTGGTAGTGAGAGACAGCCACGTAGCGAACGCCCCGATGACGGACCCCGACCAGTCGCCATCCCCCGACCGCTTGCCCGACCTCCTCGAAGCGGCGAGCTACGAGGAGGCGGCGTCGTGTCTCGACCGACTCGGCGCGGCCGAGACTGCCACGCGTAAGCGTGCCCTCCAGTCGGTCCGGAGCGTCGCCGACGAGCGCCCGAATGTCCTCGACGGACTCGCTGGCCCGCTCGCGGCGTTCCTCGCCGACGACGACCGCGCGGTCAGGCTGACGACCGCCAAACTGTTGCTCACGGTAGCCCGAGCGGAACCGGGCGTCGTCCGCCCGGTCGTCGCGTCCCTCGCCGATAGGCTGGCCGACGACGACGAGTTCTACTACGTCCGGGCGCGGTGCGCCGAGGCGCTGGGCTACGTCGCGCTCGAATCCCCCGAGACGGTCGGCGACCCCGATATTCTGGCGGACTTCCGCGTCGGACTCTCGTTCGACGAACCCGAGGTCAGAGAGAAGTTAGCGAAGGCGCTGGCGTTCGTCGCACTCGGGAACCCCGGTCGCCTCCGACATCAGGTCTCGTCGCTGGCCGACCACCTCGACGACGAGCGGGAACTCGTCCGCTATCACCTCTGTACGTCGCTGGTCGTCGTCGGCTGTGAGCATCCCCGGAAGCTGGCCGACGCGGACGACGCTCTCCGGGAGCGACTGGCGGACGACAGTCCGTACGTTAGGGGCCGGGCGGCGGAGGCGCTGGCCCTCGTCGGGGAGTCGGACGCTCACGTCGAGGCGATCCCCGAACTCGCCGAAATCGACGCGGAGGACGACGAACTCCCGTCGTTCGCGACCGACCGGGTACGCTTCGCGCGACGCGTACTGGCGGGCGACGGGCAATCCGTGGGGGTTCCCGACGGCGTCGGGACTATCTCCTCGGTTCGGGACGGCACGGAAGCTGTCGTCGAGGAGATGACAGCGCCCGACGGCGACGAGGAGTGCCCGACCTGCGGGCTGGCGCTCTCGGACGACGGACCGCCGGTGTGTCCGCGTTGCGGGACTCCTCGCTGATAGTTTGACGGTCCTGAACGGAGCGACGAACGAAGCGGCGGGGCGACCAATCCGGAAAGACTGCCAAACTACCACTCGGACGTTCGAGGTTCGGCTCTCCCGCCTAGCGCGTCGTTCGTCACGCCGACCGTCCGAATTCGATGAGGGAAGTGCTGGCGGGGCGTCGCCGGTCGTCGGGGAGCCTCGACGAGAAGCGTCCCCGGCGGGCCGTCCGCTCTCACTCCAGTTCCCCGTCCAGCCCCCACTCGCTGGCCCGCTCTCGGGCCTCCTCGCGGGCGCGCCGCTGGATGGCGTCGATCTTCTCCTCGTCTTCGAGGAACTCCTCGACGGCGCTCGGCGACGCGTCGCCCGCGTCCGCCGAGCCCTCATCGGACCGGTCGCCCGCTTCGCCACTATCGCCGTCGGGGGCGTCCCGCGTCGGCGGCGCGACCTCTCGCGTTCGCTCGGCGAGGTCCGGGTCGCCAGCGAGTCGTTCGGCCACCTGCCCCGGCGGGACCCGCACGTCCGCCCGGTCGGCCGACGCGAAGGCCACGGGGACCTCCTCGGTCTCCCGGAGCGCAACGTCGTAGGGACCGGGCACCGCGAGGTCGGCCAGCGCCGCGGGGCCGCCCCGGCCCGTGCCGGTGTGGTACGCGAAGCGCGGCACGCCCTCCTCGAAGGCGACCACGCCCGACCCCTCGGCGTCCAGCAAGAGCGCGTCTTGCGGCTCGAAGACGGCGTAGCCCGTCAACTCGCGGTCGAGCGCCGCGGCGAGCGGCGCGGCCGGGTTCGATTCGACCCGCGAGCGGACGAGCGTCCCGTCCGGCAAATCCGAGCGGTCGAGCGGGTCGGACCGGCCCGAATCGAGAGAGCTGTCGGTCGTCATGGCGAGTCAGGAATCACCGCACTCCGGAAGCGGTCGGCCACGGCGTCCGATTCGCCCGACCGCACGTCCAGTTTTCGGGCGGCCTCGCGGTAGGCGCGCGCCGCGTCGCTGTCGGGGGCGTGCGCGAGGAGGGGCACCCCCTCGCGGCGGGCCGCGCGGGCGGCGTCCGAGTCGGGGACGCTCGCCAGCGTCGGCCCGTCGAAGTAGCGGTCGGTCTTCTCGGCGACCCCGGCGGCCTCGTCGGGGTCGTGGACCTTGTTGAAGACGACACCCGCGGTGTCGGTGCCGTAGGAGTGGGCGTACTCCTGTACTTTGAGACCGTCGCTGAGCGCGGGAATCGTCGGTTGGAGGACGACGACCACGCGGTCGGCCAGCACGACGGGCAGGACCGCGCTCTTCGAGCCGAGCGCGGCGGGCGAGTCCAACAGGAGAACGTCGGTGTCGGCCGCGAGTTCGGCGACGACCTCCCGGAGTCGGTCGGGGTCGGCCTCCTCGAACGCGGCGAGGCTGGTGCCACAGGGGACTACCGACATGCCGAAGCGGTCGTACACGGCGTCCGCGACGCTCACGTCCGGGTCGCGGTCGGCGACCAGCAGGTCGTGGAGCGTGGTGTCGGCGTCGGTCAGGCCGGTGTGAAAGAGGAGGTTCGCCATCCCGGTGTCGGCGTCCACGACGGTCACGTCGTACTCGTCGGCAAGCGCCATCCCGAGCGCCACCGTGGTCGTGGTCTTGCCGGTCCCGCCTTTGCCACTCGCGACTGCGAACGCCTCGACCATCGAATCGGGGTTGTGCCCGATGTGTGAAAAAGCTGTACGTGCGAAACAAACGGCGTTCCGCGGCGCGTCCGTCGGCGGGTAGCGCGGTTCCCCTTCCACCGTAAGGATTCCGGTAGATATGCCAACGACTGTTAGATAATACCGCGACTAATGGAAACATTGGTTTTGTCGAGGGTAACTCTTTAGAGGATGAAATACGATACCCAAGTACATGGCAAACCTTGCCACGAATATTGGCTCGGTCGCGGCGGAGCAACCGGACGCGGTTGCGCTCTCCTTCCGGGGACGGGACGTAACGTACGGCGAGTTCTGGGCGCGAACCGGTCAGTTCGCGGCGGGACTGGCCGACCGGGGTATCGGCGAGGGCGACCGCGTGGCGGTCTACCTGCCGAACGTGCCCCAGTTCGTGACCGCGTTCCACGGGACGCTCCGGGCGGGCGGCGTCGTGGTTCCGATGAACCCCCAGTACAAATCGCGGGAGATAAGCCACCTGCTGTCCGACAGCGGCGCGCGCGTCGTCGTGACGCTCTCGGACCTCGTGCCGTTCGTCGAAGAGGTCCGCGAGGACACCGACCTCGAACGCGTCGTCACCGTCGGCGACGAGACCGACGCCGGAACCGACTTCGAGGCGTTCCTCGCCGACGACCCCGAGTTCCCCCTCGTTGACCGCGCCGACGATTCCGCGGTCGTGGACCGCGCGGACGACGACGTGGCGGTCCAACCCTACACCAGCGGGACGACGGGGCGACCGAAGGGCGTGCAGTTGACCCACCGAAACCTCGCGTCGAACGCCGAAATGGCGGCGGACCTCGTGCCCGACGGCATCCGAACCGAAGACAAGCAACTGGGCGTCCTCCCGCTGTTCCACATCTACGGTATGACGGTGGTGATGAACTCGACGCTGTTCAACGGCGGGGCGTACTACCCGCTCCCGGAGTGGGACGCCCAAGAGGCCGTCTCGCTCGTAGAAGACGAACAGCTCACGCTGATGCACGGCGTTCCGGCGATGTACAACGACGTTATCAACCAACCGAACGCCGAGGAGTTCGACCTCTCGTCGCTCCGCCTCGCGGGCGTGGGCGGGTCGGGCATCCCCGTCGAAGTCCTCCGGCGGTTCGAGGAGCTATACGAGGTGACGGTGTACGAGGGGTACGGGCTGACCGAGACCAGTCCCGTGACCCACTTCAACAACCCCGAACAGGGTCGCCGGGTCGGCAGTATCGGGAAGACGCTCCCCGGCGTCGAGGCGAAAATCGTGGACGGGGAGTTCGAGGAGCGCCCGCCGGTCGAGGAGGGACCGGTGGACGAGGAGGAAACCGACTTGGACGAGATAACGGGCGAGTTGGTCGTCGCCGGGCCGAACGTGATGAAGGGGTACGCCGGACTGTCCGCGGCCAACGAGGAGGCGTTCACCGAGCGCGAGGGGACGCGGTGGTTCCACACCGGCGACATCGGCTACTGGGACGACGAGGGCTTCTTCTACGTCGTGGACCGCAAGAAACACATGATAAACACGGCCGGGTACAACGTCTATCCCCGCGAGGTCGAGGAACTCCTCTTCGAACACGAGGCCGTAGCGGACGTGGCCGTGGTCGGGATTCCGGACGACCGCCGGGGCGAGACCGTGAAGGCGTTCGTCGTGCCGGTGCCGGACGCCGACGTGACCCCCGACGAGCTACGGCAGTTCTGTCTGGACAACCTCGCGGAGTACAAACACCCCCGCGAGGTCGCGTTCGTCGAGGAGCTACCGCGGACGACCACGGGCAAGGTCCAGAAGTTCGAACTCCGGGAGCGCGAGACGACGGAGGCGGCCGAGTGACCGGCCCGGCCGCCGACGCGAGTGAGGGCGACCGACCCGATTCGCTCCTCGCCGAAGGGGAATCCTCATAACCCGGTCGCTGAAAGCCACCACCATGACCGACCGAACGGACTCGCCGACGTGGGAGTTCAAGGACCGCGACATCGCGATTCTGCGGGAACTGACCCGCGACCCGCAACTCTCGTCGCGGGACCTCACGACCATTCTCGCCGACGAGTACGACATCGAGGTCTCTCACGTCACCGTGAGCGAGTCCGTCCGCGAGATGCGCGAGGAGGGCGTCTTCCGGGAGGCCATCATCCCCAACGAGGAGTACTATATCTTCGGGCTGTTCGAGTTCAAGTTCGACGCCGAGAACTTCGCGGAGGGGTGGCGCGAGGCGATGGAGTACATCCGCGACGACCCCCACACCCTCTTTTATTTCCTCTCGGACGGCGAGTACCAGTGGAAGACGGTGATGATGTTTCCCACCCGAGAGGCCGAGTCGCGCTGGATTCACGAGTGTTACAAGGAACACGGCGACGTGATAGCGAACATCCGCAACTCGGTCGTCCACAACGTGTTGAAGTTCGGCACCGACCCCGAGATTTTCGAGGGATTGAACGGCGACGGCCCGGAGTAGGCCGACTCACGACGACTCGGAGTGGGCGGTTTACGACGCTCGGAGTAGCTCGCTCCTCGACGCCCGACCGAGCGCCGACGCCGACGGGTTCCAAATTTATACCGCAGAGGTGCGTAGGCAAGATATGCGACTCGATGACAAGACGCTCCTCGTCACGGGTGCCGCGTCGGGAATCGGCGAATCGACCGCGAAACGGTGTGCCGAGTACGGGGCGCGAGTACTCGTCACGGACGTGAACGAGCCGGGCGCGGAGGAGGTCGCCGAAGCAATCCGCGAGGGCGGAGGCGAGGCGGAGGCCCACGAACTCGACGTGACCGAACCGGCACAGGTGACCAGCGTCGTCGACGCCGCCCACGAGGAGTACGGGCTGGACGGACTGTTCAACAACGCTGGCGTGGGCCACCCCGGCCAGTCCATCGAGGAGGTAGACGAGAGCGTCCGGGACTTCGTGATGGACGTGAACGTCAACGGCGTCTGGAACTGCTGTCACGCCGCCCTGCCGCTCCTGAAAGAGCAGGGTCACGGCTCGATAGTGAACATGTCCTCGGTCGCGGGCAAACTCGGACTCCCCGGTCAGTCGGTCTACTCGCTGACGAAGGGTGCCGTACTGAACTTCACGCGCGCGGCCGCACAGGAGGCCGGACCCCACGGCGTCCGGGTGAACGCGGTCTGTCCGGGCTTCGTGGATACGCCGATGACCGAGACGTACTTCGGCGGCCGGGACGACCCCGAGCGCGCCCGCGAGGAGATGGCCGACCAGTACCCCCTCAAGCGACTGGGCGACCCCGAGGAGGTCGCCGACTGCGTGGCGTTCCTCCTGTCGGACCACGCGTCGTACGTGACCGGCCACGGACTGGTCGTGGACGGCGGGTACGAGAGCGGGTAGCTCTCCTCGGACTCCCGACAGAGGAAGACGACGAACGGAGGCGTCTCAGAGCGGTTCGTCGCCGTCGATGATTCGCTTCGCGCGCTCGGCGAGGTCCGGGACTCGTTGCTCCATCTTCGGGTACAGCGGGTCGTCGCTGTTGCCTTCGAGGTACCGGCGGTAGAACATCTCGCCCAGCGCGGCGAGTTTGTACACCGCGAGCGCCCGGTAGAACCGGTCGTTCTCGTACTCGATGCCGGTCGCGCGCTCGTAGCGCGCGACCAGTTCCCGCCGGGTGGGGTAGCCCTCCGCCTCCATGAACGTCGCGGTTAGGTCGGGCGTCGCGGGGTCGGGGTCGTCGGGGTCGCGCCAGTACGACAGCATCCACCCGAGGTCAGCCAGCGGGTCGCCGAGCGTCGCCATCTCCCAGTCGAACACCGCGGCCAGTTCCGGGGGCGTCCCCGGCGCGAACAACACGTTGTCGAGTTTGTAGTCGCCGTGGACCAGCGCGCGTTCGTGGTCGCTCGGGCACTCGTCGGCGAGCCAGTCGCCGACCTCCCGTAGCTCCGGCACCGCTCGCTCGTCGGCGGTCCGCCCGAACGCCCAGTCGAGTTGCTTGGTCCACCGCTCGACCTGCCGCTCGGTGTACCCCGCCGGGCGGCCGAACTCCCCGAGTCCCACCGCCTCGTAATCGACGGCGTGAATCGCCGCGAGCGTATCGACCAACTGTTCGCCGACGCAGCGGCGGGCGTCGGCGGTTCCGAATCGGTCGGGTTCGCTCTCGCGGAGTACGTCGCCTTCGACCCGCTCCATCACGTAGAAGTCGCTCCCGAGGACGCCGCGGTCCTCGCAGGCCAGCACGGTCCCCGGAAGCGGGACCGCGGTGTCCTGAAGCGCGTCCATCACCCGGTACTCCCGGAGTACGTCGTGGGCGGTGTCGGCCGTCTCGCCGGGCGGCGGCCGCCGGACGACCAGTTCCCGGTCTCCCCACGTCACGAACAGCGTCTCGTTCGAGTGGCCCGCCGCGTGGTGTCGGACGGCGTACTCCTCGACCGCGCCGAGTCGGTCCGCGAGGTACGTTTCGAGCGCGTTCCGGTCCACCAGTCGTTCGAAGTAGTCTCGGTCGTCTGTCATGTGTTCGTCCTCGCACATTCGTCCGCCACCGGCGGTCCGGCGCGCGACCGTGGTTCGACCGCCGCGAGACCGTCACGTTCGCCGCATCGTTCGCCTTCTGCGTCGATTGTACGGATAGCTGCCGTATAGAACTTACGAGCGAAACAAAATCGGGGAAATACTTTTACATCGTTGCACGGAGGTTTGGATATGAACTACGACGACCCCCAGCGGGGCCGGGAGGTAGCCGACCGGGTCGAGACCTTCGTTCGCGAGGAGGTCGTCCCGGTCGAACGCGACCACCTCGGCGAGGGACCGGTGCCCGACGAAACCGTCCGGGAACTACAGGAGCTGGCCCGCGAGCGGGACGTGTACGCGCCCCAGCTCTCCGAGGAGTACGGCGGACTCGGGCTGGACTTTCGGGAGATGCTTCCGGTCTTCGAGGCGGCCGGTCGGAGCCTCCTCGGTCCGGCGGCCCTCCGCGTCGGCGCGCCCGACGAGGGCAACATGCACACGCTCGAACTGGTGGGCACCGACGAGCAGAAAGAGCGGTGGCTCCGCCCGCTCGCGGCGGGCGACGCCAAGTCGGGGTTCTCGATGACCGAACCCAATCCGGGCGCTGGCTCGGACCCCAAGATGATACGGACGACCGCGGAGAAGGACGGCGACGAGTGGGTCATCGACGGCCACAAGTGGTGGACCACGCAGGGGAGCGAGGCCGACGTGCTACTGGTGATGGCCCGGACCGACGACGAGGCCCACCCGTATCGAGGCTGTTCCATCCTCCTCGTGCCCGCCGACGCGCCCGGCGTCGAAATCGTGCGCGACATCCCGCACCTCGGCGGCGGTCTCGCCGGGACGAGTCACGCCGAGATTCGCTACGACGGCGTTCGCGTCCCCGAGGAGAACCTGCTGGGCGAGGAGAACGCCGGGTTCGCCGTCGCCCAACAGCGCCTCGGTCCCGCGCGCCTGACCCACTGCATGCGCTTCTCGGGGATGGCCGAGCGTGCCCTCGACGTGGCGAAGGCCTACGCCGCCGAGCGCCGAGCGTTCGACGGGCGACTCGCGGACAAGCAGGCGCTCCGATTCGAAATCGCCGAGACCGAGACTCGCCTGCACGCCGCGCGGTCGATGGTGCGACACGCCGCCCGGCAGATAGCCGCGGGCGAGGAGGCCCGCGTCGAAGTGGCGATGAGTAAGACGTTCACCGCGAACGTCACGCAGGAGGCCATCGACACCGCCGTCCAGATCTGCGGCGGCAACGGCATCGGCAAGGACCTGCCGCTCGCGGACTTCTACGAGAACGTCCGGCAGTTCCGCATCATCGACGGCGCGGATGAGGTTCACAAGCGAGTCATCGCCAGAGACGCCTTCGACGAGACCGACCCGAGCGAGGTCGAGCATCTGACGCAGTTCGACTCGTCGTAGTATATAAATCTTCGCCGCAGTTGCGCCGCTGGCAACTGTGGGTGTTTTTATACGGTGTGTGGGGCTCCAGTGTTCGGTGTACCGATGAGACACTGCGAACGACGCGAGACCGACCCGCCCCGCGGAGACGGCGGGCGGAACGCGCATCGACCCGCGACCGGCGAACATCGACCTGCGACCGACGAGTATCGACCCGCGACCGACGGGAGCGAGCGAGGAGGACGATGAAGGACCTCTTCGAGAAGTCGGCCCGGTTCGTCACCGACCACAACCGAATCGTCGTCCTCGTCATGCTCCTACTGACCGCCGGAGTCGGGTCGGGCGTGACCCAACTCCAGATGGGGAGTACGGCGGGCGGCGGCGACGCCGTGGGCGACACCACCGTCGCACAGAAGCAGAGCTACATCCAGAGCCACTACGCCGAGCAGAACGACAGCGGCGGGCGGCCAGCGGCGGTCTACGTCAGGGACCCGGACGGGAACGTCCTCTCGAAGCAGTCGCTGCTCGACTCGCTTCGCTACCAGCGGGCGGTCCGAGAGAACGAGTCGGTCGCCGCCGCGCTCCCCGACCGAGGAGGCGTCGTCGGCGTCTCGACCCTCGTCGGCACGCAGTTGGCCGGGAGCCGCGAGGCGTCGTTGAACGACCAGATTTCGGCGCTCGAATCGGCCAGCGAGAGCGAGGTCGAGGCGACCGTGACCCGGACGCTCTCGGAGGGGTCGGCCCTCCTCGACCTTCTGCCCAAGGAGTACGAACCCGGCACCGCGAGCGCGACCAGTCGCCGGATGGTGTTCCAGTTCCAGCCCCAGTCCGCGGGCGAGGACGGTGACGGCGCGAGCAGTCGCCGATTCGACGGCACGCCCGCGACGCGGGCGCTCTACGAGCAGGCCACCGACGACGGGACCCACTTCACCATCGGTCCCCACGCTCGGACCGTCTCGAACGAGCAGTTCCAGCAGGACACCTTCGAGCTGATACTGCCCGCCGCGCTGGCGGCCATCTTGGCCGTCCTCGCGTTCTCCTATCGGGACCTCGTGGACGTTATCGTCGGCTTCGTCGGCGTCGTCCTCTCGGTCGTCTGGATGTTCGGCATCCTCGGCTGGCTCCAGATTCCGGCCGGAATCACGCTCGTCATCGGCCCGGTCCTCATCATCGGCCTGAGCGTGGACTACGGTCTCCACGTCTTCATGCGCTACCGCGAGGAGCGCGGCGAGGGCGAGGGCATCCGCGAACCGATGACCCGCGCGCTGTCGTCGGTGGCGGTCGCGGTCGGCCTCGTCACGGTGACGACCGGGGTCGGGTTCCTCTCGAACGTCACCAACGAGTTCGACCTCATCAAGGACCTCGCGGTCGGCATCACGCTCGGCGTCGTCTCGGCGTTCGTCATCTTCGTGACGGTCGTGCCCGCGCTCAAGGTGAGCGCCGACGGCCTCCTCGAACGGTTCGGGTTCGACCGGCGCAAGCAGTCGCTCGGGAAGACGCGACTCCTCGAACCCCTGCTGGCCAGCGGTGCCGACCTCGCGCGCAAGGCCGCGCCGGTCGTCATCGTCCTCGCGCTCGTGGCGGGCGCGGCCAGCGGTCTCGCGTGGACCGAACTCGACCGCAAGGCGTTCCAAGAGGGCGACGACGAGATCGCCGAGTGGAAACAGGACTTGCCCGGTCCGCTCGCGTGGGAGACCACCGACTACGACCGCAACAGCGCGTTCGTGAACGAACGCTATCGGTCGCCTGACGAGAGCGACCGACGCACCTCCCAAGTTCTCGTGGAGGGCGACGTGACCGACCCGCGGACGCTCGAACGCCTCCGGTCGGGGCGCGAACGCGCCGCCGAGAGCGGAGCCGTCTTCGAGCGGTCGGGGTCGGTGCCGTTCGTCTCGCCGGTGACAGTCATGGAGTCGGTCGCCGCCCAAAACGACGCGTTTGCCGAGACGTTCCGCGAGGCCGACACCGACGGTGACGGCGTGCCCGACCGGAACCTCGACGCGGTGTACGCCGCGCTCTACGACGCCGCGCCCCAGCAGGCGAGTCGGGTTATCGAGCGAACCGACGGCGAGTTCCGGTCGCTCCGGATGATAGTCCCCATCCAACCCGACGCGAAGTTGGAGACCCAAGCCGACGAGATGCACGCCATCGCGGCCGCAGTCGGCGGCGACGGCGGCGACGGCGACGCGCTGACCGCGACCGCGGTCGGCCTCGCGACCATCAACGAGGCCGAGTCGGCCCAGACCGCCGACAGCATCCTGACGACGCTGGTCGTCGCGCTACTGGCGGTGTTCGCCATGCTGATGGTCGTCTACCGCATCGCGGAGGGGAGCGCCACGCTCGGCGCGGTGACGGTCGTCCCCATCGCGCTCGTCACCGCGTTCGTCGTCGGCGGAATGTACCTGCTCGACATCCCGCTGACGCTGTTCACGTCGCTGTTGATGAGCTTGGTCATCGGACTGGGCATCGACTACAACATCCACGTCAGCGACCGGTTCGCCCACGAACTGTCCCGCGGGAAGGACGCCTACCGCGCGCTCCGCGAGGCGGTGACGGGGACCGGCGGCGCGCTCTTCGGAAGCACGCTGACCTCGACCGGCGCGTTCAGCGCGCTCCTGTTGGCTCCCTCGCCGCAACTCCGGAGCTTCGGCGCGCTGGTCGTCCTCGCGCTGTCGCTGTCGTTCGTCGTGAGCATCTTCGTCCTGCCGAGTCTGCTGTCGGTCTGGTCGCGCTACGTCCACTCGACGCCCGAGGAGACCGCGTCGCCGACCGGCGCTCCGGCCGGACAGCAGGACTGAGCGGGCGTCTCCGCCGTTTCCTCCGCACGCTTCGGCCCTCCTCTCCGCCGACGCTCGGCCCTCCACCCCGCTGGCGTTCGGCCCTCCACCCTGCCGACGCTCGGCTCTCCACCCCGCCGACGCTCGGCCCTCCACCGCTTGCGGTTCTCTCTTTTCTCGCTTCTGTTTCGCTCCCGTTTCGGACTACCCGTCCACGATTTCGAGTCGGTCGCCCGTCTCGACGCCGAGGTCCTCGAACGTCTCCAGCAGGTACCGATACGAGTGGTCCGGCCGGTAGAACCGGTTGGGCGACAGCTCCGCCTGCTCGACCAGCGTCCGGTCGGCGTCGAAGAAGTAGAGGTACTGCACGTCCCGGACGAAGATGGTATCGACGGTGGTCCGGGTCGGCGAACCGAACCGGAAGAACATCTGGCCCGAGTCGGCGAACCGCAAGCCCTTCAGCTTCTGGAGGAACGTGTCCGCGGTCTGTGCCCGAATCCGCCTGCCGCCGAAGCGCAGGTCCGCGCCGGTCTCGTCGTCAGCCATCGTTGGGTTGGCTACTACCGCTCGGCCCTCCTACGTAAATCGCTCGGTGGGCGGCGCGGGGTCGGCGGTCGCCGTCTCGGTCTCAGCGACGCTCGGTCCACGCGGGAAACTCGGCGAGCGACACGTCGCCGAGGAGAACCGCCTCGCCGCCACAGTCCTCGATGCCGCCGTCGGTCGCCGGGTCGTCGCCGACGTGAACGAGGTCCGCGACTGGCGCGCCGAGGCGGTCGGCGCAGGTCTCGAACGCCCGCGGGTCGGGCTTTTCCCAGCCGCAGGCGACGCCGGTGACGATAGCGTCGAACTCCTCGCGGTCCAGTTCCGAGCGAATCAGGGTCTTGCGGGCGAGTTGGGGCACCGCGCAGTTCGAGAGGATTCCGACCGGGCCGCGCTCGCTGGCCGCCGCGACGGCTTCGGCCGCGCCCTCGCGGGTCTCGACCGCGGGGTCGAAGGCGGCGACGACCGCCCGGCGCGGGGCGTTGCCCGGTGCCGCGACGCCGCGACTCGCCAAGGCGGCGCTGACGTGAGCCATCAGCGGGACCGCCGCGCCCTCGGGCGCATCGACGTGGGTCTCGTGATACGCCGCGGCCCAGTCGTCGGGGACCGCCACGTCGCGCGCTCGCAACTCCTCGGCGATTGCGCTGGCCGGGTCGGCGGGGAGGTCGGCGTCCACGAGCGTCCCGAAGAGGTCGAAGGAGACTGCCACTGCATCCGGATTCGTGCGAACTGGCTTGAATCGGTCGAAGTGGGTCGATACGCTGTGGAAGCGATAGCAGAATACGCTTTCCGCTCGGCGCGCGCTGGCGCGACCCTTGTGGTCGCGCCGTGGCGTGCGAGGGACGAGCATCGCAGGGAAGAACGACCGGAGGGAGTAACGACCGAGACGCACAGTCGGTTGGGGAGGCGTGTGGCCGTCGCGGTGCGGGGCGGTGCCGTGCGGTCTGATAGGCGTCGGCGATAGTCCGCTGTGCAGTTGCGGGGAAGTTCGCGGTGCAGTTGCGGGGAAGTTCGCGGTGCAGTTGCGGGGAAGTTCGCGGTGCAGTTGCGGGGAAGTTCGCGGTGCGGGCCGAGGCGGTGCGGTTGACTTCATCGCTCGAATCGGAAGATAGCTCCGCCCCGTCTCCGACCGCGCTTCCGAAACACTACTTTTCGAGTCCGGAGCGAACCTTCGCGTTCAGCGTTTCGAGTTCCGACGCCGCCCTGCCGGACCGCTCGTCGCTCGGCGGTCGCAGGCCGGGTTGGTCCGCCGGGTCGGGGTCGCCGACGACCACGGTGGCGACCATCCCGAGCGGTTCGTGAGGCGTACAGTAGTAGTCGTAGACCCCCGGCGTCTCGAAGGTGTGGGAGGCCGATTTGTCGCTCCCGAGGAGAACGCCGGTGTCCCACGCCTCGGCCTCCTCGGGAATGCGGCGCGGGTAGTCGTTCGCCGGGGCGTAGGCCGTCGCCGAGTGGTTCCGCGAGACGTTGGTCCACGTGACCGTGCCGCCCTCCTCGACGCGGACGATGAGGGGGTCGAAGCGGTTCGAGCCCTCCGGTCCCATCCGGACCTCGGCGCTCGGGGTCGCCTCGGGGAGCGTGTAGTCTACCGGCGTGGTTTGGGCGGACTCCTCGGCGAGGAGGCCCGAACAGCCAGCGAGGCTGGCGAGCGAGGCGGTCGCGGCGGCCGTCGTCGCCCGGCGGAGGAAGCGACGGCGCGTCGAGTCGGTCATGTGTCCGGATTAGGAGGGATGTCTTACGTAGCTTGCGTTCGTGGAAGGAAGGTCTCGGGGTGAGGTGAGATGAGGTGAGGTGAAGTGCCCCTGTACGTCTTTTGAAAATGTAGACATCCTTTTTAGAAATGTGTAATTATCTCTGCGTCGGTGTACCGCAGGCGTGACGGTGACGGCGAGCGACCGGCGACTCGGCGAGACGAGCGGTTCTCGATGCTACAAAGCGGACCGCGAAGCGCACTGCGACCGCGAATCGCCCCGCAATCGTGACTGCGAACCGCACCGCAACCGCACAGCGAACTGTTGGCGACAAAACGGAGTCTCCGCACAGCACCGCCCCGCACCGCGACCGCGGGCCACACGCCTCCCCATCCGATTGCGTTGTCTGCGAACAACGTTCGCAGATCAGCGAGGCGCTTCGCGTCTCGCAAGCCTCACTGCGTTGCGCTACTCATCCCTCGCGCGGTGGGCGCGGCCCGGAGGCCGCGCCCGCACGCGCCGGGAAGAACGTCGAGAGAAGCACACGCGAACCAGAGAACGCCCATCCACCAGCAATCAGAACCCTACTCCACGCGAATCGTGTTCGACTCCAAGTCCCGCGGGAAGTAGGTCAGCCAGTCCACGCCCTCCTCGGTGACCGCGATGGTGTCGGAGTGGCGATAGCCGTACTCGTCGGTGTAGATGCCCGGTTCGATGGTGTAGATGTGGCCCGGTTCCATCTCGGCGTCGGCCTCCTCGCGGCCGTCCTGCTCGGCGCAGTGGGTCGTCCACCCGCGGTCGATGTACGGCGGTTCGTGCGCGCCCAGCCCGATGTTGTGCCCGACGTGGTGTTGGGCGAGGTCGGTCACGCCTTGCTCCTCGAAGTAGTCCCACACCTGCTGGTCCACGTAGGACAACTCGACGCCCGGCCCGAGCGCGTCGATGGCGATGGTCTGGGCTTCCAGCATGAGTTCGAAGTAGTGGGCCTGCTCGTCGGTCGGTTCGCCGAGGAGCATCGTGCGCTCCAACTCCGAGCGATAGCCGTCCACGTTCGCGCTCGCGCCCGTGACCAGCACGTCGCCCTCCCGCAAGCGCCGGTTGGCGGTGTGGCCGTGGGGCAGGGCGGTCTGCTCGCCGGTGATGAACCCCGCCATCGCGGGACCGTCGCCGCGGGTCCGCGGGACGTACTCGTCGCCCAAGGTGTCGAGCATCGCGCGCGAGGCCTCCAGCGAGGCGCGCTGGCTCACGGTCGCCGGATGCTCGCCGACCTCCGTGTAGTCGGCCAGATAGCGGTGGGCGAGGTTGCCCCACCGCGCGGACTCGCGGACCAACTCGACCTCCGCGTCGGACTTGGCCCACCGCATCCTATCGACCCAGCTCTGGGTCTCCACGTCCACGAAGTTCGAGAGCTTCGGCCCCTCGTAGCCCATCACGCCCGGCGCGCCGTCGGCGTCGGCCGCGACCGACTCGACGCCCAACTCCGAGAGCATCCCGGCGGCGGTCTCGATTGGCTCCCCGCCGGGGTAGTCGAAGTAGTGATGCACCGCGTCGATGCGCGGGTTGGTCTCGACCCGCTCGACTTCGAGGCGCGGCACCGTCAGGGCCACGCCGTCGTCGGTCACCGCCAGCACGACCGGGCGCTCGGTCTGGATGTGGCCGAAGCCAGTCAGGTACTCGATGCTCGTCGCGCCGAACCAGACTCCCGCGTCGGCGTCTGCGTCGGCGATTCGCTCGCGCACGGCGGCGAGTCGGTCTCGAAACTCGCTGTCGGGTACTCGCGTCGGCATATGTCCCGACCCACGCAATCCGCCGGGTTAAACGTTGACGTGGGGGCAACCCGTCCACGCCGTCGTTGGTGTGGTCGTCGGTGCGGTCGTCGCTGCGCTCGCGGTTCGGAGACGCCGACCTACCCCCGCGACAGCACGAATCCGGCCCGGAGGAGAACCGCGTAGACGGCGACACCGAAGCGAACGCAGAGGGCCAACACGACGGCGAACAGCAGGCCGAGACCGACCGCGGTCGCGGCCGCGCCGAGGAGGCCCGCCCCCGCGGTCGAGGCCTCGACCGCGACGGTCGCGACCGCCAACAGGACGCCGACGCCGCCCGCGACGTAGCCGCCGAGCGACAGGCCCAGTCCGAGACGCGGGTCCACGATATCGGCGGTCGCGCCGAGGTCCCGCGCCAGACCTGCGTAGAAGCCGACCAGCGCCACGACGACGAGCGCGTCGGCGACGAGCGGAGAACTCACGGCCACCCCCTTTCGATTCCGACGACATAAGTGGGTCGGAGAGCGGTCCGCGAGTCGGACGGTCGCCGCCGACCCGCGGCGCGGAAGAAAATTTAAATCGGTTCATCGAATCGTTCGGAACGATGGGAGATTCGGACGGTCCGACCGTCGGTTCGCAGGCCCCGGCGTTTACCGCGCCGTTGGCGGCCCCCGACGGGTCGGTGTCGGAGGTGTCGCTGTCGTCGCTTCGCGCCGAGGGCGCGGTGTTGCTCGTCTTCCAACCGACCGACTTCGACCCCGAGTCGTTCGTCGAGCGATACGCCCTCGGCAAGTACGACTGGTTCACCGCCGACGACCGACTCCGCGTCGTCGGCGTGAACCGCGCCAGACCGCGGACCAACCGGGAGTTCGCCGACTATCTCGACGTGACCTACCCCTTCTGTTCGGACCGGGACCTCGCTATCGCCGAGTCGTACGGCGTCACCTACCGGGCGTTCGGCTTCGCCCGGCGCGCGCGTCCGGCCTGCTTCTTCGTGGACACCGACGGGACGGTTCGGTACCGCTGGGTCGGCGACCGGAACCGGACCGGCCGGGTCCGCCCGCAGGTCCGGGACCTCTACGAGACCGTGATGGACGTGCTGGGTCGCCCCGAGACCGAGAGTTTCGGCTTCGCGTAGGGACACTTCGCCCGCGAATTCGGACCACCGCAACGCTAACGTGACTGTTCTCCGATAGCCACCGTAATGATTCAGACAGGCGCGGCGCTGACGCCCGACGTTCTCGTCGTCTTCGCCATCGTCGCGGCCGCGGTGGCGCTGTTCGTCACCGAGGCGATTCCGACCGACACGACCGCTATCGCGGTGCTGGTCTCGCTGGTCGTCTTCCAGCAGTTCACCCACGTCTCGGCCGACGAGGCCATCTCGGGGTTCGCCAGTCCCGCGACCGTGACGATTCTGGCGATGTACATCCTGAGCGCGGGCGTCGAGGAGACCGGCGCTGTCGGGCAGTTGGAGGCCGTCGTCGCGCGGTTGACTCGCGGGGACCCCCGGCGACTCCTGACCGCGACGGTGGGCATCACCGGCCCGCTGGCGGGCGTCGTCAACAACACGCCGGTCGTCGCGCTGTTCATCCCGATGGTGACCGACCTCGCCGACCGGACCCACACCTCGCCGTCGAAGTTACTGTTGCCCCTCTCGTACGCCGCGATGCTCGGCGGGACGCTGACGCTGGTCGGCACCGCGACGAATCTGGTGGCGAGTTCGGTCGCCGCGAACCTGAACGTCGAGGGCGCGCCCTTCTCGATGTTCCAGTTCACGCCCCTCGGCGTGCTAGTGCTTCTCGTCGGGTCGGCGTACCTGCTGACGGTCGGCCAGTGGCTCCTGCCCGCCCGCATCGCGCCCCACGACCTGACCGAGGAGTTCGGCCTGAAGGGACGGCTCGCCAGAGTCTACGTCCCGCCAGCCTCGCCGCTCGTGGGCCAGACGATAGCCGAGGCGCGCACGAACGGCGTGAAAGTTCTGCAAATCGTCCGCGGCGACGAGACGCTGGTCGCCTCCCGGACCGACCGCGAGGTCGAGGCGGGCGACGTGCTGACGGTCCGGGCCGACGACGAGGCGGTCCGCCGATTCGTGGACGCGACGGGACTGCGCCGACTCCCCCGCGCGGAGGTGACGGAGGCCGAACTCGCGCTCGGGAGCGGCCGGGGGACGCTCGCGGAGGTCGTCGTCCCCGAGGGGTCGGGACTCCTCGGGCAGGCCATCGCCGAGACGCGGATGGGCGAGCGCTTCGACGCGACCGTGCTGGCGGTCCGGCGCGGGAGCGAACTCGTCGTCGAGGACGTGGCCGACGAGGTGCTGAGCGAGGGCGACGGCCTGCTGGTCCACGCGACCCAGACCGGTCTCGACCACCTCGAAGACACCGGCGACCTGCTGGTCACCGAGCGCGTCGGCGGGGAGTTCGACCTCGAACCCGACCCCGTGGACCGCCGGGAGGTCGGTCTCGCGGTCGGCATCGTCGTCTCGGTGGTCGCCGTCGCGGCCGCCGACCTCCTGCCCATCGCCATCGCGGCGCTCGGCGGCGTCGTGGCGATGGTCGTCGGGAACGTCGTCCGGCCCGCCGACGCCTACGACGCGGTGAACTGGGAGGTCATCTTCCTGCTGGCGGGGGTCATCCCGCTCGGACTCGCGATGGAGCAGACCGGGGCCGCCGCCCTGCTGGCGTCGTACGTGACCGGACTCTCGACGGCGCTCCCGCCGATTGCGACGCTCGCGCTGTTCTACCTGCTGACGGGACTCCTCGCGAACCTCATCACGCCGGTCGCCAGCGTGGCGCTGGTCCTGCCCATCGCGGTCAGCACGGCGGGCGACATCGGCGCAAGCGCCTTCGCGTTTGCCCTCGGGGTGACGTTCGCGGCCTCGACGGCGTTCATGACGCCGATGGGCTACCAGACGAACCTGATGGTCTACAGCCCCGGCGGCTACCGGTTCACCGACTACGTGCGGGTCGGCGCGCCCCTGCAACTCCTGTTGACGGTTGTCACGACGCTCGGCATCGCGGCGATTTGGGGCGTGTGAGACGCCGGGTCGGACTGGAAAAATCGAATCCCCCGGCCGTGCCAGTTAACCACACTCGTCCCGAACCCGGACCATGCTTGTCCACTTCGAGCAGTACCCGCACGACGAGGCCACCGACGAGGTGCGGTCGGAGGGCGACGTGTCCCCGGACCGCGACCCCGAGAGCAGAGCCACGAGGACCTGCCGGGCAAGACGATTCAGGTCCGGAAGGGCGGCGGCGAGGAGTACGTGGACAACGCCGAGATTGTCGAAGTTCAGGACCGAAATCCCTGACCGACGGGCGGGTCGCTCGACTACCCGCCCGCGGCGGTTCACTTCGCCGATTCGTCGGAAGTCGTGTCGATGCCCAACAGCGCGTTGCCGCCGCAGTGCTGTGCTTGGGCGTTCCGGAGGAGTCCCGCGCCCGCGATGGCCGCAGTCGCCGCGGTCACGCGCTTCTCGTCGAAGAGTGCGCTGATGGCGACGGCGACGAGCCAGATGCCGAGGACGCCCCGGACGATGCGGTCGATGCCGCCGACGTTCTGCTGGTAGTCCATACGACACGCTACGGACAGGTTCGGTAAATAGCTCCGGGTCGAAGACGCCTGACTCCGAATCGTCGGGCCCTCGTAGACAGTTGACACAGATTTGCGGAGAACTTCCTCGGAGTCAGCGGGACGGAGACATTGGTGACGACAGTCGAGACGATGGCACCGGTAACTTCGATAGCCGGTGAGGTCCACCGACATCAGTGGACCACCTCAGCTATGAAATTCGGGAGACGGCGCGGACCCGCGGCTGGACTCCAGTTGTACTCAGAATTTCGGGGGTGTTCGGCGAACCCGGAAAACGGCGCGCTGGCCGCTAAGAAGGCCATGAACAAAGAAAGAACTATCAGCTACGAAACGACCGAGGAAGAAGTCCGCCCTCCCCGATTTGAACTCGCCGAGGCGTTCCGGGCGTGCGGGGCTCCGCCCCGTTCCGGGCCTGCGACTCGTCTGCTCAAATCGGCTCGGGGATTGCTATTCTTTCGACGCAGTTCGGTCGCTCCGCTCCCTCGTGTTGCGTCGAAAGAAGTAGTCCGCCCTCCCCGATTTGAACGGGGGGCAAGTCGATCTACAGTCGACTGCTCTACCAGTCTGAGCTAAGGGCGGGCACGCAGTTTCACGTAGGAGCCCTGCCGGACTTAAGGGTTATTATTCGGCGAGGCCGTGACACCGACCGGCGAACGAGGAGTCCTCTCTGAGAGCCACGCCGACCGCGACCGAACCCGAGGAGTACGTCGCGAAGTCGACGACCGACACCTCCGGGCCGACCGCGAAGCAGTCGAGACCTCTACGACGAGTGAAAAGCCGACCGCGGCGAGGAGCGCGCGCGGTCTGACCAAGCCGCCGCGTTCGTCGTCGCGTATCTCCTCGAACGCGAGGGTGTCGTTGACGTGTCCGACACGCCGCAGGGGTCGCTGGTCGAGCGGCGGCCGTCGGCCGAGCGAACCCCGTCCGACGAAACGCCGTTTCGGGACCCAATACGACGAATAAGCCGTAATACGAGACAGCCACGATACCTGTCTTCTCTATGTCAGACGGGTGGCCGAACATTAAAATACGATGGCTGTGATAGTCAGAGCCGAACCGGCAGATGAGCAAGATAACCTTCCGCGCGGACGAGGAGTTGGTCGAGCGCATCGAGGCCCGCGACGCCTCCAAGAGCGAGATCATGCGCGAGGCGCTTCGGGAGTACCTCGACGCGAGCGACCGGCGCGACTCTCACGAGGAGCGCGCACCTCGGCCCGACACCGGCCGACCCGACGCCCGCCGCGACGACAGTCTCGACGCCCTCCTCGCCGAGCGCGTGGACGAACTCGTCGCCGAGCGACTCGCCGCGTGGGAGGCCCGCAACCGTGCCACCGAGCGCGCACAGGACGTGAACGTCAACGTGACGCTCGAAGGCGACGCGCCCGCGCGGACAGACGCGGACGCCGGACGGGCGAACGTGAAACGGTCCGCGGGTCCGTCCGACGGCGTGTCCGACGGAGAGGAGTCTCGTCCCACGTCCGATGAGACCGCGGCCGACGCCGCTCGACCGTCAGACGGACGCGCCGACCTGCCAGCGGACGACCGCGAAAACGCCTGCGGGCAGTGCGGCGAGGACCTGTCGGACGACCACGTGTACTGTCCCAACTGCGGCGAGAAGGCGTCCCGACGCGTCTTCTGCGAATGTGGCGACGAAGTGCGGTCGGACTGGGGCTTTTGCCCCGGCTGTGGCCGCCGAACGCCCGCGGCCGACGTACTCGACCGGTCGTAAGACGCCGTTTTACACTGGCCGTTAACTATTTAACTTTTGACTTTGTGGGTATGGCCGCGTAAGACGGTCGTCTTACACTCTACCGCAAAGCGGGCGTCTCGCCCGCGTTAACCGGTTACACGGTGTAAGACAAGACGTGCAAGAAACTGCGCGCCGTCTTACTCTACAACAGGGGATCACAAAATATGGAGCGTGTGACACTTCGCATTCCGAAACAGCAGATCGAGGAGGTCGAACAGATGGTCGAGACCGGGGAGTTCCCGAACCGGAGCGAGGCGATTCGGGCCGCGGTTCGAGACATGTTGAACGAACACGAAGACGGCCAGACCGAGCAGACGACCAACAAACGCTCGTGGGCTAAGGTGTAGACAATGCAGGACATCGTTCAGGACGCGTTGGAGAACGCCGAAGAGGAGAGCCGCGAGATGGACGCCTCGGTCGAGGGCGACGAGTTCGGCGACCCCCGAATCGTCATCGTCGGCTGTGGCGGTGCCGGGAACAACACGGTCAACCGCCTGTACAACATCGGCGTCGAGGGCGCGGACACCGTGGCCATCAACACCGACAAACAGCACCTCAAGATGATCGAGGCCGACACGAAGATTCTGGTCGGCAAGAGCCTGACCAACGGTCTCGGCGCTGGCGGCGACCCCTCGATGGGCGAGCGCGCCACCGAGATGGCGCAGGGAACCATCAAGGAGGTGCTGGGCGACGCCGACCTCGTGTTCGTCACCGCAGGCATGGGCGGCGGGACCGGGACCGGCGCGGCACCCGTCGTCTCGAAAATCGCCAAAGAGCAAGGCGCAATCGTCGTCGGGATGGTCTCGACGCCGTTCAACGTCGAGCGCGCCCGCACGGTGAAAGCCGAGGAGGGCCTCGAAAAGCTCCGCAACGAAGCGGACTCCATCATCGTGTTGGACAACAACCGACTGCTCGACTACGTCCCGAACCTGCCCATCGGCAAGGCGTTCTCGGTGATGGACCAGATCATCGCCGAGACGGTCAAGGGCATCAGCGAGACCATCACCCAGCCGTCGCTCATCAACCTCGACTACGCCGACATGACATCCATCATGAATCAGGGCGGCGTCGCGGTGATGCTCGTCGGCGAGACCCAAGACAAGAACAAGACCGAGGAGGTCGTTCGCGACGCGATGAACCACCCGCTACTCGACGTGGACTACAGGGGCGCGTCGGGCGGACTGGTCCACATCACGGGCGGCCCGGACCTCACGCTCAAGGAGGCCGAGTCCATCGCGAGCAACATCACCGAACGCCTCGAAGCCAGCGCGAACGTCATCTGGGGCGCGCGGATTCAGGACAACTACAAGGGCAAGGTCCGAGTCATGGCCATCATGACCGGCGTCCAGAGCGCGCAGGTCCTCGGTCCCTCGACCCAGAAGCAGGCCGACAAGTCCCGCCAAGAGATGCGGGACGTGGACGCCCAGTCGTTCGACGCCAGCCAGAACGTCGAGGGTCTCGACGGCCTCGGCGACTCCGGCGGCTCGTCTCACGAAGCGACCGGCCAGTCGTCGGATTCGTGGGGTGCCCAGAGCGACGGCGGACAGGACCCGGTAGAGAAGAGCAACGGTCTCGACGTAATCCGATAGCGGCGTTTCGCCCGCCGAATCGGGACTGAATCGCGTTTTTCGACGTTCTATTTCGTGTCTCGACTGCGCGGTCTTCGGCGTCGGAGGCCGGGAATCAAACCGCGTGGATAGATTCCAGCAGGGAACACTTCCGACAGATATCTCGCGTCGTCGAGGCACCGCACTGCTCGCACTCGCCGAGGTCGGTCGAACCGCCCTCGCGCGCGCCGAACTCGTCGGCCGCGAGTGCCGCCAACTCCTCGTAGCCGGACATGATGGAGTGGCGCGTGCCCGGATGATTCTCTTCGAGTTGATAGAGGAGTTCCTGAATCTCGCCGCGGTAGGCCTCGTCGGCGTGGGGACACTCCGTGATGTGAGCCGGGAGGTCCTCGACGTGCGCGTAGAGCGCGACCTCCTTCTCGGGCACGTCCCGGAGCGGTTTGGCGCGGGGTACGAAGTCGTCCTGTTCGCCGCGTTCTTCGAAGTTACCCAGACTCGCGTCGAAGTGCTTGGCGATTTGGGACACGTCGCCCTCCAAGAAGTTCATCAGCGCGGTCTCGGCCTCGTCGTCCAGATTGTGGCCGGTCAGGAGTTTGTCGGCCTCGAACTTCTCGGCGTACTTCGACAGCAGGTCCCGGCGGAACACGCCGCAGTACGCGCAGGCGGCCATCCCCTCGGGGTCTTTCTCCACCACGTCGTCCATCCGCACGTCGAACTCGTCCTCGTAGGTCACCAGTTCGTGGCGGATGCCCAACTCGTCGGTCAACTCCTCGCAGGCGTCCACGCTCTCGTCGCGGTAGCCCTCGATGCCCTCGTGAATCGTCAGCGCGACCAACTCGATGCGCGGGTCCTTCTCGAAGGTCCGGTGGAGGATGTCGGTCAGGACGACGCTGTCTTTCCCGCCCGAGAGACCGATAACCCACGTCTGGGGGTTCTCCGGCGTGGCGTCGCTCGGGACGAGGTCGTCCTCGCGGATGCGCCGCCGGACGCGCTTGTCCACGGAGGCGACGAAGTGCTCCTCGCAGAGGTGCAACCCCGAGTACGCCGCGTGCATGACCGACTCGCGGCCGCATTTGTCGCAGTCCATCGCCTATCGTTTTCGAGTCCGGGCGTTTGTCGGTTTCGCCTCGGGCTGATAAATCTCCTATCGCTATAGTAAATTCTCCTCAGCGCGAGAATTCGCGGGCCGACTCCGGACGGTCGAGGGAGCGCGCGGCGTGTCGCCGAAACTCGACTTGAAACGGCCGAATCGCCGGTTTTGGCCCCTAGAGGCGCTCTCGGCGGCGTACCGACGAGACCGCCCGCGCCCGAACAGCCAAGGAACCGCGCCCCGTGTGTGGACGTATGCCTGTGGGAGGGTACGACCCCGACGACTTAGACGAGAAGCTATCGCAACTGATGGACGCGAAGGGCCGCGAACCGTCGAACTGGCTGACCGCCGAGGAGCTAGCCCAGTGGGAATCCGGCGAGAGTCTGGTTGACCTCTTGGACGAGGAGGACATCCACGAGTTGCTCCAGAAAGACGACGAGGGAGTCGGCGACGAGGAGGCCGCGAGCTAGTCGCGGGTCGCGGCCGGTCGAACCGACCAGACGCCCTCGCGGTAGTCCATCCACGTCACGACGGCGGTGTGGGGGAGCGTCAGCACCGCCAACAGCACCAGATACAACCCGAGGAGCGACAGTAGTTCCCCGTCGGGAGGCGCGACCAGCGCGAGACCGCCGAGGACGACCAGCGCGCCGACCGTGTTCGGGAGCGCGTCGCGAGCGAACCCGGCGAGTTCCCTCCCGAGTCGGCCGCGCGCGAGCGCCGCGCCGCCAGTTCTCGCGCGCTCCTCGACCGCGAGCAACCGGACGACGTGGCGCACCGAGTGCCAGAGACAGAAGTACAGCCCGACCGCGAGAATCGGCGGCACGACCCAAAAGTACGCCCACAACAGGGTCGTTTCGAGCGCGTCCACGCGCCAGCCGCGAGCGGTCCAGTCGCCGCGAATCGCTCCGAGCGAGAGCGCCGCGAGCGAGAGCGCCGCGAGTCCGGCCCCGGCCGCGAGCCGAACCTCCGGACGAAAGATGCCGAGAGACGGTCCGAAACCGGGCTCGAACAGCCGAATCGTCGCGTCCGCGACCGCCCGGTAGACCTCGGGGAACGCGACCAGCGGGACCACCATCGGAATCCCGCCGCGGACCGCTATCGCCAGCGCGCGCTGACCGCGCGTCCGGAGGTGGTCGCCGACCGCCAACAGGACGTAGCAGTCGCCCTGTCCCCAGTGGTACCACGTCAGTAGGACGAAGGAGGCGAACCCGAGGAGGGGCGCGACTAACCAGACCGCGAGATAGAGCGCGCCGCCGACGAGGTAGGTCGCCCCGACCGCGACGAGCGGGCGGTTCCCGCCCAGTCGCGCGACCGCGAGGTGGTCGGCCGCGCCGTGGGGCAGGCCGAAGACGACGAGGCTGGCCAGAAACGGGAGGTAGCGCACGCTCGCCGGGAGGTCGGCCCCTAATCCGACGCCGAAGACCGCGGCGACGAGCGCGAGCGCGGCCCACGCTGGCGCGCCCGCGACGCGCACGAGCGCGCGGGCGAACTCGGTATCGCCTCCCTCCGTCTCGGGCGAGGCGGATTCGGTCACGGGCGAATCCGCCGATTCGGAGTCCATCGCCTCGGGACTCGCAGACTCGGACCCGGCCGCCTCGCCGTCGTCGGTCACTACCATCGGCGGCGTACCTCCGCGACACCGGGCAGTCTGCCCGCGAGCGACCCCGCGACTCGCACGACCGAATCGGGCACGCGCCGGGAGACGCCGCCCGGCACGAGTCCCGCGACGGCGTAGCGGGGGTCGCGCTCTGTCGCGCGGGCGACCACCCAGTCGAACAGGACGAGTCCCTGCACGACGAGGAGGTTCGTCAGCAGGAAGAAGGCGGCCTCCTCTATCGGCAACCCGAACGCGAGCAGTCCCGTGCTGTACTCCGGCGCGATGGCCCACAGGCCGGTCCGGATGGCGTACCAGTCGGCGACCCAGAGGTACAGCGAGGGGGCCGCGACCGCGGCGGCGACGAGGCGGCGCTCCCGCCAGAGGACCGGCCCGCCGACCGCCCAGAGAAAGGCGAGGACCGGCGCGGCCCACGCCAGAATCATCCCGAGGTAGTAGGTCCGGGGCGGGCCGACGACGAGGAGCGCGCCGACTGCGGCGAGCGCGAGCCACGCGGTCGCACCCGCGGTCCGCGCACTCGCAGTTCGCGTCGCCGCGGTGGTCGCTCCCGTCGCGTTCACTTCCGTCGCGTTCACTCGCACGGGTTGCCCGTCGGAGTCGCCGAGCGCGTCCCGACCGGGGAGCGCGGGGTCGATGCCCGACGAGAGTAAGTGATACCACAGGCCGGTCGCGGTCGTCTGGAGGACGAAGAAGAGCCACTCGCCGAGGGGGACGCGGGCGAACCGGACCGCGACGACGCCCTCGCCGTACGTCCAGACTCCTCGGCCGACGAGGTAACTGTCCCACGGCGCGGTGTAGCCGACCGCGATACAGACCAGCGCGGCGAGACCCGCGAGGACGCGCCGGGGGTCGTCGGTTTTCCGGGCTACCGCGACCGCCAACGCCGCGACTGGCACCGCGAGGAAGACCGACAGGAACTCGACGTACGTGAGCGAATCGGGCATAGATGTCGGTGGGGTGGTCCGGAGTTCGACTTGTCCGTTCCGTGTTCGTTTCCGGGAGTTGGTAATAGGTGTTCAAAGGCCGTTCGGTCGCGGCGAGCTATCGGTCGGCGGTCCGACGACCGACGGGCGGCGGGCCATCGGCGACTCGCTCGACAGAAGACGACTCGGGCGGCGAGACGCGACTCGTCGGGTGACCACCCAGTTCGGTCGTCCGCGGTGAGTTCAGTCGTCCGCGGTGAGTTCAGTCGTCCGCCGTGACGCCAGCGCCCGCCTCGGCCTCGGTTCGGCGAGGAGCGAGGCTGGCGACGCTACTCAGCAAGGCGTAGCCGAACACGACCTTCGCGGTGATGTCGAGGACGGCGTAGCCGACGGTCTCGACCCCCAGCGGGACGACGCTCGCGCCCTCGGTGCCGACCAGCCACAGCAGAGGGTAGACGAACCACAGCACCGCCAGCAGGTTCCGGAGGTTGCCGAAACTGCTCGCGCGGTCGGTGCCGTAGCTGTTGGCGAACGACGGGAGTTTGGCGAAAATGACGTACAGGATGACGACGAACGCGCCCGAACTCACGGCCCACCAGACGTAGCGGTTGACGGGTTGGGCCGAACTCGCGGCGAAGAAGCCGGTCGCTATCATGAACACGTCGAGTCCCAACAGGGTCCCGATTGTCTCGCGGTCCGCGCCCGCGAACAGCGCGAGGTCGAGCAACAACAACGGTGTCGTTATCATCCAGTCGGCGTACCGGCCCCAGAACACGAGTTGGTCCGCACCGTCCACGAGCGTGATTCGGGAGACGCCGAAGCCCAGCGCCATCGCGAGGTACATCGTGGCCGCTATCGCGGGGATGAAGATGGAGACGACCGCGTGTTCGCGGCCCTCCTCGGAGTCCATCCCGCGGCCTTTGATGTAGAGGATGATGGTGCCGACGGCCATCGCGGCGGCGGTTATCCAGAGCGTCCAGTACGTCAGCGCGTCGAATTGGTCGGGTGAAACCATACCGGAGCGAGGCTTAGGATTTTCCCGACTTAATACCCAGAGACCGTCTAACACCCGTCGAGTGGGTTACATGGCTCGAAACGACCTAAAAGTCTGTTGGCAGAGCGTCGCGCCCTCTCGTCAATTCGCTATTAATTCCAGCTGTCGAGAATCGGATTCGACCGGTGACGCGAGAACGTGCGTCTCGGCGTCTGCCGCGATGACAATCGGGGCTTACCCGCGACCGCCGGTCGAACGAGGAGAACAACTGAGTGTGTTCGGCACGTAGCTCCGTCGGTGCATCGCGTCTCGCAGGTCGAAGTCCTCCGGGAGTGGCTCAGAGTCGAGCGCACCCACCCCGAGGTCGAGTGGTTCCCCATCGACTCGCTGTCCGAGCGGGCGGCGCTGGACGAACTCTTGGACCGGAAACCCGGTGCGGCCGCGTTCGTCTGGCGCGACGCGCCGGTGACGTGGTACGAGACGACCCTCGACCGGGCGGAGTTCGCGGACCTCAGACTGGTCGAGGGGCCACCGAACCTCCGCTGGCGCGACCTCTCGCCCGACGGCACGGTCCACGGCGCGGCCGACCGCATCGCCAACGAGAAGCCCGAGGAACTGGCCGCAGAGACGGGCGTGGACGTACAACAGGTACTCGACTTCGTAGATGAGATGCCAGCCGGACCGCTGGTCGTCTCGACGCGGGAGGGGTGTGTCCCGCGCTACGTCGCCGACGGGAACCACCGCGCGGTGGCGCTGGCGCTCCGGATGCGCTCGGGGGCGTTTTCGCCACAGCGGGCGTACCTCGGCGTCGGCGCGAATCCGGTGGCGAAACCACTGCTTGAACGACTCTGCGGGGAGCTTCGGCGGCTCCGCGACGAGTACTTAAAGTGGTAACGGGACTCGAACCGCGGTTCAATCTGCGATGACGACGCGTCCGCCCGCGCGTCGTAATACCGATTACCCGACCCTAACGCCGACGCGGGGCCAAAGAACGATAATCCACCCTGCCGTACGACTGTCGGGCGGCCGAGCGCCGTCAGGGGGAACATGCCACGGTCACTCTACTTCACGGAGCCGCGAGCGGTGGAGGTGCGCGAGCGCGAGCGACGCGACCCCGACGAGGGCGAGGTCCGCGTCCGGGTCGAGCGGTCGGCGGTCAGCCCCGGCACGGAGCTACTGGTCTACCGGGGCGAGGTCCCGACCGGGATGGCCGCCGACGCGACCATCGACGCGCTCGCTGGCACCTTCGAGTTCCCGCTCCAGTACGGCTACGCCGCGGTCGGCCGGGTGGAGGCGGTCGGGCCGGGCGTCGAGTCGGCGTGGCTCGACCGGCGCGTGTTCGGGTTCAACCCCCACGAGAGCCACTTCTGCGCGCCCGTCGCGGAGCTACTGGCCGTGCCCGACGACTGCTCGGCCACCGAGGCCACCTTCCTGCCGAACGTCGAGACGGCGGTCAACCTCGTGCAGGACGGCGCGCCCCGCCTCGGGGAGCGCGCGGTCGTCTTCGGACAGGGCGTGGTCGGGTTGCTGACGACGGCACTCCTCGGGCGGTTCCCGCTCGCGGAGTTGGTGACGCTGGACTACTACCCCGACCGGCGCGAGCGGTCGCGGGAACTCGGAGCCGACGCCGCCCTCGACCCCGAGGGCGACGCTGGCGAGCGCGTCCGCGACGAGTTGGCGGGTGGAGGGGCGAACGCCGACAGCGAGGTCACGGACGCCGATAGCGAAGCCACGGAAGCCGCCAGCGACGAGACCACCGACAACGACGAGACCACCGACAGCGACCCGTACGACGACATCGCGGGCGCGGACCTGACCTACGAACTCTCGGGCTGTCCCGACGCGCTCGACTCGGCCATCGCCGCGACGGGCTACGACGGCCGCGTCGTGGTCGGGTCGTGGTACGGGACGAAACCGGCCGAGTTGGACCTCGGCGGGCGGTTCCACCGGAGTCGGGTCAGCGTCGAGAGCAGTCAGGTCAGCACCATCGCGCCGGACCTCCGGGGTCGGTGGTCGAAAGACCGCCGGATGGACGTGGCGTGGGACTGGTTGCGCGAGGTGGACCCCGAGCGGTTCGTGACCCACGAGTTCGGAATCGGTGAGGCGAGCGAGTCGTACGACCTGCTGGACGAGAATCCGGGCGACGCGCTCGGCGTGGTGTTCGAGTACTGAAGCGAGGAGTTCGGTGGAGGGAATCGAGAATTTCGATGGGGGGAATCGAGGAGTTCGCGGAGTCGTGTGCCAGCCGGGACGAGGAGGGAAAGTCACCGCGGGCGGCCTGCTCGGCACCGGAACCGTCCCGGACGGCTTTCGGAGTGTCCAGTCCAGCACCAGCTACTCCGTACAGCACCGACTCCCCCGGACAGCACCGCACAGCGAACTATCGCCGATAAAAAGGAGTTACTGCACGGCACCGCTTCGCACCGCACCGCTCCGCACCGCGACGGCAGGCCACACCCTCCCCAACCGACTGCGTTTCTCGCTCCACTGCGTTCCGCTCCGATACTCGTCCCTCGCGCGGATGGGCGCGGCCCGGCGGCACCGTCGGACAACCCGCGTCCGACGAGCCGTCGTTCGCATCCGCTCACGACGACCGCGCCCGCACGCGCCACGCGGTCTGTCGAACAATGCTGGCGAGAAATCCCTGCCAACGTTACAGAATTGTATATCATATGTAAACACACCCAGAGCATTCTTCGAGCGAGTCCCCGTCCCGCCGTCCGGCCCCCGACTTTCATACTCGTCGCCGTCGTGCGCTACGTAGATGTACACCGTCACGGTCCAGCGCGAGTTCGTGGCACAGCACTTCCTGACGGTCCCCGACCCCGGACCCGAGGGCGACCTGCACTCCCACCACTACACTGCGAAAGTCGAGTTGGCTGGCGAGGAGCTAAACGAACACGGCTACCTCGCGGACATCGACGCGCTGAACGAGCGCATCGACGCCACGGTCGCCCGGTTTCGCGACGCCACGCTGAACGACCGGCCCGCGTTCGAGGGACTGAATCCGAGCCTCGAACACTTCGCTCGAATCTTCGGCGAGCGGTTTCGGCGGGACCTCGACGCGCCCAAAATCGACGCCGTGACGGTGAAGCTACGGGAGGACGACATCGCGTGGGCGTCTCACCGCCGCGAGGTCTGACGATGCACGTCGGACTGGTCGTGTACGGCGACCTCGACGCTACAACCGGCGGGTTCCTCTACGACCGGAAGTTGGCGAGCGCGCTCCGCGAGGAGGGCCACCGCGTCAGCGTCGTCTCCCTGCCGTGGCGCGACTACCCGCGCGCGCTCGCCGACGCTCTCGACCCGCGCGTCCGGCGAACGCTCCGGGGCGACCGTGGCCGCGGCGGCCCCGGCGACCGCGACGAGTTCGACCTCCTCGTGCAGGACGAACTCTGTCACCCCTCGCTGGTCGGGCACAACCGCGCAGTCGAGACGCCGATAGTCGCGGTCGTCCACCACCTCCGCGCGAGCGAGGAGTGGCCCGCGTGGCAGAACCGAATCTACCGCGCGATAGAACGGCGCTATCTCGAATCGACCGACGCCGCCGTCTACGCAAGCGCGGCGACCCGCCGGGCGGCCGAACGACTCGCCGGAGAACGCCCCGCGACCGTCGCCAGACCCGCGGGCGACCGCTTCGACCCCGACCTCACCGACGACGCCATCGCCGCGCGCGCCGAGCGCGACCCCTTCGAGGTCGTCTTCGTCGGGAATCTGATTCCGCGGAAGGGGCTCCACGTCCTCGTCGAGGGACTGGCCCGCGTCGCGGGCGACTGGCGACTCTCGGTCGTGGGGAGCGCGACCGACCGGGACTACGCCGAGCGCGTCCGCGAGCAGGCCCGAAACCGCGGCGTCGCCGACCGAATCCGGTTCGAGGGCCGCCTCTCGGATAGCGCGCTCGCCGACCGCCTCGCGGCGAGCCACCTCCTCGCGGTCCCCTCACAGTTCGAGGGCTACGGCATCGTCTACTTGGAGGGGATGGGCTTCGGACTGCCCGCGCTCGCGTCCAGTGCGGGGGGTGCGCCGGAACTCGTCACGGACGGCGAGGAGGGCTTCCTCGTCGTGCCGGGCGACGCCGCCGCCGTGGCCGAGTCGGTCCGGACGCTCCGGGACGACCGCGCAACCCTGCGAGCGATGAGCCTCGCCGCCCGCCGACGCTTCGAGCGCCACCCCGGCTGGGACGAGTCGATGGCGACCGCCCGGCGCTTCCTCGAAGCGGTCGCCGACGAGCAGTCCGCTCCGCAGACGGAGGTCGCGCCGTGAACTTCCAGCGGTACCTCTCGGCCAAGCGAAGCGTGGACGACCGCGCGCTCGACCGGCGCGTCGAAGCCCGACTCGCCGAGGAGTTGCGCGACCGCGAGGGAACCCTGCGCGTCGTGGAGGTCGGCGCGGGAATCGGCTCGACGGTCACGAGGCTCCTCGACCGGCCGTGGTTCCCCGACCGAGTTGAGTACACCGCACTCGACATCGAGGAGAGCAACGTCGCGGCCGCGCGCGAGCGCCTGCCCGCGTGGGCCGCCCCGCGCGGGTTCGCAGTCCGGCGCGCGGACGCGAGCCGACGAGCGAGTCGAGCCGGTGGCGCGGACGCGGACGGCCGGTTCGTCCTCTCGCGGGGGCAACGCCGGGCCGAGGTCCGATTCCGGACCGCCGACGCCTTCGACTACCTCGCGGCGACCGACCGCGAGTTCGACCTCGTGGTCGCCCACGCCTTCGTAGACCTCGTGGACCTCGCCGAGGCGCTCGCGGCGTTCCGGCGCGCCCTCGCGCCCGACGGACTAGCGTACTGTCCCATCACTTTCGACGGCGCGACGAGCTTCGAGCCGGTACCCGACCCCGAGTTCGAGGAGCGACTGCTCGACTCGTTCCACCGGCATCTGGACGACGGGGGCGACAGCCGCGCCGGACGCCACCTCCTCGCGGAAGCGAGCGCGACCGGCGACCTCCTCGCGGCGGCGGGGTCCGACTGGGTGGTCCACCCCGAAGACGGTACCTACCCCGCCGACGAGGCGTACTTCCTCGATTGCATCGTGGAGATGGTCGCCGGAGCAGTACGAAAAGAAGGCAACCTCGACGCCGAGCGCGTCGCGGCGTGGGCCGACCGACGGCGCGAGCAGATCGCCGACGCGGAACTGGTCTACTGCGCCCACCAACTCGATTTGCTAGTTCGATAGCCGTCCCGAAGCGGTTCTCCGCCGTCTCGGGCGCTCTATCCGCGGTTCGATGAGTACGACGGAGAACGGAAGCGAAGAAATTCTGTATAGCGATAATAGATTTATGAGGGCGTACCGGGCACTGTCGAACCCGCGAAAACAGCGAGCGTCCTTCTCGTCCCGACTCAGGCCGAGCAGTTGTTCGGACCCAGCTCCAGCCGAGTCGCCTCCTCCATCGACGCCTCGTCCGCGCCGCGGTTGATGGCGATGACCTCCTCGAAGTTCGGCGGTTTCTCGCGGTCGCCGGAGGTCAGTCGGTCCACGAACGCGTCTTCGTCCAGTTGCAACAACTCGTAGCGCGTTCGCGCCTCGCCGATAGTCGAGGAGATCGGTTCGCCGGGGTCGCCGCGCTCGAACTCGCCCTCGCTGGTGACATCGACGTGGCCCGGCAGGACGGTCACGTCGTCGGGTTCCGCCAGCAAGGTCCGGTGGAGCGACTCGTACTGCATCGTCGCGCCCTTCCCGGCCTCGTCGTCGCCGAACTCCAGTTCCGTCCGACCGACGGAGCCGACGTGGAGGGTGTCGGCGGTCAGCACGGCTTCGTCGTTCACCAGAATATTGACCATCTCGGTGGTGTGGCCCGGCACGCGAATCGCCTTGAGTTGCACGTCGCCGACCTCGACTACTTCGTTCCGGGCCAAGGGCGTGAACTCGTCGGCCACGTCGCGCTCGTCGGCGGCCTCGCTCAGGTGGTAGGGCGCGTCTACCTCGTCGGCGAGGTCCCGGCCGCCCGAGACGTGGTCGGCGTGGACGTGCGTATCGAAGACTCGGGTAATGTCCCAGTCGTGGTCGTCGGCCACCGCGCGGAACTCCGAGGTGTGGCGCGTCGGGTCCACGACCGCGGCCTCCCCGGTCGCGGGGTCGGCGACGACGTACCCCAGACACCCCTTCGCGCGACGCTGGACTTGGACGATTTCCGCATCACCGTCGGTCGGTACGGGGACCGCGTCGTAGACTTGGCTCCACGCTTCCATCCCGCCGGTGACGACCGCCACGTCGTCGTAGCCCGCGTCGGCCAACTCGTCGGCGAAGTGGTCGGAGGTGATGCCCTTCGCGCAGATGGTCAGAATCCGGCGCTGGCCGTCGAGCATAGCGTCGAGGTCCGCCTTCCGGTCGTCGGTCAACTCCTCGTCGGCGTCGAAGGGGAAGTGTTTCGCTCCTCGGACGTGCCACGACTCGTAGCTCTCCTCGCCGCGCGTGTCGAGGAGAACGAATTTCTCGCGGGAATCGAGCATGTCCGCCAACCGTCGCGGAGTCACGTTCGCTGGCATGGCTCTGACTCGGGTCGCCGCGCCCTTAATACTGGTTGCCAGTGTAAATACAGTGCAAGACTACGCCGCCATCGTCGCCGGAGAAAAGACGTGCCGCAAGCTCAGATGAGCAACTGGATGTCGGCGTCGGCCATGTGTTCGAGCGCGGTGGCCGCCCCGACGCCGGTGGTCACGTCGTCGTACATCTCGGCTTCCTCGTACTCCATCAACTCCATCGTCATCTGGCACGCCTGCAAGTCTACGCCCGTGTCCAGCGACATCTCGATGAGTTCCTCGATGGTCGCGGTGCCCTGCTCGTCTATCTTCTTCTCCATCATCTTGGTCGCCATCGAGTCCATGAACGGGAGCGAGGCGACCGCGTTGGGCATCGGCATGCTGGGGTTGCCGACCGCGCTCATCTTGAGGTTCTTGGACTTCTCCTCGTGGAGGATGTCCAGTCCCCAGAACGTGTGGAAGACCACCACGTCCCAGCCGAACGCGGCCGCGGTGCTGGCGAGGATGAGCGGCGGGTACGCCATGTCGAAGGTGCCCTTCGTGGCGATGATGGTCATCTTTTTCTGGTCGTCGCCCACGTCGGACTTGACCGCCGACAGCTCGTCCTCCAACTCGTCGATTCGGGCTTGCAGGTCCGCGACCTCCTCGGCGTTCGCCGCGGGGTCGGGACCCTGTGGAGTGTCCGTACTCATCTTACTGGGTCTTGCGCACGTAGTGCTTGAAGACCGACTCGCCGCCCTCCTCGGTCTCGTCTTGGTCGAGGAGTTCGACGCCGTCGGTCGTGTTCGCCCACCCCTCGATGTCGCTCATGCTCCCGGAGTCGGTCGCGATCACTTCTAGCACCTCGCCCTCGGAGAGTCCGTCTGTCGCCTGCTTGGACTTGACGACGGGCATCGGGCAGGACTGTCCTTTCACGTCGAGCGTCTCGGTAATGTCGTATGCTTCACTCATGGTAACACCAGTGTTCTATCTTGTGTGTACTGAGCAATACCGGGTGCGGGGATAAAAGCTTGTTGGTCCTTGGGTTTTACGGACACGTCCAAACCCGTATTCACCGTGCCTTCGTTACGCGTCTGAATCGTCCAATTGCCCGAAATAGCGTATCAAAGACCTTCTAAACCCAATTCCCATACCAGTCGAGTCGAATATGGCGGGAATTGATGTTGTTTGTGTTGTGCAATACTATCCAAACCCTTATGAGTGAGCGCCCGATAGGGTAACTCGTAATGAGCGAACCAGAGTTCCCGACGCCGGACGTGAACGTCGAGAGCATCGACCCCGAAGCGCTGAAAGACCGCATCGAGAGCGGCGAGGAGGTGTTTCTTCTCGACACCCGCGTCCCCGACGACGTGGCGGAGTGGTCCATCGACGGCGAGAACGTCGAGAGTCTGAACGTCCCCTACTTCGAGTTCCTCGCGGGCGAACCCGACGACGAGGTCTTCGAGCAGTTGCCCGACGACCGCGAAATCGTGGTCGTCTGTGCGAAGGGCGGTTCCAGCGAGTACGTCGCTGGCGAACTCGTCGAGGAGGGCTACGACGCCAAGAACCTCGCTGACGGCATGAAAGGCTGGGCGCGCATCTTCGAGTACGTGGAAATCGACGCCGACACGGACGCGACGGTCGCCCAGTACCAGCGCCCGTCCAGCGGTTGCATGAGCTACCTCGTCGTCTCCGGCGACGAGGCCGCGGTCATCGACCCCCTGCGAGCGTTCACCGACACCTACCGACAGGACGCCCGCGCGCTCGGTGCGGACCTGAAATACGCAATCGACACGCACGTCCACGCCGACCACGTCTCGGGCGTTCGCGCGCTCGTAGACGAGGGCATCGAAGGCGTCCTCCCGGCGGCCGCGATAGACCGAGGAGTCACCTACGACGACGCCGTGACCCACGCCGAGGACGGCGACGCGTTCGCGGTCGGCGACGCGGAGATAGAGACCGTCTTCACGCCCGGCCACACCTCGGGCATGACTTCCTACCTCGTGGACGACGCGGTTCTGCTGACCGGTGACGGCCTGTTCGCCGAGAGCGTCGCTCGACCCGACTTGGAAGGTGGCGACGAGGGCGCGCCCGACGCGGCCCGACAGCTCTACGAGTCGCTACAGGAGCGCATCCTGACGCTGGACGACGACGTAGTCGTGGGCGGCGCGCACTTCGGCGACGCGGCCGACACCCGCGCGGACGGCACCTACACCGAGACCATCGGCAACCTCAAAGAGAAGATGGACGCGCTGACGATGGACGAAGACGCGTTCGTGGAGTTGGTCCTCTCGGACATGCCACCCCGGCCCGCCAACTACGAGGAGGTCATCGCGACCAACCTCGGGCAGGAAGACCGGAGCGACGAGGAGGCCTTCGAGTTGGAACTCGGCCCGAACAACTGCGCGGCGAGTTCCGACGCGATGACCAGCGACTAATCCGGCGAAAACTGAACACACATCATGGAGCCACTTGTCACGTTCACGGACCTGTTTCCAAACGGGGTCTGGCGGTACGCCGTGGGCGGGGCGCTCATCGGACTGGGCACCGCCGTCATCTACCTCGGCACCGCGATTCCCGCAGGTGCGAGTACGTTCCTCGAATCCACGCTGTCGTACGTCTCGACCGTTCCGCGGTTCAACCGCGCGAAGTACGTCGCCTCGCGCGACTGGCGCGTCGCGTTCACGCTGAGCATCGTCGCCGGTGCGGCCATCTACGCGCTGGCGTTCGGTGACTTCGGGTGGACGACCCGCGTCTCGTGGTGGCGACTCCTCGGCGGGGGCCTCCTCGTCGGCGTCGGCACCCGCGTCGGGAAGGGGTGTACCTCCGGCCACGGCATCTGTGGCGTCGGGTCGGTCGCTCCGACCTCGCTGGTCAACGTCCTCACGTTCCTCGGCGTCGCCATCCTGACCGCCCAACTCATGCAGGCCGCGGGGGTGACGCCGTGAGCGGTCCGACCGGAACCGCCGGGGGTGAGCGCGACGGGGCGAACCCGGAACGGGACCGACATCCCCTGTTCGTGCCGCTCGTCGTGGTCGGCGGCCTGCTGTTCGGCTTCGGGTTAGGACTGAGCCACATGGCCAGACCCGAAGTCGTGCTGGACTTCCTCCAGTTTCGGGACTTCGGCCTGCTGTTCGTGCTGGGCGTCGGCTCGGTCGTCGCGGGCACCGCGTTCGCCATCGGGGTTCGGTTCCTCGACCGCGCGCCCCTGACCGGACGACCCTACGCTCGACGGCTGAAGTCGTTCGACAGGAACGTCCTCACGGGCGGCGTCATCTTCGGCGTCGGGTGGGGTATTTCGGGCATCTGTCCCGGCGCGGCCTACGCCAGCCTCGGCGTCGGTAACTACCCCATCCTACTGGCCATCGGCGGGATGTTCCTCGGCGCGTACGCCCAAGGACTCTGGCGTTCACGGACGGGCGACGACGCCAGCGCGCCGACCGCCAGCGACTGACCGACTGCATCGAACTCCGACCCTCTCCGACTCGTTCTCCGTGGACTCGTTTCCTCTCGACTCGTTCTCGTCGCATCAGTAGCTTGCTCGAAGTGTCGTCGCTCGGCCTCGGTCTGGCGTACTGTTTTCGCTCGGGCTACACGGGCCGACGAGTAGGAATCCGCATACTCCACAATAATCGCTGGTCGAGTGAGCGAAAGTAAACCGAACGACGCGCACGCCCGGTCCGCCTCGTCACACGCGTCGAGTCGTCGCGTTCCGCGACCGCCGTAGCCACCCATAAGTTACGTCTCACCATGTGTGGGATATCGAGATATAGTATTGTGCGAGTTGTTCAAAACCGTTAAGTGGGATTGCCGGTTACGGTCTACTGTACAGAAACCTATGAACCACACAAGACTGTACCGGGTGACGAATCGTGTTCGGAATTGAAACCGCGAGCGGTCCGACGGGGGCCGCGCTACTCATCGGCGTCGTACTGGTCGAGGCCGTCGTACTGTACGTCGGTTACGGTGCCCTCGAACGGGTGTTCGGGCCAGCTATCACCGACGCCATCCGAGGTGACTGACGATGGAGCTATTCGGCGTCGCGGCGTCGCTACTGGGGATGTTCGCCGGGTTCGGTCTCCTCATCGGCCTCCTGTTCGGGTTCTTCGGGATGGGCGGGTCGTTCCTCGTCACGCCCGCGCTGTTGGTGATGGGGTACGAACCCGACGTGGCGGTCGCGTCAGGACTCGCCTTCGTGTTCGGGACCTCGGTCATCGCCACGCTCAAGCACCGCGACCTCGGGCAAGTAGACTACAAACTCGGCGGCCTGATGATAGCCGGAACGACCGCTGGTATCGAGGTCGGAAAGTTCGGCCTCCACAGGTTGCAGGACATCGGACTGGCCGACACCGTGGTCAGCGTCGCGTACGTGGCACTCCTCGGCGGTATCGGCGTGTTCATCACGTACCGAGCGGTCGGGAACGACGGCGACGACGAGGGCGGCGGTATCAGCCACGACGAGGAGGCGGCGGGCGAAATCGACGCCGAGGACATCCCTGACGTGGCGAAGAAGATTCAGTCCTACCGCGTCCCGCCCATGATGACGCTCCGGGGCGGCGTGACGGTCTCGCTGTGGATGATACTCGTCGTCGCGTTCGCCACGGGACTGCTGTCCGGGTTCCTCGGCGTCGGGGGTGGGTTCATCCGGATGCCCGCCCTCTTCTACCTCATCGGGGTGCCCGTGCCCATCGCGGTCGGGACCGACCTGTTCGAGATCGTCTTCTCGGGCGGCATCGGGAGCTTCCTCTACGCGATGGACGGCGCGGTCGATTTGGCAATCGTCGTGCCGCTACTGGCCGGGAGCGCGCTCGGCGCGCGTCTCGGGGCCGCGGCGACGAGCCTCGTGGACGAGAGCGACATCAAGGTGTACTTCGGCGTGATGCTGTTGTTGGGCGCTATCGCGGTCGCGGTTCGGAAGGTCGGAGGCATCGTCGAGATGCCCGTGCTGGACACCGTGAGCCTCGCCATCATCCTCGGCGCGGCGCTGTTGGTCAGCGGGGCCGTCGTGGTCAGTTCCGTCCGGGAACTCCGCACCGAGTCGGCCAACGCCACCGCGTCGGTCGGGGACTGACGACCCGACTCGCGGACGGTTTTGTGCAAACTATGCAAATCCTTTTACGTCCTTGGTTCTTAGCTACGGCTAAGATGGCAGATTCGATGGCCGAATACCTGCAGAAGGATATGGAGTGTGAGGGCCTGCTGGAGTGCATCCACGGTCTGAAAGAACTCGACCGGGAGTGTTTTCAAGTCCTCGTCGAGACCGAGGAGCCACTGACCATCGACGAGGTGGCCGACCGAGTGGACCGGGAACGCTCGACCGCCTACCGGTCGATTCAGCGACTCCTCCAGTCCGGTTTCGTCCAGAAGGAGCAGGTCAACTACGAACAGGGCGGTTACTACCACGTCTACCGGCCGACCGACCCCGACGAGGTGGCCGACGACATGCAGCGGATGCTCAACGACTGGTACGCCAAGATGGGCCAACTGTTGCAGGAGTTTCGGGACAAGTACGACGACCAGCAGGCGGTCGCGGCCGAGAACTGACGCGGACGATTCGAATCTCGTTTTCGACGTAGCACGCCCATCTCGCCTCTCCACACCGGCGCGTGCGGGCGCGGCGCGTTCACGCGCCGCGCCCATCGCGCGAGGGAAGTCGGCCGCGGATGCGGCCGACGAGGAGGGGGGGGGGGGGGGGCCGGGGGGGCCGGGCGGGGGGGGCGGGGGCGGGGCGTTCCCGCGCCGCGCCCAGGGGGTGTGGTACGGCGCCCGCGGATGCGGCCGACGAGGATGGGGAGGCGTGAGGCCTGCGGTAGCCGTGCGGGGCGGTAGGGGCTGTGCGGTGCGGTCGCAGCGCTGTGGGGTAACTCCTGTGTTCAAGCCTGAAGCTAATCACCTGTCCTATCCCTCCCATCAAAACATCGACTCTCTATGACCCATCGATTCCCGACACGCCACCGTTAACCCGCCCGACCACCAACACGAGGATAATGAACCGAGACGAGGCCATCGAGCGGGTCGAGGAGGTCCTCGATACCGTCGAGAACGAGACGATGCCCGTGCCGGTCCGCGAGCTGTGGGTCTACGGCGACGCGGCGCTCGGACTCGACCCCGTGGAGCGACTGGACGTGTACGTCACGAAGGACATCCTCCTCCGAGGAGACGACGGGAACGCCGCCGAGGAGTTCCGGAAGTCCCACGGCGTCGAGGGCGTCGGCAAGACCGTCCGCGCTGAGTGGGCCGAACAGTTCCCCGAGTACATCCGCGCCAACGACAGCGGGCACGCCGCGCCGGAGCAGTGTCTGGCCGCCCACCTCCTGCCCGACGACGAACCGGTTCACCTCGAAGTCTGCAACTCCAGTTTCGAGGACAACGTGACCCAGCGCCTACAGGGCGCGATTCAGCGCGAGAGCTACGAGCAGATTCTGGACCCCCGAGGAGTCTGTCTGTGGGCGGAGGGCCAGCGGAGCGACGAGGCCCTGCGCAAGCTCCGGGAGAGCGAACTCGCCTTTCCGACGCTCCCCGACGCCTTGGAGATGCTGGGCATGGACGCCGGGCAGACCGACGAGGCCGCCGAGGCGGTCGAGTCCTACCGGAAGCGCCAAGAGGGCGCGACGGTCCGCGGCGACGTGGTGTAACCCGACCGTTTTCCTCCGACCGTTTTCCTCCTCAGGTATCCTCGGGCGCGAACTGCGTTCGCGCCCTGCGGGTACCACTCGTCGCAAAAACGTCGATGAAAAAGCCCCGCTCGCTTCGCTCGCGGCGAAACGGCGCTTCGCGCCGTATGCTCGGAGCGGAATTAGGCCGACCGTTTTCCCGTCGAGTCGCCTTCGGCGACTCTCCTCGCAGAAACGTCGGTGAAAACTGCACGCGAAAATCGCCCTACTTCTCGAAGCCGTCCTCGAACCGGAAGGTTCCGTCGCGTTGGACGACTTCCCCGTCCACTTCGATGTACGAATCCTCGCTCATGTCCACTATCATGTCCATGTGGACCGAACTCTCGTTGAGCGGTTGTCCCTCGGGTACCGTCTCCTCGATGGCCTTGCCGACGGCCATGTGAACCGTGTCGCCCATCTTCTCGTCGAAGAGCATGTTGTAGGTGAACCGGTCGATGTCGCGGTTCATCCCGATGCCGAGTTCGCCGAGGCGGCGCGCGCCCTCGTCGGTGTCGAGGATGCTGGCCAGCAGGTCGGCGTTCTTCGAGGCGTCGTGGGCGACGACTTCGCCCGCCTCGAATCGGAGGTAGGCGTCCTGAATCTCGCGGCCGTGGCGGAGGAGCGGTTTGTCGAACAGCACCTCGCCCTCGACCGAATCGGGGACCGGCGCGGTGAACACCTCGCCGCCGGGGAGGTTCTTCTTCCCGTCGTCGTTGACCGTCTTCATGCCCGCGACGCTCATCCGGAGGTCCGTGGAGTCGCCCGAGACGATTCGCACCTCGTCGGCGGGGTCCAGAATCTCGACCATCTGGGCTTGGTGTTCGCGCTGGGCCGCCCAGTCTTTGTTGACCGCCTCGTAGACGAACTCCTCGTACTCCTCGGTACTCATCTCGGCCTTCTGGGCGTTGCCGGTCGCGGGGAACTGGGTGCCGACCCAGCGTTTGCCCATGCGCGCTTCCTGAATCGGGCGGCGGGCCTGCGTGTACGCCGAGAGCGCGTCGGAGGGCACGTCGCTCATCGTCGCGGTGTTGCGGTCGCCCTTCACGATGATGATTACGTCGGCGCTCTCCATCTCGGCCAGCTCGTGGTCGGGGCACTCGAAGTCCTCGGGGTCGCTGGCCCGCAGGTACGCTCGCGTCGCGCGGGAACTCCGGAGCGATATCGACGGGTTCGCGCCGACCTCGCCGACCTCCTCGGCGACGGCGACCGCGAGGTCTTCGGCCGCGGGCGGCACTTGGACGAGTACGTCGTCGCTCGGTTCGACGCTCGTGCAGTGATCGACGAGAATCTCGGCGTGGTCTCGGACTCGTGGGTCCATACCGGGGACAACGGAGAGGAGTCCGATATGCCTTTTCGAGTCCGGCGGCGATACCGGAATCCGTCGGCCCCTCAGACCGACCCGACGGTCACGTAGAACGGAACGACCTCGGCGCGCCGGTACTCGCCCGCGCGCATCTGCTCGATGACGCTCCGGCCCATCTCGCGCCAGTCGGTCCGGAGGTCGTCGTACTCGTCTGCCGAGAGGTCCCCCGCCAGCAGGGTCGCCCGGTCGTCGGCCAGTCCCTCGCCGCTGGCCTTCCGGCGGGCCGCGCGCAGGTCCCGGTCGGCGTAGGGCGGTTCGACTGTCCGGGCATGGACGTGGCGGCGCGTGGACACCTCGGCGAGTCCGGCGGCGTCGAACGCCTCGCGGGTGCCCGACCCGCCCAAAGTCACGTCGGTCTCGACGCCCGACAGGTAGGCCCGCCGGGCGCGGGCCGCGAGGTCGCTCTCCGTTTCGACGGTCGATTCGACCGCCACCGCGGCGTTGTCGGGTTCGACCGCGGCCACGAGGTCGGTCGAGACCCGCCGGAACTCGGCCACCGCGGCCGCGGGGTCGGGGAGGTTGATGAGGAGGGCCTGACAGACCACGAGGTCGAACGCGTCGTCGGGGAACGGCAGGCGGAGCGCGTCGCCCGCGACGGTCTCGATACCGGCCTCCTCGCGGGCCACCGCCAGCAAGTCCGGGTCGGCGTCCACCCCGACGACTTCCGCGGGCGTCCCGTCGGCGGCGGACTCCTCGGCGAGGACCCGCGACAACTCGCCCGTCCCGCATCCCACGTCGAGGACGCGCTCTCGGGAGTCGAGTTCGAGGTCGGCGAGCGCCGCGCGGTCGTCCCACATCCCGCGGCGCGTGTCTTCGAGGTAGTCGGCGGAGAACTCTCGCACGGCTGATTCTGGGTCGGGGTTGGCGGCGGGGAGTGAAAAGCGGGGTGGTCTGGAGTGGTCTGGGGTGGTCTGGGGCGATGTCGGCGGCCGCTCGCCAGCGAGCGCTTCGCCGGAAAAACAAGTGTGATACCACTCGGACCGCCTACCACTCATCAGTGTCATCTCCACGCGCAGACTTTCTCTCGGGCGTTCGAGTCGCCGCGCCGATTACCCTCGGCGTCTTGCCCTTCGGCATGGTCGCTGGCGTCGCGGCGGTCGGCGTCGGCATGTCCGCGTTACAGGCGGTCGGCATGTCGGTCGTCGTCTTCGCCGGGGCCTCGCAACTCGCCGCGATAGAGTTGATCGGTCGCAACGCTCCCGCCGCGGTCGTCGTGGCGACCGTCCTCGTGGTGAACCTCCGACTCGTGATGTACAGCGCCTCTATCGCGCCGTACTTCCAGCGCCAGTCGGCCAAGTGGAAGGCGGCGCTCTCCTATCTCCTGACCGACCAAGCCTACGCCGTCTCGCTGTTGGAGTTCGAGAACGACGAGGAGACGAGCCGTCGGTGGTACTACCTCGGCGTCGCGGTCCCGCTGTGGGTCACGTGGCAGGCCGCCACGGTAGTCGGCGTCCTGCTGGGTGCGCGCCTCCCCTCGGGCTGGCACCTCGAATTCGCGGTCCCGCTGGTCTTCCTCGCGGTACTGGTCCCGGCGGTCACCGACCGGGCGACCGGCGCGGCCGCGGTCGTCGGCGGGACCACCGCGGTCGTCGCGAACGGACTGCCGTACAACCTCGGACTGATACTCGCGGCGGTCGTCGGCATCGGGGCCGGAGTAGCCGTCGAGTCCGTCTCCGCAACCTCGACAGATACTAACGACGAGGAGGGAGCGTAGATGGCGACCGGCTACGGGACGACGACGCTCTGGCTGATTATCCTCGCGGGCGGCGTCGGCACCTACGCGCTCAGGCTCTCGTTCGTCGCGCTGTTCGGCAGACTCGACGACGTTCCCGAGGGCGTCGAGCGCGCGCTCCGGTTCGTCCCCGCGGCGGTCCTCTCGGCGCTGGTCCTCCCGGAGTTCGTCTATTCGGACGGCGCGCTCGCGCTCTCGCCCGCCAACCCGGAACTGCTCGCGGGCGTCCTCGCGGCCGCGGTGGCGTGGAAGACCGAGGACATCCTCGCGACGCTCGTCGCCGGGATGGCGGGGCTGTGGGTTCTGACGTTCCTCCTCGGGTGAGACTCCCGGTCGCCACAGCATTGAATAGCCGACACGTTGCTCGTCTGATATGGGAGTTCGGAACGCCCCCCGAACGATTCTCCGGTTCGTCGCGGCGGTAACGGCGCTGTACTTTCTCGTCGCGCTGGCGTTGCTGGTTCTCGCGTTCCCGGTCCGAGGAGCGGTCGGACTCTATCCCGTCCCCGAAGCGGTCGAACCGGCCTTCGAGTTCGCGCTGCTGGTCGCGGTCCTCCTTGGCGCGTGGGTCCTCGTCGAGGAGTACTCGATACCGCGTCTGTTCGGTTACACCGTCTCGGTGTGGGCGCTGTTCTACGGCGGCGTCTTCGTTCTCGGAACGGCGGGGCTGTTGGACTCGCTGCTGTCGGTCAGTTCCCTACTGGCCGGAGGAGTCCTGTTCGTAATCGGAGCGTTCGCCTTCGTCTGGTCCTATCGTCTCGTCTATCCGGATAGGTTCGCCCGACAAAAGGAGAAGGTCGGTCTCGAAATCTGAAACGGCCTCAGTCCTCGCGCAGTTCTCTCACGCGCTCGATGTTCCACGCGAAGCCCTTGCCGTCCTCGTGGGGCGTTTCGAGGACCAGCGGCACGTCCGCGAGGTCCGGGTGGTTGATAAAGGCGCGCATGCCCTCCTCGCCGATGAGACCTTCGCCGATGTGGGCGTGTTCGTCCTTGTTCGTCCCGCACTCGTGTTTCGAGTCGTTGAGGTGGACGCATTCGAGGTGTTCGAGACCCACCACCTCGTCGAACTCGGCGATAGTGTCGCGGACGGCCTCCTCGGTCGAGAGGTCGTAGCCCGCCGCGAAGGCGTGGGCGGTGTCGATACACACGTCGAGGTCCTGCTCGGAGCGGTCGAGGACTTCCGCGAGGTGTTCGAAGTCCCCGCCCAACTTCGTGCCCGACCCGGCGTCGCTCTCGATGAGGACGGTCACGCCCTCCGGAATATCCAACTCGTCCAGCGCGCTCGCGGCGTTGTCGAGGCCACCCTCGACGCCCGCGCCGGTGTGCGCGCCGAGGTGGACGTTGACGTACGGGATGTCCAATTTCTCGGCGGCGTCGACCTCCTTCTGCATCGAGTCGATGGACTTCTCGCGGAGGTCGTCTTTCGGCGTACAGAGGTTCACGAGGTACGACGAGTGGATGACCCACGGTCCCACGTCGTTGTCGGCCGAGACGGTGCGGAACTGCTCGGCCTCGTCGTCGCCGATGTTCGGGTCCTGCCAGACCTGCGGGGAGTGGGTGAAAATCTGTCCGCAGTTTCCGCCGTCGTCTATCTGGGCGTCTACGGCGTTGTAGACGCCGCCAGCGATGGATTCGTGCGCGCCAACTCTCATGTCTTCCGACAGGCATGGAGGGGTGAAAGGCGCTTCGGAACCGGGGGCGAACTGCCGGAACGACGCGTGTGGTGTTCTACCGAACCACAGTCTTATTGGACTTCGAGGCGTACTCGCGGTGTGCCAATCAGCCGCGACAGGTTCGAACGAGGAGGGGAGCGATACTCCATCGAGGAGCGTATCCTGACGTTCCTCGAAGAACACGACCAGCAGGCGTACAACGTCCGCGAAATCGCCGAGGCGGTGATGGAGACGGGGTGGTCGGAGTCGAACGTCGAGCAACCGTTCGAGGACGAGGAGCACGTCGGCTGGGTGTTGGACGTGGCGACCGTGAGTTCGATTCTGGACCGACTCGTGGACAACGGTGCGTTGGAACGCCGCGTCGTGGACACCGGGACGGGCGAGCGGAGTTACTACCGCACGCGGGCGGTGTAGCGACGTTGCCGCTCGCTCCGCGAGAACACTCGCATCCGCCCGCGAACACTGGCACTCGGTCGGTGGCGGCGTTCGGCTTGGCGAGGAAGTGAAATTTAAGTCGGCGGCGCGACAGACACGGTTATGAGCGATTCTACCGGCGTGGCCGTCGGCGAGTCGGTCGAAGACGTGGCCGAGACGCTGGTCTACCCCGACGGAGAGACGACCGAGACGGCACTTTCGGACCTGCTTACCGAGGCTCCCGTCCTATTGACGTTCTACACGAACGACTTCAGTCCCGACTGCATCGAGGAGTGGTGTTCGTTCCGCGACTACGACTGGTTCACCAGCAACGACGCGGTGCAGGTCGTCGGCGTCAGCAAGTCCCGCGCGTTCACCCACCGGAAGTTCATCGACCACCTTGGACTCCAGTTTCCCCTCTACGCCGACACCGACCTCGACATCTCGTCGGCGTTCGGCGTGGCGTATCGCGTGTTCAAGGTCGCTCCTCGGTCGCGTCGGTCGTGTTTTCTGCTGGACTCGGACGGCGTCGTCCGGTACAAGTGGATCTCCGAGCATCCGCTCGACCCGACCCGCGACCAGCCCCCGATTTCGGACATTCACGAGGCCATCGCCGACGAGTTCGACGACGAGGGGCCGGAGACGTTCGGGTTCTAGCTCTCCGTCGGGTCCTCGCGGTCCCGGACCCACGCGTCGGCCTCGAACTTTGCTTGGGCGCGCTCCTCCGCGCGGGCCAGTTCCTCGTCGGTCCACCCGTCCTCGTCGGCGTCGGCCCACTCGCGCAGGGCCTCCTCGACGGCTTCGACGGCCTCGGTCCGCGTCACCTCCGCCTGCTCGTTCATCGTCGTCACGCGCTCGCGGAACTCCTCGGGCGTGGTCTCGGGGTGTGCGAACGTCGCCAAGTGACGCTCGGCGTCGCAGTCGAACTTCAGCGAACCGTGCTGGATGACGGCGTCCTTCCGGCGGTACTGGGCGTTGCCCGAGATTTTTCGCCCCTCCGCTCCGGCCACGATGTCGTGGGCGGGGTGGAGTTCCCGCAGGTAGCAGGCCGGTTGGTGGATTTCGGGCAGTTTCTCGTCGGTGAATCGCGCGTCGATGCCCAGTCGCTCGAAGGCGTCGAAGACCGGTTCGCACAGCATCTCGTAGGTCTCCATCAGGTCGCCCGGCAGTTCGTCGGCGGGCGCGACGATGGAGTAGGAGATGTCGCCGTGGCGGTCGTGGTAGATACCGCCGCCGCCGGTGGGCCTGCGGGTGACGGTGATACCTTCCCGCTCGCAGTAGTCCCACGCCACGGTGTCGGGGTCCTGCCGGTAGCCCAGCGAGAGCGTGCTGGGGTCCCACTGGTAGACCCGAACGGTCCGAATGCCCTCCTCGGCCGCGGTCGCCGCGGCGATTTCGTCCAGAGCCATGTTGCGGGGACCGCGTCGGGACTCCTCGCGAATCAGCCGCCATTCCCGGTCGGACAGCGCCATACCGAGGAGTTCGCACGAGGAGACCAAGTGGATTGCGAAGCGCCGAGGAGCGCGGAGCGGGGCGAGGAACCGAGCGTCGGCCCGACGATTCGGCGTCGAGCAGAACTGTTAAGTAGTTTAGGGCGACCTAAATCACGTATGGACTTGGACCGACTCGGCGGCAAGCGGACGAAGCGAACCCGGACGTGGGCGGCGGTGTGCGCCGGACTGTTCGGCGGCGCGGCCGACGACCCGGACGACTCATAGCCGTCATCGCTTTGCGGTCGGGCGTCGAACTCGCGGAAGACGATGCCCGTCTCCGTCCACTCCTCGGCGTTCACCCACCGCGTTAGCGGTGGTCGCGGACGACCCCGACGCGCCCGCCGGAACCGTCACAGTGGTAACCGGCACAGTCGCGCGCTCGTGACGACGGAGGCGAGCGCCGAGACCGAATCGTTCGTATTGTGCATTTTCTACAATTCTACTTAGCGTACGCCTACGAACGAAGGGGCGGCCGTTACATTGATGTGGAATCGGGAAACGGTAGATTGCTCGGAAGTCCGCGGAGAGATTACGGGACTGCAGGAGAAAAGAAGTGTTAACGCTCGTCGGACGACTTTTTGCGGCGTTACGCTTCCGGAACAGCGATTACTGGCCGCAAACGATTTCTTTCAGCCGTGAACGATTGGGCCTTTATAATATCTCCTCCGGCGAGTGTTTACGATGGTGCCATGGGAGAAAAGACACCAGATACCGACGCGAGTAGTATCGAACGGCGAGACGTGCTGAAAGGACTCGGCCTCGGGGCGATGAGCCTCGCGGGCGTGGGAGCGATGAGTGGTAGCGCAGCGGCCGCACCGGTGGTCAACGCGGGGTTCACTCCTCCGGACGAAGACTTAGAGGACGACGAGATTACCGGCAGTCCCCCGACGTTGGACCCCGCTCAGACCGACAGCACGTACGACATCGTGCTGAAGACGAACATGGGGACCCCGGACGTGGAGACGGTAGTCGGAAAATCGTGGACCGTTCTCCCGAAAGGGTCCGACCGGATGCGGGTTACGAAAGAAGTTTTCGAGGAAGGGACCGTGAAATCGTCGGCAGAGGAGGTGAAAGCGGACACCGACGGGATGATGGAGATTCGTGAAAACATCAGCGTCGAGGACCTGAGTTCCGGCGAGTACGTCCTGTTCCTCTCGGGTATCGACTACTCGGGGCTACAGGGCGCGAGCATGGTGACCTCGGAAGGCGACCCGATGCGAGGAGCCTACGATTTCGACGCCTGTGAGTCCGGAGCGATAACGACCGTCGCACACGGATTCCAAGTTCCGTAAGATGCCCGACGAACGTCCGGACGACGACGGCGGTTTCGAGCGCCGAGACGTACTAAGGGGTCTCGGCCTCGGCGCACTCGGTCTCACCGGCACGAGTGCGGTGGCAGATAGAGTCGCGGCACAGGACGGGATGATAGGTTTCGCGGCTCTCACACCGCCCGGCGAGGACGTGGAGGACGACAGTACGAACACGTTCACCGACGGGTTCGAGGGAGACTACACCGGCGACTTGGTGTTCAGTCTCCAACTCGGCGTCGAACGGAGCGTCCCGCTCGGCTACCAGATCAGCATCGTAGACCGAAGCGACAACAACGTCGTTCCGGGGACGTTCGAGGAGGGCAGTTCGCGGGCGTTCGGCGGCATCGTCAAGAGCGACTCGGCTGGCTACGCGATACAGCGCGAACGGTTCGACGTGCAGGGATTAGGCCCGGAGAGCCCACTCGAACAGCCGAATCACTACTGGCTCGTGCTAACGGTGGTGGACTACTCGGGACTATCGCTGAAAGCGTCCGAGAGCCGGTGTCAGATGGACTGCACCAGTGTTCCGTTCACCGTCTACCACTGGATGCAACGGTAGCCGCGTCCCCTGATTTCATTTTTCGAGCGGGTATCTGCTTTCGAACGACGATAGCGCGGTCCGGCAGAGAGACGCAATAACACCGTCCTACAGCTCTTTTACGGAATCACTCGCGTTCGGCGATGCTCCTCGATAGCAACCGCCATGCCCTATATAAACCCACCGATAGCAGAAATCGCTCGGAGCCCGGTTATGCACACCCATCGCACGACTACCCGCTCACAACGTGCGCTTCCCGCCAACCGATGCAAGCTAGTACAAATAGATTTCTATCGTTTACGCCACGCCCGACGCGGGTCGGCGCGGGGCTCGACCGGACGGGGCGACGCCTCCGGTCGAATCGAATCGGGCGAGCCGATTTGTCCCCGTGAGGTCCCGAGGAGCCTCAGTTCGACCCGCCGCCCGACTGGTCCACCGAGGCCTGATTGAACATCTGGCGGCTGGTTCCGGCCGCGCCGAACTTCTGGATATCGACGCCGTCGTACCAGAACCGCTGTTCGAGTTCGTGGTAGACCGGGAGTAGCGCCACGTCCTGCCAGTTGGCCGTCTCCATCTGGACGTACGCCTGATTGCGCTGTTTCTCGGCGGCGTCGGTTGGCGCGGTGTTCTGCTGGACCGTGTTCCACGCCTGCTTGGCCCGCTGGGAGGCGTTCGTCCCCGACCAGTTGAAGTACGAGATGGGGGCGTCTTGAGACGTGTCGGTCTGTGGCGGATTCAGCAGTTGCAGGAAGTTGTCCGGCGCGGGCCAGTCCATGACCCACCCCAGCGAGTACGCCTGCAAGTTCCCCTGCCGACCGCGCTTGAGGAGCGTCGAGAACGGCGCGCTCTCGATGTTCATCTGGATGTGGGCGCTGGCGAGTTTGTCCCGCAGGAGTTGGCCGACCTGCGGCCACGTGTTCGAACTCTGGTAGACGGTGAAGGTGAAACTCGCCTTGTTGTTCGGACCGTAGCCCGCCTCCTCCATCACCTGCCGGGCTTTCTGGAGGTTGGTTTGGCCGTAGCCGTAGGGGTAGTTCTGCTCGGCGTGCTGGGTGTAGGCTTCGGTTCCGCCGGGGTATATCGCGGGCGGCGTGAGGTGGTAGGCCGGTTCCCCGCGACCTTTGAACACCTGTTGGACGAGTTGCTGTTGGTTCATCGCGTAGGCGGCGGCCTTCCGGACGGGTTTCGGCACTTGGTTCGTGTTGAACCCCATGTAGTAGGCGTCGATAGTCGAGACGCCGACGTAGTTCAGCGTCTCGCCGTTCCGGACCGGGCCGTAGGTCCCGACCTGTCGCCCGCGGTCGTCGGTGTTCTGGACGTTGACCTTGTTGGGGTTGTAGAACTGGGTCGGGATGGAGAACGCGTCGGCGTTCTGGTTCATCGCGTAGGTGTACCGGGCGTTCGCGTCCGACATGATCTGCCAGTGGACGCCCTCGACGTTCGGCACGTCGCCGTGGTAGTCGCCGAACCGCGACACCGACACGTCCGTATTCGAACTCCACTGGTCGAAGCTGAACGGGCCACAGCCCACGGGGTCGCTGGTCGAGAACTCCTGATAGGTGAGTTGGCCGTCGTAGCCTTGGATGTCGCCGACCAGTCCCTCGGGAACCGCCGCGAAGGAGGTGTACGCCAGCATCGGGAGCGTGGCGTGGAACGGCTCGGCGAGTTCCAACTTCAAGGTGTAATCGTCGGGAGCCGAGACGCCCATCGACTCGGGGACGTAGTTGCCCGCGTCGTCCGTGGAGTGTTTCACCCCGATGGAGTCCAAGATGAAGTACGCCCGCCGGGACTCGTCCGAGGCCGCGAGCCGCTCGAAGGAGTAGACGAAGTCTTGTGCGGTGAGTTCGTCGCCGTTGTGGTACGTGACGCCCTGCTTCAGATTGAACGTGTACGTCTTGAAGTCGTCCGACACCTGATACCCCTTCGCCAGCAACGTCTCGACGTTGGTCTGGCCGTTCGGGTAGTTCATCAGGGCGTCGAACACCTGCTGGATGACCTCCCCGGACGCGGTGTCGGTCGCCTTGATGGGGTCGAGCGTACTCAACGTGGAGTTGATGAGATTCAGCGTTCCGCCACCCTGACCGCCGTCTTGCCCGCCACTCGTCGTCTCCTGTGCGGCGCTCTCCTCGGCGAATCCGCTCCCCAATGCGACGGCCGACGCCGCGCTCCCGGTCGCCGCCAAGAACGAGCGACGAGTCGTGTCTTGTTCCGACATAGCAATCTATCTCAATGTATGCTCGCCTATTTATCCCAGTATCGGCGAGTGAATACGAAGCCGTTGGTAAAACCGACTGGCCGCACAGTTTTTCGGGAGACCACCGGCGCAAACTCCAAACTGCCCGAAGAACTACATTTTGTATCGCTTCTATTGGTTTATATCTGGTGGCAGGTCCGTTTTTGTCCGGGAACCGACGGTATCGCGGCCGAACTCGGTCGCACGGCCGGTTCGACGCTCGGCGACGCCGACCCGCGAGACGACTTCCGCGGGCCTCCTCGGGTTGCGCGGGGCTTTTATCCGCCCGGCGAGTACGAGTCGGTGATGGTTCAGAACGTCGCGGGCATGCTGACAGAGTTGGAACCGGAGGACTTCCACCTGCTGTCGGGCATCGAACAAGGGATGCGGTTCTCCGAGTGGGTCGCCCGCGAGAAGATTCCCGAGTTCTCGCGGTTGACCGCCGAGGAGGTCGACTACCGAATCGACAGGTGTCTCGACCGGGAACTCGTCGAGCGAAACACGATTCAGTACGAGGGCTACCGACTCAAGTTCGAGGGGTACGACGCGCTGGCGCTCCACACCTTCGCCGAGCGCGAGAGCGTCGAAGGGTTCGGGTCGCCGCTGGGCGTCGGCAAGGAGAGCGACGTGTACGAGGTCCAGTCGTACAAGCCGCTCGCGCTGAAGTACCACCGCGAGGGCTACACCAACTTCCGGGAGGTCATGAAAGAGCGCGATTACACCTCCGACCGCGAACACGTCTCGTGGTTCTACACCGCCCGGAAGGCCGCCGAGCGCGAGTACGAGGCGCTCGAAGCCCTCTATCCCGACGTGAAGGTCCCCCGACCGGTGGACCACAACCGCCACGCCATCGTGATGGAGAAAATAGACGGCGTGGAGCTGTCCCGCACGAAACTCGAAGACGAGCAGGTGGTGCCGATTCTCGACCTGATTCTCTCGGAGATGGCCGACGCTTACGCCGAGGGCTACGTCCACGCCGACATGAGCGAGTACAACGTCTTCGTCAACACCGAGGGCATCACCATCTTCGACTGGCCACAGGCCACGCCGACCGACCACGAGAACGCCGACGAGTTCTTGGAGCGCGACGTGGAGAACGTCGTCGGCTACTTCCGGCGGAAGTACCCTCGGCTCGTGCCGGACGACGTGGACGCCGCGACGCTCGCGGACACCCTCGCCGACGGCGAGTTCGAGACGGTCCGCGACTACGGCGCGTCCGCGTAACGACCCCGTTCGATTCTCCGGCTTCGTCCGATTCGCTGTTGCCGGGTCACAGCACCAACGAGACCACCGCGAGGACGAGGAAGACGATGACCAGCCACTTGGCGATGTCCATCGACAACCCCGCGACGCCGCCCGCGCCGAGCGCGGCGGCGATGATGGCGAGGACGGCGAACCCGATTGCAAGTTCGAGAATCGCCATGCTATCGGCCTCCGAGACGACGGGCGCGGTTGTCGAGTGCGAACTCCTCGGCTGTGCTGATTCGTGCCATAATCCACCTTTGGGGTCACGGTCCTTTGTTATCCGCCAGCTAACGAGTCGGCCGTCGGATACAGCGAAAACGGGACGGATGGAACGGTCTGCAATGGACCCGCCGCCCGTGCAACGGACCGGAACTCGGGCGAAGACGAAGCCCTTAAACGCCGACGACGAGAAACCCGAGGTAACTCGCTGGGAGACGGGCACCAGCGGGCACCTGTGGGCCGTGCGCGGCGCTTCGCGCCGCGTCGTGCGAGCGGTTTTCGTTCGCACGCGGCCGCAGGACGGGATGTGGCCCGCGAATCGTCTCGGTTCGCGTGCTGAACCACGCAACGCCCGTGGTGATAACCATGGCAAAGAGCTTCTACTCACACATCAAGGACGCGTGGAAGGACCCCGGCGACGGCGACCTCGCCGAACTCCAGTGGCAGCGAAAGCAGGAATGGCGCGAACAGGGCGCTATCGAGCGCATCGAGCGACCGACTCGCCTCGACAAGGCCCGCGAACTGGGCTACAAGGCCAAGCAGGGCGTCGTCGTCGCTCGCGTCAGCGTGCGCAAAGGGTCGGCCCGCAAGGAGCGGTTCAAGGCTGGCCGACGCACGAAGCGACAGGGTGTCAACCGCATCTACCGACGCAAGAACCTCCAGCGCATCGGCGAGGAGCGTTCCAGTCGGAAGTTCAAGAACCTGCGCGTGCTGAACTCCTACTGGGTCGGCGAGGACGGCAGCCAGAAGTGGTTCGAAGTGATTCTGCTGGACCCCGAGCATCCGGCCATCGAGAACGACGACGACCTCAACTGGATCTGCGACGACTCCCACAAGGGTCGGGCTTTCCGCGGCCTGACCAGTGCGGGCCAGAGCAACCGTGGTCTCCAGCAGCGTGGCAAGGGCACGGAACACAACCGCCCGAGCAACAACAGCGGTCAGGGTCGCGCGAAGTAGCGCCGACATCGGCCGGACGCTTCGCACCCACGAAAACTCGCTTTTTGTTCGACGACGAATCGACCGCACCGAGGAGTCCCTACCACGTCAAGGAGTCCCCGAGAGTGCCACGCCGAGGAGTCTCCCGACCGCGGATTTAAGCCCGCAAGCACCCAAGCCCCGATATGAGCCTCTCGCTCGACTCGACTCAACTCGACCGCTACTCGCGGCACATCATCATGGACGAGGTGGGTCCCGACGGACAGCAGGCGCTCCTCGACGCCGCCGTGCTGGTAATCGGCGCGGGCGGACTCGGCGCGCCAGCCATCCAGTACCTCGCGGCCGCGGGCGTGGGCACCCTCGGCGTCGCCGACGACGACGAGGTAGAACTGAGCAACCTCCAGCGCCAGATAATCCACGGCGACGGCGACGTGGGGCGGCCGAAAGTCGAGTCGGCGGCCGACTTCGTGGGCGACCTGAACCCCGACGTGGACGTGGAGACGCACGAGGTCCGGGTCGAACCCGGCAACGCCGAGGAGCTAATCGCCGACTACGACTTCGTGGTGGACGCCACCGACAACTTCCGGACCCGCTACCTCGTCAACGACGCCTGTACGCTCTCGGGGACGCCGTTCTCCCACGGTGCCATCTACAAGTTCGAGGGGCAGGTCACGACGTTCACGACCGAGGGACCCTGTTACCGGTGTCTGTTCCCCGAAGCGCCGCCGGAGGGGATGGTCGCCGACTGCGCGAGTACCGGCGTGTTGGGCGTCCTCCCCGGTACGCTCGGCTGTATTCAGGCCACCGAGACAGTGAAGTACCTGTTGGGGGCGGGCGACCTCCTCGACGGTCGGATGATATTCTACGACGCGATGGCGATGTCCTTCGAGGAGGTCGAGTTCCGGCGGAACCCCGAGTGTCCGGTCTGTGGCGACGACCCCATCGAGACGCTCGCGCAGGTCGAGTACGCCGACGAGTCGTGTCCGGTGAACGCCGACTGACGGCGAGGACGCCGCGAGAACGGTCGCCCCGGACCGAACGTGTTCGCCGCCAGACCTTCGTTCCCGGAACGTGAGAACCACTCTCGGTTTATATGCTCCCGCCGGTCGTCTGTTCAACTGTAAGGTGAACGACGATGACCACTAACGAAATCAACACCCGAGTCAACGAGTTCGAGAGTACGATCGGCAGCCTCACGGTCAACGGGAAAGCGCACAGTCTGAGCGCGTGGTTCGTCCTCGCGTTGCGTCTCATGATGGGGTACGCCTTCGCGTACTCCGGCTTCACGAAGATTACGGCGGCCGAGCCGTTCAGTGCGACGGGCTATCTCACGAACGCGGTCCCGGCCGAGAGTCCGCTGGTCGGACTGTTCCACTGGATGGGTTCGACGCCGTGGTTCGCCGACTTCCTCAGCATCGCCGTGCCGTGGGGCGAACTCCTCATCGGCCTCGGCCTGCTGGTGGGCGCGCTGACCCGCCTCGCGGCGTTCTTCGGCGCGTTCATGATGCTGATGTTCTACTTCGGCAACTGGGACATCGCCCACGGGTTCATCAACGGCGACTTCGCGTACATGCTCGTCTTCCTCGCGGTCGCGGCGTTCGGCGCGGGCCGCATCCTCGGGCTGGACGCCGTCATCGAGCAGTACGAACTCGACGGCGAGGCGCTGGTCGAGAAGTACCCGAGGCTCGGCTACCTCCTCGGCTGACCACATTTTTTCGACCGAACGTCACTACCGACGGACCAGTGTCGCGTCTTACTCGACGTACTCCGCGACGAAGATGGAGAACTGTTCTTGGGTCCTCGTCGCCTCGCCGTAGTCGGTCCGGTGGGTGAACTCGAAGCCGTACTCCTCGAGGAGTTCGCCGATCTCGTCGTCGTCGTAGAGCGCGAGGCCCACGTTGTCCACGAAGAAGCCCGAGGGCGCGGCCTCCGAGAAGACGATGGAACTCCACTGCGCGCGGTTCTCGCCCGCGGGTTGCATCTGGACGAGTCGCGCGTGGTCGCCCTCGCCCGTGGACTGGGACTGGAGGTACATCGTCCCGTCGTCGGGGACCGCCGCGGTGTCGAACACGAGGAGACCGCCGGGCTTTATCGCGTCCGCGACGGTCGCGAGGGTCGGTTCGAGGTCGCCGTACTCCAGATAGTTGACGATGTTGAACGGCAGGAGAACGAGGTCGTAGGCGTTCGACGCGAGTTCGACGTTCGGGAGTTCCCCGACGCGAAAGTCGGCGTCCGACCGCGTCTTCGCGCTCTCGACCATCGCTTCGCTCCTGTCGATGCCGGTCACGTCGAAGCCCCGCTCGGTGAGGTGCTTCGCGTGGCGACCGGTGCCACAGCCCAGAATCAGGCACTCCTCGCCGGTCGCGGCGGCGCGCTCGGCGAACGTCTCGGCGTAGAACTCGCTCTCACCGCGGTAGTCCTTCGCGCCGTACAGGGCATCGTACACGTCCGGATACGCTTCGAACAACTGACTGCTCATTCTTACACAATCTCTGCCACACCCTATAATAAACGTTGGCGATGTCGGGCGTCTGCGGTCGCGCGTCGGTCCGGCCCGCTATTTCGTCGTCTGCCGCTCTTTTGTCGCCTGCCGTCAGTCGTCGCCCGAGACCGACACGACCGACCCCCGTTCCGCGCTCTCGTAGATAGCGTGCATCGTCTCGATGTCCACGAGGCCGTGGCGGCCGTCGGCGTAGAGGTCGCTTCGGGTCCGGACCTGATGGGCGAAGTAGTCGAACTCTTCGAGCATCTGATCGACCTGTTCGGGTTCGACGGTGGCGCGGGTCCCGTTCACTTCGAGTTCGAACTGGCGGGCTTGACGGTCGAAGAACGCGGGTTCGATGCTGACCTCGCCGTCGGTGCCGACGACCTTGAGGTGACTCGACCGGTTGGCGTGCTGGCTGGCCGAGCAGGCCGCGAGCGTGCCGTCGTCGAATCGGACCTCGAAGGTGGCCACCTCGTCGGGTACGTCCGCGAACTCCTCGCCCTCCGAGCGCGCGAGCGCCGAGACCTCGACCGGGTCGGCGTCGAGGACGAACCGCGCGGTGTTCAGCGGGTAGATACCGAGGTCCATGACCGACGCGCCGGGACCCGAGAGGTCGGGGTCGAGCCGCCACTGGTCGGGGTTCGAGAATATCTCCAGCAGGTCTTGGGACATGCTCCCGTGGACGAGCATCGGGTCGCCGATGGCTCCCTCGGCGACGAGTTCGCGCGCCCGACGCACGGCGGGTTCGGTGTGCATCCGGTAGGCGACCATCAGCGGCACCTCGCCCTCGCAGGCCTCGACGATTCGGCGAGCGCGCTCGGGCGTGGCTTCCATCGGCTTCTCGCAGAGGACCGCCTTGCCGAACGCCGCGGCCGACGCCACGAATTCGAGGTGCTTGGCGTTCGGCGTGGCGATATACACGGCGTCGTACTCGTCGGTCGCCGCGCCGTCGTGGAACTCGTCGTAGGTGATGGCGACCTCGGCGTTTTCGGACGCCTCGGCCACGTTCTCGGCCTTGTCGTGGTCGCCGCTGACGACCACGGTCGTCTCGCATCTGTCGCTCTGTTCGGTCGCCGGGATGGCCTCCTCGCGGGTCCACCAGCCCAGTCCGATCATGGCGAACCGGACCGGTTCGAGGTCGGTGTCGGTCTCCCAGTCGCGGCGGCCGAACTCCGAGAGGGCGCGTGCGTCCATAGCGGACGGTCGGGGTCCACTCTGACGTAGCTTTCGGCGTGAGACGACGCCGACGGGAGCGGCGCGTCGCGGCCGAACTCCCCGTAAGCATATAAATTAAAACTATTATATTCTGAAAATTGAATCTGTCCTAAGATAATGTTATACTATTTCCTCATACATTCACAGATGGATGTCAGAGAGAACCACGGGAAATAGTCACTCTCGGAGAAACGTGCTGAAAGGAATCGGCGCACTCGGTGCGGCCGCCGCGGGCGCGGGGTTCGCCACCGGTAACGCGGCCGCCCTCGGTTCGGGCGCGGTGTACCAGTACTACCACACCGACTGGACGACCATCGAGTCCGACCTCTCGACGCTGGCCGCTCAGGGGTACGACGCGATTCAGGTCCCGCCAGCCCAGTTCAGTCGCGTCTACAAGTACGAGCGCGAGTACACCGGCGAGAAGTACGACCCGCCGCTGGGCTACCAGCCAATCGACCTGCTGGACTTCGACAGCGAGTTCGGGACCGAAGCCGAGTACGAGTCGATGATACAGGAGGCCCACAATCAGGGTTTGGAGGTCATCGCCGACGCCGTCATCAACCACATGGCCGCGGGCGGGGACACCTTCGACCGGAAAGTGAGTCTCGCCGACCTCCCGCAGTTCGGGAGCGACGACTTCCACCCCGAGTGTAACATCGACTACTCCAGCGACTACTCGGTCGAGGGGTGCTGGCTCGTCGGTCTCCGCGACCTGAAACAGGAATCGTCGTACGTCCGCGGCGAGTTGAAGAAGTACGTCGATAAGTACCGGAGTCTCGGCGTGGACGGCATCCGGTGGGACGCCGCCAAGCACGTTCCGGAGTCCTTTTTCGCTGACTACGCCAACCAGTGGGCCAGCGACCTCTACACGGTCGGCGAGGTCATCCCCGAATCGTACGGCGGGAAGTCCGAACTCGACTACCTGCAAGGGTACGCCGACACCGGGATGTCCGTCACCGACTACCGATTGTACAACGTCATGAAGTACGAGGTGTTCACCGGCCCCGGCGGCGACATGAGCAGGCTCTCGGGCGCTGGCTTCGTCAACCGCGACGCCTACCGGGCGCTGACCTTCGCGGGCAACCACGACAGCCCCGACCCGGCCCAGTCGCTCCTCGCACACGCCTACATCCTCACCTACGAGGGCTACCCGCGGGTCTACAGCGAGGACTACGGCGTCGGCGACGACGCCATCCGGAACTTACTCTGGATTCGGAACGAACTCGCCAGCGGCGCGGCCTACGACCGCGTGACCGACGCGGACGTGTACGCCTTCGAGCGATACAACAACCTCCTCGTCGCCATCAACAACTCGACCAGTTGGCAGTCTCGGACCGCCTACACCAGTTGGCGCAACCGCGACCTCAACGACTACACGGGCGACCAGAACAGTCGCGCCGACGGGAACGGCTACGTCGATATCTCCATCCCGCCGGAAGGCTACGTCGCGCTCGCACCGTAGCGAGGAGCCTCCGGGACCCTCGTCGGGGATTCGCTATCGAATACGCTATTTTCCTGCCCCACCGAGGAGTCCACGAGAACGATGGCACACGACACCTACGACGTAGTTATCGTCGGCGGCGGCGTCGCGGGCCGCTCGGCGGGCATCTACACGGCGCGCAACGGCCTCGAAACGCTGCTGCTGGACGCTGGCGGCTCTATCCTCCGGCGGAACGCTCGACTGGAGAACTATCCGGGGTTCCCGGCGGGCGTGGACGCGCGTCTACTCCTCGACGCGATGGCCGACCAAGCCGAGCGCGCTGGCTGTGAGTCCCGCGAAACCGAGGTCACGGCGGTCCGGCGGCCGGACGACGCCGGTCGGGACGCAGACGAGAATCCCGGCTTCGTCATCGAGACCGCGGACGGCGACAGTTACGAGTCGCGCTACGTCGTCGCGGCGACGAAGAACGCGACCGACTACCTCGAACCGCTCGGGGCGTTAGAGTTGGTCGAGCGCGGCAAGACGTTCGTCTCCACCGACGAGAAGGGCCGCAGTAGCGTGCCGGGTCTCTACGCGGCCGGGCGACTCGCCGGGAAACCCCACCAAGCTATCGTCGCCGCGGGCCACGGGGCCGAGGTCGGGGTGACGCTACTTGAAGACGACGACCGGCCGTTCTACCACGACTGGGTCGCGCCCGAGCGGTACTTCACCGGCCGCGGGCGAGAGGTCCCGCCGGGATGCGAGGAGATAGACGACGCCGAGCGCGAGCGCCGCGAGGCCGACTCCCTCGACGTTATGCGCGGGTACTTCGCCGAACCGCGCGCCGACCGACCGGAGCAACACCCGAGCGTCGGCGACGACGAGTAGGGCGGATTTCGGCTCCCCGAGGAGACCACACGCCGGGAGGCTTTCGGGTTGGGCGTCGTACCGCTGACCATGCTCACATCCCTCCTCGGCGACGACGCTCGCGGGGACGCCCCCGGCGGCGAGTTCGGCGGGGCTGGCGCGTACATCGCAGAGTTCGTCTACGGCGCGAACGACGGTATCGTGACGACCTTCGCGGTCGTGGCCGGGGTCGCTGGCGCGTCGCTGTCGCCCTCCATCGTCCTCGTGTTGGGCGCGGCGAACCTCCTCGCCGACGGCTTCTCGATGGGCATGAGCAACTACCTGAGTCGCCAGTCAGAGATGGCGTATCGGGAGAGCCGCGGCGGCGACGCGGACGAATCCGACGGCAAGACGCCCGCCAGAACTGCGTTCGCTACGTTCGTCGCGTTCGTCGTCGCGGGCGTGATGCCGCTGGTTCCGTACGTTTTGGTCGTCGAGCCGGTGTTTCCGGCCGCGGTCGCGGTCACGGGCGTCACCTTCTTCCTCGTCGGCGCGAGCAGGAGTCTGGTGACCGACCGCGGGTGGCTCCGGAGCGGCGCGGAGATGTTCGCCATCGGGATGCTCGCGGCGCTGGTCGCGTTCGTCGTCGGCGACGTGCTGGCTGGCGTGGCGTAACTCGGTTTGCGTTCCGCGGAGTCGTCGGGATGCTCCGGCAACGATGGCCGAATCTCGCGGATGCAACGAATACATAGCGCCGGAAACCCGAGCGTGGAGCATGCACACTCGTTCGATAGCGCGCGGCGGAGCGGCGGTCGCCGCGCTCGGGGCGGTCCCGGTCGCGTCGGCCCACGGCGGCGAGGCGGCCCCGCCGATGCCCCAGTGGCTCGCGCTGGCGGTCCTACTGGTCGGCGTCGTCGTCACGGTCGGGAGCGCGCTCGTCCGCGACCGAACCGCCGCGACCGTCGCGCTCGGCGGCGCGTTCGCCGGGTTGGTCGTCGCCGCGACCGGAGCCATCGGCCTCGTTCAACTGTCGCCGGTCGAGTCGTTGGCGGCCAGCCAGCCCGCGATTGCGCGGGCGTGGTTCGGCCCGCTGACGCTCGGCATCGGTCTCGCGGTCGTCGTCGGGAGCCTCGCCATCGGTCGGATGCGCTGGCCGAACCGACCGCGGTACGCCGCGCTCGGGATGTTGCTGGGCCTTTGGGTCGCCTACCCCGTCATCGTTCCGGGGTCGCTGACGAATCCGGTCGGGTACCTGCTGGCGGTCGCGGCGCTCGTCGCGGTCTGCTACGTCGTCTGGCGCGACGCCAGCGGATTGGTCGGGCGCGCGCTCGCCGACCGCCCGAGTCGATGGTTCGGCGCGGGCACCGGCGTCGTCGCGGGCCTCTTTTTCGCGTTCTCGATGGGGATGCTGACCTTCGTGCCCGAACCCGGCGGCAACGTGGACCTCACCGAGAGCTTCGTCACGACCGCGCGAGTCGCCAACCCGCTGGTCTACTGGCCCGGCGTCGAGTTCCACGTCCACGATTTCGTCGGGACGACGCCCGTCAGCGGCGTCCTCTCGGTCGGCATGGTCGGCATGGTGGGGTTGGTCGCCGCGCTGGTCGGGTTGAACGCCGCCCTGCTGGGCTACCAGTGGCGCGCGAACGACGCGACCGGAAGCGCCGAAGTCACGACCGGTACCGCGGCCGTCGCCGCCCCGAACGCCTGCTGTTGCTGTGGCCCGGTCGTCGCGGAGTTGGCGGTCGTCTCGGTCGGCCCCGCCGCGGCCGCGCCGCTCTACTGGCTGTTCGTGGACTTGGCATCTCCTCTCGGCGCGCTGTTCTTCGTCACGAGCGTGGCCCTGCTGGCCGGGAATCTGGCGCGAGCGGGAAGAGCGAACTTATAACCAGTCGGGAGTCGGTCGGTGGTCGAACGCTTCGATGTCCGCTATCGGTTCGCGCTCCATCCGGTCGTACATCTGGTACAGAACGGTGATTCCCTCGTACGCGCCGACCTCTTTCAAGAGTTCGATGCCGTACTCCGAGACGGCGTAGTACGTCCACGGAATCCCTTTCGCGCGCTTTCCGTCTTCGACTTTCAATTTCTCGACGAACGGCCTCGGGCGATTGGCCATATCGCGGAGGTGGTCCCGGACGGTACTCTCCGAGAGGTCCGTGTTGCGGTACGCGAGTTCAGGTGCGCTCAGCGACCCCCACTCGGTGGCGAGTATCTGCTGGAGGAGTCGGAGACGGGTCGGTTCGAGAATCGCTCGCTTGTCCTCAACGCGGTCGGTGTCGAAGACCTGCGGTTCCGTATCCGGTAGACTCTCGCCCGGTTCGGTCTCGTGAACGCCCCCACCGCCGCGGTTGTCGGTCATGGTACCTCTTACTCCAGCACCGGTGATAAGGGTTGCGACGGCTGTCGCAATCCTTCTCGGTCTGGGCGTCGTTTCAAGAAATATATATCGTCGCCCCGAATGATAGCGGACGAATGGCAGGGGACAACCGCATTCCGGACCACCTCGCCGAGGAGCCGACCATCGACGACGCTGACTTCGTGTTGGGCGGTTTCTCGGCCGAGGAGGTGACCGACGTTCACGCCGCCGTCACCAACCTCTCGTCGGAACTCCGAGAGAGGGGCCCCGAAGAACCGATTCGGTACTTCGTCTTGGGTAACTACGACGAGGGGCGAAAACAGTGGCTCGAACAGGCGCGTGACCTCCTCGAACACTACGTCGAGGAGGGCGTTGCGTTCCTGCTGTCGGATTTGGACGCGGAGAACGACGACTGGGAGAACTTCTACATCAAGTTTCGATACACGCTCTCGCTCGTAGACTACCCTGTCTTGGTCGCCGAAGACAACGACGGCGGTCACGAACTCGAACTAGGCGAGGTTTCGCTGTCCGACACCTACGTCGTGAAACGAGACTACGAACCGCTCTCCATCCGCCACGACCTCGAATACGAGAAGTACGACGCCATGATGGGGAAGCTCTTCGACGTGATGGGTCGTCGAGGCCATCTCTTCGAGTGGACCGACGCCCAGTCGTTCGCCCGCGGGGTCCGCCGAGTCGGGGCCGAAACGCGCTCGGAAGGGGGCGGTCGAAACGACGAGTCCGATCGAATGCCGACGGCAGGTCCGACGGATGCGTTGCCCGAGTACGACGACCGGGACGTTCCTGCCGGGTGGAAGAGCGAGGAGAACGCCGCCGAGCCGACTGACGAGTCGGTGACTTCGACACCGTTGGTCGAATACACGTACGCCGACGACCGCGTCGATATGGAACTCGCATTGAAAACGAGAGGGAGCAGCGACAGTTACGGTATCGAACTGGAAGCGAGTCTCAAGTCCGAGGGGCGTCATCGAGCGGTGCCGATAGTTTCCGGGTCGGAGTACGAAAAACTGCGACGCCTGACGAAACATTTCGTCTACGTCTTCCAGCACAGATACGAGCAAGGAGAGAACGTCGAGACGGCGATAGACGAGGCGAAAAAGCGAGTACAGGAGTGCTACGAGTGAATCGGCCGCCCGGAACTCGCTACGCCCCGTTCACCAGCCGCTCGAACTGCTCGGGCGGAATCGCGCCGCGCGCCGCGTGGCCCTCGTAGACGAACGTCGGGATGCCCGAGACCCCGGCCTGCTGGGCCTGCTCGAACCGCTCGCGGAGTTCGGCTTCGAGGGTCTCGTCTTCCGTCGCGTTCCGAATCTCGTCTGGAGCGAGACCCGCTTCGATCTCCTCGGCAATCTCGGCCAGCACGTCTGGGTCGCCGATGTCCCGACCCTCCTGCCAAAGCGCCTCGAACAGCGCCTCGTGGAAGGCGAGGAAGGTCTCCTCGCCCTCGGTCTGGCGGACGTACAGCGCGGCCTGCTGGGCGTTCCACGAGTCCACGTCCTTCGAGAAGTCGAGTGTCATGTCCACGTCGTACTGCTCTTTGAGGCGTTCGACGTTCTCGCGGACCTGCGCGAAGTAGTCGTCGTCCTTCCCGTCGTCTACGTCGTCGCGTATCTCGCCCGACTCGTCGCGCTTGTACCCCCGCAGGTCGTAGAATCGCCACTCGACCTCGGGCGGGTCGGCGGTCTCCTCGCGGTACCGCTCCATCGCGGCTTTCCCGAGGTAGCAGAACGGACAGACGTAGTCGGAGTAGACGACCAACGCGTCGGTGGCGTGCTGGCTCATGGCCTCGTTTGGTATCGAAGACTCAAAAGCGACCCACCGACGGCCGCGATTTCCGGTACTCGCGCGTCGGGGCAGGTCACTCCGACTGTCCGCGCGACTCCACGAACGCCACGACCGCCTCGGTGCCTTGGAAGCCCTTGGCCATCCGCCCGACGAGGTCGCCCTCCTCGAACAGCAGGAGCGTCGGCACGCTCCGCACCTCGAATCGGTCGATGAGTTGCGGGTCATCGCGGGGGTTGCAGAGCGCGACCGCGGCGTCGGTGACGCGGGCGACGTTGCCGACCACGGGTTCGATGGCCTGACAGAGCGAACAGCCCTTCGTGTAGAAATCGACCAGCGCGAGGTCGTTCTCGGCGACGAAGGCGTCCAGTTCGTCGGCGTCGGCGAGGTGAACCGGCTTCTCGGGCGTGATGGAATCGGTGTCGGCCATGTCAGTTCGTAGCCGTCCGTGGCGGTTAGCCCTTCCGCCCGCGGCGCGCTTGGTGGGCTTCGAATCGGCCGACAGTGACCACCGGCGGAGGCCGAGTCGGCAGACAGCCCCGTGCCGTCGCTCGGTTCCGAGAGGTATTTCGGGCCGCGGTTCGTGTACTCTACGCATGGACGCGGCGCTGGGGGCACCCGAGAAGATGGCCGAAAACGAGGACGAGTTGACCCCGATGATGAGTCAGTACTTCGAACTCTGTCGGGAGTACGACGACTCGCTCGTGTTGTTTCAGGTCGGCGACTTCTACGAGACGTTCTGCGAGGCCGCCGAGAAGACGGCCCGACTCCTCGAAATCGCGCTGACTCAACGCGAGGACTCGACGGGCACCTACCCGATGGCGGGCATCCCCATCGACAACGCCGAGTCGTACATCGAGACCCTGCTGGACGCGGGCTACCGGGTCGCGGTCGCCGACCAAGTGCAGGACCCCGAGGAGACCACGACGGTCGTGGACCGGGCGGTGACCCGCATCGTGACGCCGGGTACGCTGACCGAGGACGAACTGCTCGACACCGATGACAACAACTTCGTCGCGTGCCTGACCGAGGACTACGAGCGGTACGGACTCGCCGTGCTGGACGTTTCGACCGGCGACTTCTACGCGACCAGCGCCCGCCGGACCGCGGCCATCGCCGACGAGGTGAGTCGGTTCGCGCCCGCGGAGGCCGTCGTGGAACCCGGCGCGGCCGACGAGACCGCCAGCGAGTGTTTCGATTCGGACTGCATGGTCACGCCCTACGATTCGGCCGCCTTCGACTCGGCGACGGCCCGCGAGCGCGTCGAGTCGTACTTCGGGTCGCCCGACGCTCTGCTGGCGGCCGACGCGGAAGTCCGGGCCTGCGGTGCCCTGCTGGCCTACGCGGAGTACACCCGCGGCGGCGCGGGAGTCGGCGGCGAGGCCGACGAGACGGCGGGCGACGACGGCCAGTTGGACTACCTCAACCACCTGACGCGCTACGAACCCCGCGAGTACATGCTGTTGGACCGGGTGGCGCTGTCCAGCCTCGAACTGTTCGAGCGCCGGACGGTCCACGGCGACGCCGACGTGACTCTGTTGGGCGTGCTGGACGAGACCGCCTGCCCGCTCGGGAGTCGCAAGTTGAAGGACTGGCTCCGGCGTCCCCTGTTGGACCCCGACCGCATCGAGGCCCGCCTCGACGCGGTCGAGGAGTGGACCCACGATGTCCGGACCCGCGAGGAGGCGAGGGACCTTCTCAGAGACGTGTACGACATCGAGCGTCTCGTCGCGCGCATCTCGCGCGGTCGGGCCAACGCCCGCGACCTGCGGTCGCTGAAGGCGACCCTCGACGTGGTGCCCGAACTGAAGGCCGCGATGGCCGATTTCGAGTCGGAGAAGTCGGTCGAACTCCGCGACCAACTGGACGAACTCGCCGACGTGCGGGACCTGATAGCTCGTGCGATTCAGGAGGACCCCGCCCGCGAAATCACGGAGGGCGACGTGATTCGGGAGAGCTACGACGACGAACTGGACGAGTTGCGAGAGACCGAACGCGAGGGGAAGGCGTGGATAGACGACCTCGAACAGCAGGAGCGCGAGCGGACCGGCATCGACTCGCTCAAGGTCGGGCACAACTCGGTCCACGGCTACTACATCGAGGTGACGAACCCGAACCTCGACTCGGTGCCCGACGATTACAACCGCCGCCAGACGCTGAAGAACTCCGAGCGGTTCTACACGCCGGAACTCAAGGAGCGCGAGGACGAGATTCTGCGCGCCGAGAACCGCGCCGACGACCTCGAACACGAGTTGTTCCGCGACGTGCGCTCGACGGTCGCCGCCGAGTCTGAGCGCGTGCAGGCGGTCGCCGACGCGCTCGCGCAACTCGACGTGTTGGCCGCGCTGGGCGAGGTCGCGGCCACCCGCGACTACGCCCGGCCGGAAATCGGCGGCGACGGCATCCGAATCGAGGAGGGCCGCCACCCCGTCGTCGAGCGCACCCAAGCGTCGTTCGTGCCCAACGACGCGCACCTCGAACGGGCGGGGTCGCCCGCCGAGGGCGAGCGCGACGACGCGACCGCCGCCGACTCCTTCGCGGTCGTCACCGGCCCGAACATGTCGGGGAAATCGACGTACATGCGGCAGGTCGCGCTGATAACCCTCCTCGCGCAGACCGGGAGCTTCGTCCCGGCCGCCAGCGCCCGCATCGCGCCGGTGGACCGCATCTTCACCCGCGTCGGCGCGAGCGACGACATCGCGGGCGGTCGCTCGACGTTCATGGTCGAGATGACCGAACTCGCGGCGATTTTAGAGAGCGCCACGGACGAGTCGCTGGTCCTGTTGGACGAGGTGGGCCGGGGCACCAGCACGACCGACGGACTGGCCATCGCCCGCGCCGTCACCGAACACGTCCACGACGAGGTGGGCGCGCTCACCCTCTTCGCGACCCACCACCACGAACTGACCGAGACCGCCGACGACCTCCCGCGAGCCTTCAACCTCCACTTCGCCGCGGAGGGCACCGACGAGGAGGTCGTCTTCGACCACGAGGTCCGGCGCGGCGCGGCCACGGCCTCCTACGGCGTGCAGGTCGCCCGCGAGGCCGGAGTGCCCGACGAGGTGGTCGGACGGGCGCGCGAACTGCTGGCCGAGGCGGAGTCGGCGGACGTGGAAGCCGAAGCGACGAACGGGATAGAAGCCCCTGAAAGCGAAGCCTCCGAGCCAGCCCCGAAGGCCGTCGCCGACGGCCCGGAGGACGAACTCGCCGCGCGACTCCGCGAGGTGGACGTGGCGACGATGACGCCGCTGGAGGCGATGAACGAGTTGGCGGCACTGAAGCGCGAAGTCGAGTAGTCGCGTTTTGCCGCGAGAACTAGCTGGACGAGATGCGCGGCGCGACGATGTACTCGACCGACCCCGCGCCGTCTGCGAACTCGTAGGCGATAGTCGCGGGCTGTTCGGTGCCGAGTTGGAGTTCGATGTCGCGGTCGGCGGGCATCGCGCGGTCGATAGCCGTCAGATAGTCCAGCGAGAACAGCGAGTGGGCCTCGTCCGGCGTGAAATCCACGAGGTCGTCGTCCGCGAGCGCGAGCGACACGTCGTCGGTGTCGCCCTCCGCCTCGACGTAGAAGGTCTCCTCGTCGGCGTCGATGCCGAGCGCGAGGTGGTTCGAGACCATGTCCGCGGCCCGAACCGCCCGGTCGAAGTCGTCGGCTCGCGCGACGACCTCACCGGCGAAGTCGAAGCCGCCGTCGGGGCGGTCCGGCGGTTTCCGAATCGTGTCCGGGTCGAGGAGTGCGAGGGTGTACTCCAATCCGCCGATGCGGATTTCGAGCGTGCGGGTCTCGGGCGCGAGGTCGAACTCCACCGACTGACCGCTGTCGGCCATCCCCACCACGTCTTTTAGCCGCGAGAGGCCGACGCCGGTGTGGACGCCGGTCGCTTCGTAAGCGTCGAACGCGCCGCGTCCGAGGGTGAGTTCGACCGAGGCGACCGTCGCCGGGTCGATGCCCGACAACCGGATTTCGTTCTCCTCGAAATAGAGGTGGCATTCGTCGAACAGCGCGTCGACCAACGTGACGGCCGTCCGTATCGCGTCGGCGTCCACGACCGCGTGAAACGGTCGGGTCGGCGCGTCGGAACCGGCGTTTGGAACTGATTCGCTCATGGTTTCGCGTCAGTACCGTCAGCGACCGGAGATATAAGCGTTTTGCCGAGAAACCGATGCATAATCCAAAACCCATTATCTTTATATCCGTGGCATACAGTTCATAACCTGTAATAGATTATGTCTGGGAACGAGCGCGGCCGCGGAATACTGAGCGAAGCGGACCGAGCGTACCTTCGCGGAGAGACGGAGTTCGCGAGCGTCCAATCCGAACGGAACGCGAGAGCGCGGATTCGAGAGCGGGTCTTCGACGCGGTGCTGGACTTCGAGGTCCTCGTGGAGTGTCTCTCGGAGCGAGACCGCCGACTCGTCGTGGACAATCAGCTCGAAAGCATCGACGGTACCGAAGCGTTCGACGCCCTCGTTTCGGCCGTCGCCTTCCTGTACCGAGTGACCGCGGACGCCGACCTCGACTTCGAGACGGTGTTGACCGAAGCCGTCAACCTCGCGGAGGCGAGCGACGACCGGGCCGCGACGGTCCAACTCGACCTGACGTTCCAGTCGCTCACCGCCGAACAGTTGCGACACAAGTTAGAGCGGGGCGAGGACCTGTCGCTCACCGAAATCGCGTTTCTCCACCAGAGCGACGACGTGCGGATGGACGAGTTGGCCCGCTACTTCAGAGACGCCGACGACTCCACGCCGGAGGTAGACGACGGTCGGATTCAGTCGAAGGTGACGAACTTCTAACCTTCCGAGCGTTCGGCCTGACGCTCACTCTGGGGGTCCGAGCGACACGAACTCCAAGCCCTTCTCGGCCAACAGCGTCCGGGCACGCTCGGTCACGGACGGCGAGACCAAAATCCCGCGAATCTCGGCGTTCGCGTGGAGGTCCCGCTCCAGCGCGGCGACGTAGCGGTCCAACTGCCCCACCGCGTCCGGGCCGACGCGCTTGCGCTTGAGTTCCACGACGACGGTGCGGCCCTCGCGGTCCTTGCCGTAGATGTCCACCGCCCCGGCGGGTGTCTCGCGCTCGGTAGCGAGGGGTTTGAAGCCTTCTTCCACGAGGTCGGGGTTTTCGAGGAGTCGCTGGCGCAGGTCCTCCTCGGTCCCCCGTAGCGAGAGGTCCTTCCCGTCGGTCACGTCGTAGGCCGAGAGCTGTTCGACCGTCTCGAAGGCGACCGTTAGCTCCTCGTTCGGGCTTGTTCGGCGGCTCTCGATGCGGAGTTGGCCGTCGGCGAGGCGGACCTCGTGGGTACACCCCGGCGGTTGCCAGTTGACCGGTTTCTGCCCGTCGTCGGTGTGGACCAGCGCGGTCCCGTCGGGTTTGAGGACGACCAGTCGGTCGCCCGGCCCGAGGTGGCTGGCGGCCCGGCCCTCGTACTCGACCGTACAGCGCCCGAAGACGGTCAGCATCTCGCCGCGGTCGATGGCGGCGGCGATTCGGTCGCGCGCGGTCGCCGGGTCGGGACTGACCACCGCGTCGGCCGCGGCGTCGCCGTCTGCAGTTGTCACTGCCTCCGGGTACGCGGCGAGCGCACTAAAGCGGCGCGCGTCGGTCGAACGGTATCGACCGGGCGGTGTCGGTCGGGTGGTCCCGTCACCGCTCCGGGAGTATCACCTCCCGGTCGTCGGCCCACGAGCGGACGCGCTCGCCGAGGAGGTCGCGGGCCTCGTCGGGGGACAGCGCCTCGCGGTCGGCCATCTCGCCGACGACGGCCTTCGTGCCCCGGAGCCAGCCGCGAAAGTAGTTGGCCTCCTCGGGGACCACCTCGACCAGCGCGCCGTGGCCGACCGTCTCGCTTCGCTCGACGCGCTCGCTGTCGATTTCGAGGCCAAACCAGACCGGGTGGTACGCGGTGGTCTCGTAGTCGGCGGCGACTCGGTAGAACGCCTCGTGGTGGAGGTAGTTCAGGTGGTCCGCGGCGATGTCGGCGAGCGCGAGGTCGGTCGCTATCGGCTCGGGGTCCACGGAGAACTGCGTGTCCGTGGCGTACGGCGAGTCCGGCGAGATGCGGTCGAGGAGGGCGAACTCCGCGCCGCCCCAGTGGGACCGATGGAGGTCGTAGGTGGACGTTTCGTCGGGTGAACAGTCGGTCTCGTCGGGCGAGCGGTCGGCGTCGTCGGTGGAGTCAGAGCGTACGTCGTCGCGTCGATAGGCGAGGAGTGCGCGGTGTCCCATCGAGCAGGGTTCGTCCCGTTCTCCGGTTTAAACGTATGCGCTCCACTGGCTTTATTGATGTGTAGAACCTACACATCGCGTATGCCAGAGGGGAAGACGCGCGTCGATTTCAACGCGCCGAGTTCCTTGGTCGAGCGCGCCGACCTCGTTAGCGACCTGCTCGACATCTCTCGGACCCGCCTCCTCGTGGAGGCCTTGGAGGACGAAATCGACCGACTCACCAGCGACGAGCAGTTTCGTCGGAAGTTCCGCGAAGCGTACTACGACGGGCGGGTGGACTTCGACACCGTGCGGTCGGTGTTGGGAACCGAGGAGGCGATGCGAGCGCGACGACTCCGCGAGTCGCTGGACCGCGCGCCGCCCGCACCGCAGGTCGAGGGCGAACTCCCATCCGCCGACGAGTTCTACGCCGAACCCGTCGCCGAGTGGACGCCCGACGGTGAGGGTGGAGACGACGAACGGGCAGCAGACGGAAGCGAGACGAACGAAGACCCGAACGATTCGGCGACTCGATAGATGGCGGGGCGAGCGACGACGGTAGTCGATGCGAACGTACTGCTGAATCTGGCGACGCCCGTCGCCGACGGCCGGTCGAAGGCTCCCTCGGGTGAAGACCCGCTGCTCGCGTTGCTCTCGGCGTACGACGTACACGCCCCCGAGTGCGTCCTCGGCGAGGTGAGCGACGCGATGGGAAGCGACGACCTCCTCTCGGCAGCGGCCGAGACCGTCATGAAGGCGTCCCATCATCTGACTACCCACGACGTAGCCGACGCACTCGACGAGTCGCTGGACTACGGACTCGACGCGGGCGAATCACGTGCCATCTGGTTGACGAACGAACTGGACGCCGACCTGTTCGTCACCGACGAGTTCAACACGACCAACTACCTCCTCGTCGGGATGGCGTTGGACGACCGCAACGTCCTGTTCACGACGCCCCACGTTCTCTGTGAATTGGCGACTCACGACCTTCTCGACGCAGGCTACGTCGATGCCGCACTGACTTATTACGTGGAGACGAAAAACTGGGACCGCGAGTACGTCGAACTTCTGCGAACGCGGCGTCTCTACTCCTGAGAGAGACGGTGGCGCTGGCAGACGGCGACGCGCTATATCTGTCCCGAGCAGGGGTTTTCACCGCTATTTTGAGAAGTCGGCGTGCCCGTCGAAAGCCGCGCCCCGAACTTCTATTCTCGTCGCTCGCGTACTCCCGTCGTTCGGAGGAGCCATGCCTGACACACTCTCGGTCGCACTCGCACAGGGGAACTACCTCGTCGGCGACGTTGAAGGGAACGCCGCCAAAATCGAGCGCGCAGTCGGCCGCGCCACGGACGCGGACGCCGACCTGCTGGTCTGCTCGGAACTCGCCCTGCTCGGCTACCCGCCGCGGGACCTCGTGGAGCGCGAGGGACTCCTCGACGCGCAGGACGACGCTCTCGCTCGACTCGCGGAACTGACCGACGAGGAGTTCGCCCTGCTGGTGGGGTTCGCCGAACGCAACCCCGCCGAGACCGGGCGACCGCTCTACAACGCCGCGGCGTTCTGTCACGGGGGCGAACTCGCGGGCACGACCCGCAAGCGCCTCCTGCCGACCTACGACGTGTTCGAGGAGGACCGCTACTTCGAGCGGAGCGAGCGCACCGTCGTCCACGACTTCCGCGGCGTGGGCCTCGGGGTTCACGTCTGCGAGGACGCGTGGAACGAACCCGACGTGTGGGAGCGCCCGCGCTACGCCGCCGACCCCGTGGCGGACCTCGCCGACGCGGGCGCGGACCTGCTGGTCAACCTCTCGGCGAGTCCGTTCTACGCCGGGAAGGGCGACGAGCGCACCGCCCTGATGGCGAGTCACGCGACCGACCACGACTTGCCCTTCGTCTTCGTGAATCAGGTCGGCGCGAACGACGAGTTAGTGTTCGACGGGCGGTCGTTCGTCGTCGGGCCGGAGGGCGAGGAGGCCCGCCGACTCGCCGAGTTCGAGGCGGACTTCGCAGTTTGCGAGGTCGCGCTCGACGGGCCGTCCGACGAGCAGACGCTCGCGCCGGTGGCCCGCGACGGGACCGAGGAGGTCCGTCGCGCAGTCGAGTTGGGCATCCGGGACTACGTCCGGAAGACCGGCTTCGAGGGCGTCCTCGTCGGCCTCTCGGGCGGCGTGGACTCGTCGGTGGCGGCCGCGCTCGCCACCGAGGCCCTCGGCCCGGAGAACGTCCTCGGCGTGGCGATGGCGACCCGCTACACCAGCGACGCCAGCGAGGAGGACGCCGCCGCGCTCGCCGAGGCCCTCGGCATCGAGTTTCTGGACGCCCCCATCGAGGACGCCTTCGGGGCGTTCGAGGAACTGCTCGACGCCGCGGTGGGCGAGCGCGAACGGAGCGTCACCGACGAGAACGTGCAGGCCCGCGTCCGCGGGACGACGCTGATGGCGCTGTCGAACGAACTGGGTCTCCTCGTGCTGGCGACCAGCAACAAGAGCGAACTCGCTACTGGCTACTGCACGCTCTACGGGGACATGTGCGGCGCGCTGGCTCCGCTCGCCGACTGCCCGAAGGAAATCGTCTACGACCTCGCGCGCCGGGTGAACGACGAGTTGGAGGGCGGCGGCCCGATTCCCCGGCGCGTCCTCGAACGCCCGCCCTCCGCGGAACTCGCGCCCGACCAGACCGACCAAGACGCGCTCCCGCCCTACGAGGTGCTGGACGACGTGCTTCGTCAGTACGTCGGCGAGGGCGCGACGGCCGAGGAGATAGTCTCCTCGGGCCACGACCCGAGCGTCGTCCGCGAAATCCTCGCGCTGGTCCACGGCTCGGAGTTCAAGCGGTGGCAGGCCGCGCCGGTCCTCAAGGTCACGCGGAAAGCGTTCGGGGTCGGGTGGCGCTACCCTCTCGCCGCGACGTACGAGAGAGTTATAAATCAAATACCGCGATAGGGAATTCGGTCGAGCGGTGGCAGTACAATCGTCTGGAAGAGCTACGGGACGAAATCCGCTACTCGCGCCGACATGCCCGCGAGATGGCGCGACGACGCTCGCTCACGAAATCGCGTCTTCCTTCTGGTCGGCCCCGGTGAGGTGTTCGGCACCCCAGTCGCGCATCTCCTCGATGAGCGATTCGAGCGATGCGCCGCGCTCGGTCAGCGAGTACTGAACCCGAACCGGTTTCTCGCTCACGATGTCGCGGTTCACGAGTCCCTTCTCCTCGAGGTCGTCGAGGCTGTCCGAGAGGACCTTGCTGGAGATGCCGTCCACGTCGTCTTTCAGTTCGTTGAACCCCATCGGTCCGCCCTGAAGCAGTCGGTGGACCACCACGGGGTGCCACTTCTTGCCGATAAGCGTCGCGGTCGAAGTGATCGGACACCAGTCCTTCCCGGCACACCAGACTGCGAGTGGTTCGTCGGCCTCGCTCATGGGCCGGGGTATGGTGCCCGCCGTCTAAAAGTTACCTGTACCAATCTAGTTACCTAGGGTAATCGAGTTCGAACTACTCCCCGCGGAGCGTCGTCAGACACTCGTCCAGAAAGTCGGGGTACTGGAAGCTCACGTCCGGTTCGAGTTTGACGACGACGCCGCGGTTCCGCGAGAGGTAGAGGTGAACCGCGGTGGCCTTCTCGTGGCGAACGAGGAGCGCCTTCGCGTCCCCGAGGTGGAAGTACACGTCTTCGACGTGGTCGCGGTTGAACACGGCGATGGACCGGTGGATGATGGTGTCGAGGTCCAACCCCGAGAGGTCGGCCTTCAGGTCCTCGCGGATGTAGCGCACGTCGTAGCTGTAGTCGTCGCTGTCGAACGAGGCGACCCACCGCAGGCCGTCGCCGAGTTCGTCGCGGAGATACGTCACGAGGCTGTCGTAGCGGGGTTTCGGCATACCGTGTCCACGACGTACCGGAGGAAAAGCGTTGACCCTCGCGCGGGCCAATCCGTCGGGGCCCGTCTCTTCCGGCGGGCGATTGCCGAGGTCGGTCGTGACGGAGGCGACGGCCGAGCGGTCGGCAGTCAGAACTCGCGTTCCCGCTCCAGTCGCCGGAGTCGGGCGATTCGCTCGTCGGTCGCGGGGTGGGTCGGGAAGTCGGTCGCGGAGTTGGCCGTCTCGACGGCCCCGGCGGTCGCGTCGGTGGCGGCCTCGTCCAGCTTTTCGACGGCGGTCCGCTCGCGGCCCTCGACCGCGAACCCGGTGTACTCCGACGAGTCGAAGGCCTCCTCGGCGTCCGGGTCGGCCTCCGGAACGGGGACGACGTAGAACGCCGACTGGACGGTCGCGCGCGCTCGCCGGTCGGTCTCGGGGGCCTCGCTGGCCGCGCGGTCGAGGGTGGCCAGCGCCGAGGCGACCGCGGCGGGCGACCCCGTGATGGCGGCCGCGCCCCGGTCGGCCGCGAACTCCCGGTACTGCGAGAGGAGGCGCGTCAACCCGCGGCCGACCCACCAGAACGTCCACGCGATTGGCCGGACGGCGAAGAAGTGGAAGACGCGCGCGAACCCGCCGAGTGGCGCGCGCTCGGTCTCCTCGCGCGGGTTCCCGTGGCGGTCGGTCGGTATCTCGTCGGGGTCGCGCTCGAACCACGTCAGGAGCCACCGGCCGACGATTTCGACCAGCGAGGCCGCGGTCATCACGCTGGCGTCGCGGTTCTTGACGTGCGCGAGTTCGTGGGCCAGCACCGCGTCGAGTTCGTCGTCCGAGACCGCATCGAGGAGTCCCGTCGAGACGACGACGGTCGCGTTGCCCGGCAGGACGCCGGTCGTGTACGCCTTGGGTGTCTCGGTCTCGGCGACGACCAGCGTCGGTTCGGGCACGTCGGCGGTCTGGGCGAGGCGAGCGAGTCGCTTCCGGAGGTCGGCGGGCGCGTCCTCGGCCGACCGGACCGCGCCCTCCTCGCCGGTGAACTTCTCGCTCAAGACCAGTTCCGAGACGACCGCGACCGCGAAGAGAGCGACCAGCAGGCCGAGACCGAGCCAATCGCCGACCACGACGCTCCCGTCGGGGAGTCGCGTCACGGTCTCGCCGCCGGCGCGGACCTCGCCGTCGGTCAGAATCAGGGTCAGCACCGCCGACAGCACGTCGGTCAGCACCCAGTGGAGCGCGAGCGCGAACCCGACGAGGAGACCGCCCAACAAGGTCAACACGGCGGCCATCCGAGCGCGAAGCTCCCAGTCGGTCTTCCAGTGCATACCTCGCCGTCCGCACGCCCTCGAAATAAAACCGTGCTACGTCGCTATCGGGTCTCACTCCTCGGCTATCCACCCGCCGAGCGCACCGGCGAGCGCGCTCTCCAACCCCATCACGAGCGCGACGAGGAGAACGACGAAGAAGACGCTCCCGCCGAGCAACGGGCCGAACGGACCGAGACCGATAGTTCCGAGGAGACCGACCGCCGCGCCGAAGACGACTGCGACGACAATGCCGCCGAGCGACCCCGCCAGCAGGCCGTGCCACGCGCCGCGTCCGGCCCCGCCAGCCGCCAGATAGCCAGCGACGAACCCGCCGACCAGTCCTGCGGTGAGTTGACCGAGACCCGGAATCGCGAGGCCGACGACGCCGACGACTGTCATGACGACGAATCCGACTCCGACCGCGTACCAGTTGGTCATATCGGTTACGCGTAGGCGCTCCGAGAGGTTAAGCTTGGTCGGCCGCGCCGCGGGCGAGACCGAGTTACTTGACTTCGGTCGGCCGCGATTCGTCCGGCGTCGGCGACTCCTCGAAGGCCGAGAGGTCGAAGTAGCGACCGCCGCGGAACCAGTCGAGACCCATGTACGCCAGTGTCAGACCACCGAGTCCACTCCCGAGCGCGGCGACGAGGGCGATGTCGCCGCTCGCTCCGACGAACTCAGCGAGCGCGCGGACGACCATCTGGAGACCCATACAGACGTTGCCGAGACCGACGTGTTTGTTCCACTCGAAGCCCCCGACCGAGCGACCGAGACCCCCGAGGAGATACAGTATCGACGCGCCGAACAGGAGTCCGAACGTCGTGATAGCGGTCGGGTCGGCGGGCACGTCGCCCCGGAACGCCGCGGGGAGGACGAGGAGAACGAGGAGACCGAGGAGGCCCCCGAAAACGACGAACCACGAGCGTCTGGCTTCGCTCACTCCAACCCGACCTCCGCGGCGTACTCGTCGAAGACTTCCCACGAGGGGTCGGAGTCGGGCTTCTCGGTGCGCTCGCCGTCCACGAAGACGCCCTCGCCCGTCCGGACTGCGCCGATTTCGGCGGCCGGGATGCCCTCGGCGTCGAGCGCCGCGAGGACCGACTCGACGCCGCCCGATTCGACCGTCAGCAGGAGCGTCCCCTCGCTGGTCGCGGCCCACGGGTCGATGCCGAAGAACTCGCAGGACTCGGCGACGCCGGGGAGCATCGGCACCGCGTCCGAGTCCACGTCGAGGCGGACGCCGCCCGCCTCGGCCAGTTCGACCAGCGCGCCCCGGAGGCCGCCCTCGGTCGCGTCGTGCATCGCGGTGACGGGTCCGGCGGCCGCGGCGGTCAGCGCGTCCCGGACCGGACTCATGTCCCAGAACCGCTCTTTGGCCTCGGCAATCGTGGCGTCGGGGAGGTCCACGGCCTCCTCGAACAGCCGCACGAGGAAGCCCGCGACCTCGACGCCCGGTCCCTTCGTCACGAGGAGCCTGTCGCCCGGCGTCGCGCCGTCGGGCCGGACCACCTCGTCGGGGTCGCCGACCGCCAGCGTGGTCGCGCCGCCGACCCACGGGTACGAACAGCCGCCGTACCGCGCGGTGTGGCCCGTGACGATGCTGACGCCCAGCTCGCTGGCCTCCCGGTCGAACGCCTCCCAGACCGCGCCGAACTCCTCGTCGGTCATCTCCGGCGGGAGCGTGAACGTGACCGAGAGGTGCGAGGGCGGGATGCCCGACACCGCGGCGTCCGAGAGCGCGACGTGGACCGCGAACCACCCGGCCTCCTCGAAGCCCAGCGCCGGGACGACCGAGAGGGGGTCGCTGGCCAGCACGACCGCCCGTCCGCCGACCTCCACGACGCCGAAGTCTACGCCGTGTTGCGGTCCGAGCGCCACGTCGGCGCGGTCGGCCCCGAGGTTGGGGTAGATGTACCGGTCGAAGAACGCGCGGTCTACCTTGCCGAGGTCGGTCATTGGCGGCGATTGGACCGGTGGCGACTAATCGGTGCTGATTCACTTCGAGAGTCGGGTACGTCGAAAGTTCCACCGGGTGACACTCGACCGGTCGTTCCACCGTCGGGTGGGGGCTTTCGAGGCAGTCGTTACCCCGGTAGTAGCGGTCCCGCTCGTCACAACGAGATAACATGCCGAATCCACCCGGCCAAAGCGTAATGGCGGTAGACGTGTTCGTAGCTCCAAGGGATGAGGGGAAGCGAGCCATCGTCGCCCGCCGACAGTGCCATCGCCCGCCTGCTGGCCACGTTCGTCGTCTCGTACGCCTTCTACCTCGCGTTGGGGGACCCGACCGACCCCTTCGACCTCGTGACCGGCGCGCTCACCGCCGGGGTCGTGGCCGTCGCGTTCGCCGGGGTCGCGTTCCGCGAATCGCCCGCCGCGGGCCGGACCGCCGGTCGCCTCGTCCGAGGAGCCGCGTTCCTGCCGGGCCTCCTCTGGGAGATTCTGAAGGCCAACGTCTCGCTCGCGGCGGTGGTCCTCGACCCGCGGCTCCCGGTCGAACCCGCGGTCGTCCGCGTGGACGTGACTGGGCGCTCGGACGTAGAGCGCACCGTGCTGGCCAGCGCCATCACGCTCACGCCCGGCACGGTCGTCCTCGACGTGCGCGACGACGAGTTCCGCGTCCACGCGCTCACCGCGGCGTCCCGCGAGTCGTTGCGAGGCGGACGCCTCCAGCGGTCGGTCGCCGGAATCTTCGGCCGGGGAGCGGACCGGACCGCCGAGCGCGCGCGGAGCGAGTCGAACCGAGACCGGGACCGCGGAGACCGCGGATGACCGTCGCGCCGACCGACTTCCTGCTCGGCGTCGCGGCGGTGCTGGTCGGGTTGGCCATCGCGGTGGGCTACCGCGTCGTCGTCGGGCCGACGGTGCAGGACCGCGTGGTCGCGGTCAACGCTCTCGGGACGACCGCCGTGGTGGTGCTGGCGCTCCTCGGGGCGGCGTTCGACGACACCGGCCTGCTCGACGTGGCGCTGGCGTACGGCCTGCTCAACTTCCTGTTGAGCGTCGGTCTCGCCCGGATTCTCGGCGAGCGCGCGAGTCCGGAAATCGACTCGGAGGGAGGAGCGCCGTGACCCCGCGCGAACTCGTCGTGGCCCTGCTGGCGGTCGGGAGCGTCGCGTTCACCGGTCTCGCCGTCGTCGGTCTCGTGCGCCTGCCCGACTGCTACTCGCGCGCCCACGCCGCCTCGAAGGCCGACACGCTCGGCGCGCTCTCGGCGTTCGCGGCGGTCGGCGTCGCCTTCGGTCTCGACGCGGCCGCGCTGAAGGTCGCGCTCCTCGCTCTCTTCGTGCTGGCGACGACGCCCGCGGCGACCCACGCCGTCGTCCGGACGGCCTACCTGTCCGGGGTTCCGCTCCGGACCGGCGACGAGGACGAGTCGGGGGGCGAAGCCGACTCGGTAGGGGGACGTGAGCATGGTTGACGCGCTCCTCGGGGCGACGCTCGCGCTGGCCCTCCTCGGGGCAGTGACGGTGGTCGCGCTGGAGGACCCGCCCGCGTTCGCGGTCGCGTTCGGGGCGTACGGGCTGGCGCTGGCGACCACGTGGGCGGTCCTACGCGCGCCCGATGTGGCGCTGACCGAGGCCGCGGTCGGCGCTGGCGTCACGACCGCGCTCCTGCTGGCGGTCCTGCGTCGGACGGGCGCGCTGGCGACAGTCACCGAGACGCGGACCGGCTTGCGGGTTCGACCCGCGACGGCGCTCACGGCGGCCGGGACCGCGCTCGCGCTCGGCGCGACGGTGCCCGCGCTCCCGGCGTTCGGCGACCCCGAGACGCCGCCGTTCCGGCGGGTGGTGCCGTTCTACCTCGCGGACGCGCCGCGACTCGGCATCGACAACGTGGTGACGGCGATTCTGGTCGTGTATCGGGGCTTCGACACCTTCGGCGAAATCGTGGTCGTCTTCGCGGCCGGGGTCGCGGCCGCGGTGGTCCTCCGGGAGGTGGTGGCGTGAGCGGCGACGAGGGTCGCGCGAGCGGCGACGGAGAGAGCGGGTCGCCCGATGCGGACGCCGACGAGGAGGCCGTCGGCGCGGTCGCCGCCACGACGGTCCGACTCGTCGCGCCGTTCGCCGCCACGTTCGGCGTCTTCACGACGCTCCACGGCACGTCGTCGGTCGGCGGCGGCTTTCAGGGCGGCGTCGTCGTCGCGGCGACCGTGGTTCTCCTCGGGTTCGCGCTCGGTCCGGGCGTCGTCCGCGAGGAGTTCGCGGTCGCCCGCCTCCCGGCGCTCGCGGCCGCGGGCGTGGTGGGGTTCGCCGCGGTCGGGGTCGGCCCGCTGGCGTTCGGGGGGAGACTCCTCGAACTCGCGGCGTACCCGATTCCGAAGCCAGCGGTGTACGCCACCGAAGTCATCGAAGTCGCCATCGCGGCGACCGTGGCCGCGGCGCTCGTCGGCCTGTTCTTCGCGCTGGTCGGCGATAGCGAGGCACGACGCGCCTCGAAGACGCCGAGCGGCGAGACGCCGCGAGACGGCGCGACCCGCGCCGCAGGCACGGACCGCGACCCCGCCGAGGAGGGCGACGATGCTTGAGGCGTACCTCGACCGCCTGCCGTATCTGGTCGCGGTCGCGCTGGTCTCGCTCGGACTGGGAACGCTGGTCGGCGAGCCGAACCGGCTCAAGAAGGTCGTCGGACTCAACCTCTTTCAGACCGGCGTCCTGCTGGTGCTGGTCGCGGCAGCCTACCGGACCGGCGGGCGGGCGGTGCTGGCTGGCGGGACTGGACCGCCGGTGAATCCGCTCCCGCACGTCCTCGTGCTGACCGCCATCGTCGTCGGCGTGAGCCTGACCGCGGTCGCGCTCGCGCTGGTCGTCCGGATTCGGCGCGAGGAGGCCGGAGACGGCTCTCCCTCGGAGTCGGGAGGTGGCGCGTGAGCCTGCTGGTCGCGCTGGTCGGCGTGCCGGTCGTCGGCGCGGCGCTGGCGGTTCTGCTGGACCTTCTCGCGGGCCGGAACGGTCGCGTGGATGCGCCTGACTTCGACTCATCGCGGCTCGCTCGCCGGACCGCGCTCGCGACGCTCGCGGTCCACGCCGCGCTGGCGGTCGCGCTGGTCGCACGGGTCGCCGACGAGGGGCGAGTCCGGACCGTCGTGGCCGACCTGCCGCCGCGGGTCGGCATCGCGCTCGCGGCGGACCCGTTCGCGGCGCTGGTGGTCGCGGTCGTCGCGGTCGTCTCGACCGGAGCGGTCTGGTACGCCCTCGCGGTCGGCGTCGGCGACGCCCGGTCGGACGCGCTGTTCGTCCTGCTGGCGGGCGGCCTGTCGGGCATCGCCGTGACCGCCGACCTGTTCAACCTCTACGTCTTCCTCGAAATCGCGGGACTGGCGGCCTACGCGCTCGTCTCGGTCGGCGAGGAGGGGTCGGCGCGGGCGGCGTTCCGCTACCTGCTGGTCGGGACCGTCGGCGCGACGCTCTATCTGCTGGCCGTCGGCTACCTCTACATCGGGACTGGGAATCTAAACATTGCCGAGAGCAACAAATACATTTCCCAAATCGGGCTGGACGCGCCGCTGGTCCTCGCGGCGTTCGCGCTCGCGTTCGTCGGCCTCGCGGTCAAGATTCCGCTCGTGCCGGTCCACACGTGGTTGCCCGACGCCCACGCGAAGGCCTCGGTCCCGGCGAGCGTGGACCTCTCGGCGCTGGTGACGACCGCGGGAACTTACGCCTTCGTGACGGTCCTCTACGGCGCGTTCGGCGTCGGATTCCTCGACGCGAACCCGGCGGTCGGCTCGCTCGTCTCGGGGGTCGGCGCGGTCAGCCTCCTCGTCGGCGGCGTCGGCGCGCTCCGCGAGGAGACGGTCAAGCGCGTGCTGGCGTACTCGACGGTCTCCCAACTGGGTATCGTCGTGGTCGGCGTCGGCCTCGGGACCTCGACCGGCCTGACCGGCGCGGCGGTTCACCTGCTCGGTCACGCCGTCACCAAGGCGGGACTGTTCTTCGCCGCGGGACTCCTCGCGCTCTCGACCGGCGCGAAGACCGTCGAGGAGTACGCGGGCGTCGGGTACCGCGCGCCGGTCGCCAGCGCCGCGTTCGCCGTCCTCGCGTTCGGGATGGTCGGCGTCCCGCCCACCGTCGGGTTCGCGGGCAAGTGGTACGTCCTCGTGGCCGCGGCGCGAGCGGAGGCGTGGCTCCTCGTCGCCGCGGTGCTGGCGAGCAGTCTCCTCTCGGTGGCGTACTTCGGCCGGATTCTCGTCCGAATGTACTTCGCCGAAGACGGCGGGGCGGACGACGTGGCTCCTCGTACTCCGGGCGACGGTTCGGACGGTTCGTCCGGCCTCTCCGCCCTGCCCGCCCTCGCGGCGCTCGCTACGGTCGCGCTCGGTCTCGGGGCCGCGACGCTCGCGCAGTTCCTCGAACCGGCGATTCGGGGGTTGTTAGCGTGACCGATTTACTTTCGCTCCGGGCCGCGCTCGCGGTCCTCGTCCCGGCGCTGGCGGCCCTCGCGGTCCTCGCGTCGGGCAGTCGGCCGAACCTTCGCGAGTCGTGGACGTTGCTCGCGGTCGGCGTCGAGTTGGTCGTCGTCGCCAGCCTCGTGCCCGACGCGCTCGCGGGCCGGACGCCCCAGTTCTCGGCGGGCACCTTCGTCACGGGCGTCCCGCTCGCGGTCCGGGCCGACGCGCTCGCCGTGCTGTTCGCCTCGGTCGCGGCGGTGCTGTGGGGCGCGGCCAGCGTCTACAGCGTCGGCTACATGCGCGGCCTCGACGAACACGACCAGACGCGCTTCTTCGCGGCGTTCGCGGCCAGCATCGCGGCCACGATGGGCGTCGCGTTCGCCGCGAACCTGCTGACGCTGTTCGTCGCCTACGAACTGCTGACGGTCGCCACGTACCCGCTGGTCGCGCACGCTGGCACCGACGAGGCGCGACGCTCGGGCCGGAAGTACGCCCGCTACGCCTTCGCTGGCGGGGTCGCGGTCCTCGGCGGCACGGTGCTGGTGTACGTCCTCGCCGGGTCGGTCTCGTTCGTCCCCGGCGGACTGGCGGCGCTCACGAGCGCCGACCCGCTACTGGCGAACGCCGCGTTCGGACTCCTCGCGGTCGGTTTCGGCGTCAAGGCCGCCATCGTGCCCCTCCACGGCTGGCTTCCCGACGCGATGGTCGCGCCGACGCCGGTCTCGGCGCTCCTGCACGCGGTCGCGGTCGTCAAGAGCGGCGTCTTCGGCATCGCCCGTGTCGTCCTGTTCGTCTTCGGCCCGGAGGCGGTCAGGGAGTCGGCGCTCCGCTGGCCGCTCGCTGGCGCGGCCGCGGCGACGATGATTCTGATGGGTTTTCTGGCGCTCAGGCAGGACAAACTCAAGCGCGTGTTGGCCTACTCGACGGTCTCGCAACTCTCGTTCATCGTTCTCGGACTCACGATGCTCACGCCGACCGCGGTGTTCGGCGCGCTCTTCCACCTCGTGACTCACGCGTTCATGAAGATTACCGCGTTCTTCTGCGCCGGGACGCTCTACGTCGAGTCGAAGGTCGAGTACGTCTCCCGGATGGCGGGCATCGCCCGCAGGCACCCGGTCACGGTAGGGACGTTCGCCGTCGCGGCGGCGGGACTCGTCGGTCTCCCGCTGGTCGGCGGGTTCGTCAGCGAGTGGTATCTCGCGTTGGGGACGCTCGACGGACCGGTGCCCGCGCTGGCCGCCGCGTTCTGGGCCGCCGCGTTCGTGAAGTTGCTCTTCTTCTGGCCCATCGTCTCGACCGCGGCGTTCGACTCGCCGCTCGAATCGCGGTGGTCCGCCCCCGACAGCGCCCTCTCGGAGGCCGCGCCGACCCTCCTCGGTCCCCTACTGTTCACCGCACTCGTCGCGGTTTTGCTGGGTATCGTACCGACCGCGACGCCCTTCTTCGACCTCGCCGAGGAGGTCGTCGCGGAGGTGTTCGGCCCGTGAACTGGCTCTGGTCGATTCCCCCGGCCGCGTTCCCGTTGGCGGCCGCGCCGGTCGCGTATCTGGCCTCCCGGCGAGTCGGCCACGCGGTCGGCGCGGTGGCGGGCTTGCTGGCGTTCGCGTGGAGCCTCGCGGCCCCGGTCGGGGTCCACTTCCCCACCCAGTTGTTCGGCTTCGACGCCGCGTTGGTCGCGGTCGCCCCGATTTCGCGGACCGTCGGGGTCGCGCTCGGGTTCATCGCGGCGGCGAACGTCGTCTACGCCTACGCGACCGACGCGAATCCGACGACGACGGCCTACGCGCTGGCCTACACCGGGGTCTGTCTCGGTGCCGTCTTCGCGGGCGACTGGCTCACCTTGGTCGTCTTCTGGGAGCTGATGGCAATCGGGGCCACGCTCCTGCTCTGGAACCACGACGAGGAGTCCCGCCGGGCGGGGTTCCGCTACGCCGTGTATCACGAAATCGGCGGCGCGTTCCTCATCGCCGGGGTCCTGCTCCACTACCTCCGCGTCGGGAGCTTCCTCTTCGGCGCGGGCGGGGCGGGCGGAGTAACTGGATTCTCGGCGGGCCTCCCCGCGATGCTGGCGGCCATCGGCATCGGGCTGAACGTCGGGTTCCTCGGTCTCCACCCGTGGCTGGTGGACTCGTACCCGAAACCGCACGTCGCGGCGACCGTCGTCCTCTGCGGGTGTACGACCAAGGTCGGCGTCTACGCGCTCGCCAGAGCCTTCCCCGGCGGCCACGTCGCAATCGCCGCGACGGGCGGCGCGATGGTCCTCGTCGGCGTCACGCTCGCCATCCTCCAGACGGAGGTCCGCCGCCTGTTGACCTACCACATCGTCTCGCAGGTCGGCTACATGGTCGCTGGCGTCGGGGTCGGCACCCAACTCGGGCGGTCGGGCGCGATGGCCCACCTGCTGAACAACGTCCTCTACAAGAGCCTGCTGTTCATGGTCGGGGGCTTGCTCCTCGTCCGGACCGGCACCGAGAGCCTGAAGAAGATGGGCGGACTCGCCCGCCGGACGCCGGTGCTGTTCGCCACCTACCTCGTCGCGGCGTTCGCCATCGCGGGCGTGCCGGGGTTCAACGGCTTCGTGAGCAAGGGGATGGTCATCGACAGCGCGGACACCGCCGAGTTCCGCCTGCTCTGGTGGGCGCTGGTCGTCGGCGGCGTCGGCACCGTAATCTCGTTCTCGAAGTTCGGCTACTACGCTTTCCTCGGCGAGCGTCACGGCGACTCGGAGACGGCCTCGGTTCGGCGGCTCTCTCCGGTCGAGGCCGCGCCGCTGGTCGCCGTCGCCGTCGCCTGCGTCCTCCTCGGTCTCTCTCCGGACCTGCTGTTCTCGGTCCTGCCCGCGGGAACCGAGGAGGCCAAGGTCTACGTCACCGCCCAGTACGTCAAGGCCGGGGCGGTTCTGGTCGCCGGGGGCGCGGCGTTCGCGCTCCTGAAGGCCCCGCTCTCGCGGGTCGCCGCGGTCCCGGACCTCGATTCGGTGTACCACCCCGTCGGGCGGCGCGCGTTGGACGCCGCGGTCGCGGCGACGACCACGGCCGCCCGCGGTCTCGACGCGCTGGCGACCCGGCCGGTACTCACGATAGAGCGATGGCTCGACGCGTCTCCGGACGCGAACCGTCTGGACTCGGTGGGCGCGAGCGTGCTGTGGGTCGTCGTCGCGCTGTTGGTCGCGCTGGCCGTGGTCTTCGTGGTGTAAGACTCGCTTCGACGTGGACCGGGAGGCGCGCTGTCTACTCCCGATTTCCAGTAGGGCAGACTTTTCTTTGTGGCTCCCGTCGGTGTGTGCATGGACGCCGACATCGACGCAGTGCGAGTCGCGATGACCGACGAGGGGCCGGTACCGGTCGTCGTCCTCGCGCCGGACGACGGCGAGGGCGTACTGCCCATCTTCATCGGATTCGAGGAGGCCGTCAGTATCGCTCGCGGCATGGAGGCCGAGGACATCGGCCGCCCGCTGACCCACGACCTCACGCTCGACCTCGTGGAGGAGTTGGGCGGGCGAGTCACGCGGGTCGTGGTCTCGGCGCTGGAGGACAACACCTACATCGCGGACCTCCACATCGACACGCCGCGGGGCGAGGCCGAGGTGGACGCCCGACCCAGCGACTCGCTGGCGCTCGCGGCCCGGACGAACGCGCCCATCGAAGTGACCGACGAGGTGTTTGCCTCGGGGCGGCGCGACCGCGACGAGTTCGACGAGTTGCAGGACATCCGCGAGGTCGCGGAGTTGGGAGCATGACCGGCGAGCAATCGACTCCCGCGGAGGGGACCCCGCCAGAGGAGGCCCACTCGGCGGACGCCGACCCCGAGGAGACCGCGGCCATCTTGGACGAACTGTTCGCGGTCGTGGAGGAGCGCAAGCAGACGCTTCCGGACGACTCCTACACCGCCTCGCTGTTCACCCACGAGAAGGGCGAGAACGCGGTCTTGGAGAAGTTGGGCGAGGAGACCACCGAACTCCTGCTGGCCGCGAAAGACGACGACCGCGACGAGATAGCTCACGAGAGCGCCGACATCGTGTACCACCTCCTCGTGCTGCTGTCGATGAAGGAGATGGACCTCGCCGACCTGCGCGCGGAACTGCGCGAGCGTCGGTGAGCCGACCGATTTATCGATTTCCCGAGTTCTCTATTCGACGCTTCAGTTTCCGGCTTCTCGACGCTCAATTGTCGTCACGTAGGAGGCGCGTGCTGGCGCGTCGTCGGTGACGACGCGCCAACCGCGCGAGGGTGAGGACCGCAGGCCCGTGGCCGAGGACCGCAATCGGTTGGGGAGGACGAGGTGCGTCGCGGTTGCTGTGCAGGGCGGTTGACTCCATCGCTCAAGCCTGAAGCTAGCTCACTGCGTCTTCTATCGACAGTGTTGGACCGCGTTCCTCCGACAGCGAGACAGCAATCCATCTCGTTTTCGTGTCAATCAGCCTGTCTCGTCCGGTTCGGATTCGTTCCCGGACAAACGCTAAAGTGACGTGAACGCCATGTTCAACGTAGCACATGGGGACTGCGAACGAGCAGGTTCGTGTCAGCGATACCGTCAAGCGGGAACTCGAACGTCGTCGCCGCGACGGCGAGTCGTACAACGACGTTCTCGAACGCGTCTTCGGCGACGGAGACCGCGACCTCCTCGCCGGGTTCGGTCGCTGGTCCGAGGACCACGCCGACCGCGTTCGGGAGCGCCACGAGTAGACGAAACGAGTCGTCGCCGTCGAGGAGTACCGCGACTAAGGGTTCTCCTCGGGAAACGAGTCGTCTCGAAAATACGGCCCGAATCTACGCGTCCACTTTCTCGAACCGGTGCAGAACGATGTCGCTGTCGTCGTCCCACTCGAAGTTGTCGTGGGCGCGGTCCAGTATCTCGCGGTACTGCTCCAAGTCCCGCATCCCCTCCGCGCGGGCGTCCTCGTCGGTCAGGTCGCCGAGGGTTCGCTCGCGGATTTCCACGACCTCGAACGCGTCGCCGTCTACCTCGAAGCGGTCGCCCTCGTCGGCGTACCGCTGGCCGCGGTGAATCTGGGTCACGTCGCCGTCCTGTGCGCCGCTTCGCATTCGCTCGTTCGGAAGCAGGGTGTCGGCATCGATGTCTGCCATGCTCGGGTGTTCGGACCGGAGTGGGAAAGTCGTTCTCCTCGGGGCGGCGGTTACTCCGCCATCGCGCCCTCAGCGAGCGCGTCGGTCTCGAACAGGCTCAGTCCGTGCATCCGCGAGTCGGGGGTCAGTTCGGGGTGGAACGACGAGGAGACCACCGGACCGTCCCGAATCGCCACCGGGCGGCCGTCCCACTCGGCCAGCACCTCGACCTCCTCGCCCACGTCGGCGATGACCGGCGCGCGGATGAACACCGCGGGAAACGGCTCGTCCAGTCCTTCGACCTCGATGGGAGCCTCGAAGCTGTCCTTCTGGCGGCCGAAGGCGTTGCGCTCGACGGTCGCGTCCACGAGGTCCAGCGTCTCCACGCGGTCGTCGCCCGCGTCGGTCGAAGCCACGATGAGGCCCGCGCAGGTGGCCAACACCGGCTTGCCAGCCTCGACGTGGGCGACTATCTCCTCGGCAATGCCCTCGTCGTGCAGGAGCCGTGAGATGGTGGTCGATTCTCCGCCGGGAAGCAGGAGGAGGTCGCACTCTGGCACGACGCCGCGGTCCCGGATTTCCACGACTTCGGTCTCGCGGTCGTGGGCCTCGCCAGCGCGCCGGACCGCCTCGGCGTGTTCGCTCACGTCGCCCTGCACCGCGACGACGCCCGCTCTGAGAGTCATATCGAGTCGTAGGAAGTCGGTCGTCAAAAGTTGTGCGTCTCGGTGGTCAGCGTTGGACGTACCGGTTGCCGAAACGGACGTAGAAGTAGGAGAACGCCTCGAAAGCCCCCGGTCGCTGGCGGTCGCTGTGCAGGATATTCGCGGCTCTCCGCACCGCCTGCCGCGAATAGGGCCTGCACAGACGACCACGGCCTGCGGCCGCCAGCGACCGGCCCCTTTCGGTCCACCCAGACGCGGGCGGTGGTCGGCCCGCTCTCGCCCCGGTGGAACGGGTCGTCGCTCCGACCTACGCCTCCACGCCGAACTCGCGCAGGGCCTCCCGATGCTCGCGGGCGCGGGCCTCAACCGCCGACTCGGAGCGTCCGGCCATCTCCTCGCCGAGGTTGACCATCAGTCTGAGGCGCGCGCCGAACCGACAGAGGAGGCGGTGGGTCTCGAACTCCTCGCCGCCGAGGAGACCCGGACTCTCGTCTCGGTACTCCTCGTAGAGGCGGTCCCGAAGCTCGTCCTGCCGGGAATCGCCCAGCGCGGGCCAGTCTATCAGAATCGCCTCGGTGACGGCCAGTTCCCACGTCGGCGGCGCGGCGGTCGGGGTCGCCCAGTCCACGACGCCCCGCGTCGCGCCGGTCTCGGGGTCCACCAGCAGATTGCCGAGTCGGTAGTCGCCATGAGTGAGGACGGACTCGAAGGGACCGAGCGAGCGTAACTGGTCGGTGAACTCCTCGGCGCGGTCGGCCAGCGCGGGGCGCAGGTCCTCGAAGCGCGTGTCCGCCAATCGCTCGACGTTGTGGGTCAGCCACGCCTCGAAGTAGGTCGGCCAGTCGGGGAACTCGCGGGCGAAGTGGAGCGCGTCGGCCCCGGAATCGAGCGCGAGCATGCCCCACCCATCGTCGGGGAGGAGGTCGCAGTCGCCCGCCGGAAAGGTCTCGTGGAGGAGAGCGAGGTTGCGCCCCGCGTCGGCGCAGACGCGCTCGAACGCCTCGGGCGCGAGCGATTCGGGGTCACAGGCCGGGTTCGCGCCCGGCACGCGCTCGGCGAGGAGGGACGGGTCGTCGCCGAACGCGCCGGTTCCGACGACCTCGGGTACCGGAATCGCGGTGCGCTCGCCGACCGCCGACAGCACGCGCGCTTCGGCGCGATAGCCGTCAGCGAAATCGCCGTCCCCGACCTTCAGGACGAGTTCACGCTCGTCGCCCTCCTGCTCGACGACGACGAGATACGCGTCGTTCTTGCCCTCCTCGATGGGCGTCGCCTCGCGCAGGTCGGCGTCCGGGAGCGCGGCCCCGACCTCCTCGCGGAGTCGGTCGGCCGCCAGCGGTCCCGCGACGCTCGATAGGTCGGCGCTCGGAGACTCGTCGCTCGGTGACACGCCCGGCGATACGGGGACGTTCCTGATATATCTTCTATCGGTCGCGGGGGGGGGGGGGGGGGGGGGGGGGGGGCCGCCCCCCCCCCCCCCCCCCCCCCCCCCCCCCCACCGGGGGGGGGG
>NZ_ML974127.1:203258-381299 GCF_004765815.2 Halorussus salinus | reverse complement strand
TCGGTCGCGCGTCAGTCACGAGAACCGTGACTGACGCGCGACCCTACTTCCGGTCACCCGTCAGCCATCCTCGGGATGGCTGACGCGTGACCCCACCCACGTCCCGAGGGTCAACCCGTAGACGGCGTGGCCGACGTGGAACACCAGCGACTCGTCGCGGTCGGGGGCCATCCCCAGAAGGCCCCGCAGGAGGACGCGCTCGCCGACCCACGAGAGCGCGAGGGCGTAGCCCACGCCAGCGAGCAGGCCGACCTCCTCGCGGCGGGCCTCCTCGTCGGGGTCCGCGGTCGGGGCGTCTCGGCCGACGAGCGCGCCCGCCGCCCCGAAGACCGCGCCCGCGACGGTTCCGTAGAGCAGGTGGAGGACGATGGCCGGGCCGGGATAGTCCTCCTCGTCGCCGTCGCCGACGAAGGTCGCCCAGAAGCGCGCGGTCGGCGGGAGCGACCGCGAGATTGGGAGTCGGTACGCGGTCATGACCAGCGTGGCGACGAACCCGCCGACGGCCCCCTCGCGGATTTGCCGGACGCGAGAAGTCGCTGGCGAGGAGGTAGACGAGGAGTCGGCGTGACGCTCACGTTCGGCATCGCCGGTAGAGCGGTGACGCATCTCGAACCAGTACGCGAACGCGAACGAAAGGACTGGTGGCCCGCCCGCTACAGGCCGAGGATGTTCAGAATCTCGATGAGGACGCCGAAGAGGACGCCGAAGGCGACGACGGTCTTGGGGTCGATGCGGATGGCGTTGCGGTCCTCCGCGTCGAAGTAACGAACGAGTCCGGCGCTGGACATCAGTCCGCCGGAGTTCTGGCCACTGCTCATGTACGGTGGTCCGACCGCCCGTCGCCTAAACCTTTCGGAGCGAGCGCGCTCGCGGCGAGGAATCGAACGCGGCAACACGACGCGGGTGGGAAACCCTTATGCGCGAGGCGGGGATAGTTCCGCCAGAACACCCATGACTGTCACGCTGAAGGACTTTTACGCGGACTGGTGTGGCCCCTGCAAGACTCAAGACCCGATCCTCGAGGAGATGGAGGAGGACTGGGGCGAGGTCGAGTTCGAGAAAATCGACGTGGACGAGCATCAGGACGTGGCCAACGAGTATCAGGTGCGCTCGATTCCGACCATCGTGGTCGAGAACGACGACGGCGTGGTCGAGCGATTCGTCGGCGTTACCCAGCGCGACGAACTCGAAGACGCGCTTCAGGAAGCGGGCGCGTAACCCAACCCGACCGACTCGCGTGCGAGTCGAGAACTCAGCTTTTCTTTCGAGCGACGGAGTGCGTGGGCGGAGAGCCAGAATCCGACGCCGAGACTACAGTCCGTAGATGTCGCCGAACTTCTCGTCGGCGTAGTCGAGGAAGTACTCGGCGGTCAGGTCCTCGCCGGTCGCCTCCCGAATCAGTTCGTCGGTGGTGTACCGACAGCCGTGCTGGTGGATATTCTCCGTGAGCCAGTCGCGGATTGGCTGGAAGTCGCCCTCGGCGATGAGACCGCGGGGGTCGTCCAGTTCGTCCTCGATGGTCGCCCAGAGTTGGGCCGCGAGGACGCTCCCGACGGTGTAGTTCTGGAAGCTGGCGAACCCGCCGGTCCAGTGGATGTCCTGTAGACAGCCCTCCGAGTCGGTGTCGGGCCGGACGCCCAGATACTCGTCCATCTTGTCGTTCCACGCGGCCGGAATCTCGCTCACCGCGAGGTCGCCGGAGACGAACTCGCGCTCGATTTCCGACCGCAGGATGATGTGCATGTGGTAGGTGAGTTCGTCGGCCTCGGTCCGGATGAGGTTGTCCGATTCGATACGGTTGGCGGTCCGGTAGGCCTCCTCGGGCGTCACGTCCGAGACCTGCGGGAAGTGGTCTTTCACCGTCGGCAGGACGAGTTCCCAGAACTCCTTGGTCCGACCGACGTGGTTCTCCCAGAAGCGCGACTGGGATTCGTGGACGCCGCTGGACCGGGACTGGCCGAGCGGCGTGCCGTAGGCGTCGTCCCGAAGCCCGAGCGCGTAGGTCGCGTGACCGAACTCGTGGACGGTCGAGCTAACCGCCCCGAGGAGGTCGGTCTCGTCGAACCGGGTCGTGATGCGGGCGTCGAACTGCGTGCCCGACATGAAGGGGTGAGCGGAGGTGTCGAGGCGGCCCCTGTCCCAGTCGTAGTCCAGCAGGTCCAGCACGTCCCGCGAGAGGGCTTCTTGAGCGTCGGTGTCGAAGGTCCCCTCGAAGGCGTCCGGAATCCCCTCGCTGTTTTGAATCTCCTCGATGAGGGGGACCAGCCCCTCCTTCAACTCGTCGAAGATTCGCTCTACCGTGTCGAGTTCGAGGTACGGCTCGCGGTCCTCGAACATGACCTCGTAGGGGTCGCGGTCCGGGTCGATGTGCTGGGCCTTCTCGACCCGGAGGTCCAGCAGGTCCGAGAGAATCGGCTCGAACGCCGAGAAGTCGTCGTTGGCCTTCGCCTCGCGCCAGTCGTCTTGGGCCTCCGACTGGAGGCGACTGTGTTTCTCGACTAGCTCCTCGGGCACCTTCCTCGCGCGGTCGTACTCGCGGCGAAGCTCGCGGACGACCGCGGCCTGCTCGTCGGATAGCTCCTGCTCCTCGGCGGCGTCGAGGAGGTCGCCGGTCTCGTCGGCGGTCAGTTGCTCGTGGGTGACCCCCGAGAGCGCCGACAGTTGTTCGGAGCGGGCGGGCGTGCCGCCCTCGGGCATCATCACCTGCTGGTCCCAGTAGAGGACGCCGCTGCCGTCCTGCAGTGCGGTGATTCGCTTACATCGGTCGAGTAAATCGTCGTACGCGTCGGCCATACCGTCCTCTCGGCTCCCCGACGTATCAAAATGAGGGTGGCGGCGAGGAGCGTGGGGTTCGTCACCGAACCACGCTGTCACCCCGCCGGTCGTAAGACCCGAGTGTCCCAGTCTCCAACTACCGTCGATGGAAGCACCGAACCGCGCCGACGGGTTCGGCCCGTACTTCAAGCGGTACACCAAGACGTGGCAACACGCGGTCGCGACCGCCGCGCTCACGGCGTTCGGGATGCTGACGTTCGTGGACAAGCTATTCGCCATTGTCGCTATCTCCGCGTACGTCCTGCCGCCGCTGGTGCTGTACGCGCGGCGGTCCCCGGCCGAGCGAGCGCCGTCGTCGGACGCCGAGGAGGCCCCCACTGCCGACGAAACCCCGACTACCGACGAGACCCCGACCGCCGCCGACGAGTCACCGACGACGGAGGCCGACGGGACGCCCGACGACGAGCGAACCCCGAGCCCGACCCCGGACGACGAGGAGTCCACGGCCGCGGAGGCTCCGACGCCCGACTGGGAGGCGGCGACGGTGCCGACCGACGCGGCGCTCCTCGACGCGGCGGTGACGGGCGACGGCGCGTACGCGGTCGGCGCGGGCGGAGTCGTCGTCGGCGACGACGGCGAGGGCTGGACCGAACTGCTGGCCGACGGCCCGCGCGCCGGGTCGAACGCGCTCCGAGGAGTCGCCGCGGTCGAAGAGGGCGGCGTCTGGGTCGCGGGCGAGAACGGTGCCCTCGGGCGACTCGACCCCGCGACCGGGCGGCACGTCGATTACTCCGCGCCGGACGGCGACTCCTCGAATCTCGTGGACGTGGCCGCGGCCGGGTCCGGTGGGGCCGAGTCGGCGGGCGACGAGACCCTCCTCGTCGTGAACGGGTCGGGCGAGGTCCGGCGCGGGCGGTACCGTAACGGCGACCTGAAGTGGGCCGACCCGACGACGCCGGGGAGCGGGTCGAGTCTGGCCGGGGTCGCGCTCGCCGACGAGTCGGCGGGCTACGCCTGCGACACGAGCCAGTCGGTCTTCGAGACGACCGACGGCGGCCGGAGTTTCGAGGAGGTCGGCGTGGACGCCGACGGCACGCTGACCGACGTGGCGACGACCGGCCCCGGAGCGTGCGCGGTCAGCGCCGACGACGGCGTGATCCACCGGTACGACGGCGACCGGTGGACGCCCGAGCGACTGGCCGACGAGCCGATTCTGGCGGTCGCGCTCGGCGGCGAGCGCGGCCTCGCGTGCGGCGAGGGCGGCGCGTACGAGCGCGAGGGCGCTGGCGGGTGGGAGCGCGAGACGACGCCAGCGATGGGGGCGCTCCGGAGCGTCGCGCTCGGCGTGTCGAGGGCGGTCGCGGTCGGCGAGGACGGGACCGTGGTCGAGCGCGGCATCGGGTCGGGAACCTAAACGCTTTTAGTGGAATTTATCCAACAAATTCGTATGCCCTCTCGAAGACAGGTCCTCGCGGCGGGGTGTCTCGCGCTGGTCGGGAGTTCCGGATGCGCGCAGATTCGGCGAGCGGTCTCGGCCGGAGACGCCGGTGGCGAGGCGACGACGGACGACGAGTCCACCGCGGATTCTGAGACCACCGACACGGGAACCGAGACGAAAACGAGCGCGGCGTCGCCCGAGGAGTTCCGAATCGCGGTCGCGGACGGCGAGAGCGAGGAGAACGGCAAGAGCGAGGAGGGCGACGACGAGACGGAACTCGTCACGGGCGCGGACGTGGCCTCCGTGGGCGAGGTCGAACAGGCCAGAGGCGGCGGCTACCAGTTGGCCGTCGAACTGACCGACGAGGGGACCGCGGCGTTCGCCGACGGCCTCGAATCGGTCGGCGCGTTCGAGACTCCTACTGCCCACGTCATCCGGACGTACTTCGAGGGCGAGATGCTCACGGAGGCGACCCTCGGGCCGGGGCTGGCGAGCGAAATCGAGTCCGGCGAGTGGAGCGGCGAGTTCCTGTTTCGGGTCTCGGAGCGCGCGGCGGTGGAAGAAGTGAGAGCCGCGTTAGATGGGAACTGAACCGGCTACTGGTAGTCGTCCAGTTCGTACAGTTCGCCGTACTTCGACTTCACGTAGTCGAGGAAGTAGTCGGCGGTGTACTCTTCTCCCGTGGCCTGCCGAATCAGTTCGTCGGTGGTGTACCGCGAGCCGTGCTGGTGGACGTTCTCGGTCAGCCAGTCGTGGAGGTCCTCGAAGTCGCCCTCCGCGATTTTCTCGTCCAGATTCTCGATTTCGTCGTCGGCGCTAGCGTACAGTTGGGACGCCAGCACGCTCCCGAGCGAGTAGGTCGGGAAGTAGCCGAAGTCGCCGTGGCTCCAGTGGATGTCCTGCAGACAGCCCTCGGCGTCGGAGTCGGGACGGACGCCGAGGTACTCCTCGTACTTGTCGTTCCAGACCTCGGGCACGTCCTCCACGTCGAGGTCGCCCCGAATCAGGTCGCGCTCGATTTCGAAGCGGACGATGATGTGCATGTGGTAGGTGAGTTCGTCCGCCTCGACCCGGATGAGGTTGTCCTCGTAGACCTCGTTGGCCGCCTCGTACACGTCGTCCACGCTGGCGTCGGCCAGCTTCTCGGGGAATCGGTCCTTGACTTTCGGCAGGAACCGCTCCCAGAACGCCCGCGAGCGCCCGACGTGGTTCTCCCAGAGGCGCGACTGGGACTCGTGGACGGTCATGTCGCGGGACTCGCCCAGCGGCGTGCCGTACTCCTCGCGGGGCAGGCCGAGGGTGTAGGTCGCGTGACCGAACTCGTGGACCGTCGCCATCAGCGCGCCGAGGGGTTCGTCGGGCGAGAAGCGCGTCGTGACGCGGGCGTCGAACTGGTTGCCCGACGAGAAGGGGTGGGGCGCGGTGTCCAGACGGCCGTGGTCCCAATCGTAGCCCAGCGTGTCCAGCACGTCGCGCGCGAGGTCTTCCTGCGTGTCGGTGTCGAACTCCCCGTCGAAGGTGTCGGTCGCGAGGTCGGCGTCCGACTCCCGGACCGCCTCGACCAGCGGGACTAGCTCGTCGCGGAGTCGGTCGAGGACGCGCTCGGCGGTGTCCACGCCGAGGTACGGCTCGTACTCCTCGAACAGGACCTCGTAGGGGTCGCGGTCGGGGTCGATGTGTTCGGCGTACTCGCGCTTGAGTTCGACCAGCTTTTCGAGCGTCGGCGCGAACTTCGAGAAGTCGTCTTCCTCTTTGGCCTCCTGCCAGACCGGCATCGCCTCCGACGAGACCTCCGAAATCTCCTCGACGAGGTCTTGGGGCACGCTGGCGGCCCGGTCGCGCTCGCGCCGGACCTCGCGGACGACCGCGGCCTCCTCGTCGGACAGCTCACCGGCTTCGAGGTCGTCCAACTGCCGGGCCATCTCGTCGGACGTGAGCAGTTCGTGGGTCACGGTCGAGAGCGCCGAGCGCTGTTTCGACCGGGCGGGCGTGCCGCCCTCGGGCATCATGACCTCTTGGTCCCACCCGAGTATCCGCCCGGCCTGCTGGAGATTCGTCAGACGCTGCACCTGCTGAAGGAACTCCGAGTACGTGTCGGACGCCTCGTCGGCGGCTTCGCTTGACATCGGCCGGTCGTAGGGTGTCACACATTATCAAAAGCCGGGTTTCGAATCGAAAGATAGACTCTACAATCACCACCAGCAGACGCCCGACGACACGGACTACCGCGAACGCCCGACAACGCAGACCACCGACGAACGCCCGACGAGACGAACCACCGTGGGCGGGGTAAAGGGGCCGGTCGCTGGCGTACAGTTTAGTCGTCTCTGCGGGCCACTATTCGCGGCGGGCGGTGCTGAGAGCCGCGAATATCCCGCAGAGCGACCGCCAGCGACCGGGGGCTTTCGAGGCGTTCTTCTCCCCCTTCTTTGCGGTCACCTGCGGGGAACCGGGAAATCATCACGAACGAGAAACAGCAATTAGAACCCTTCAGCGACGCCCCGATAAATCTCGTAACACCGGTCCAGCACCTCGATACTCGCGCTCTCGTCTTTCGTGTGGGCCTCGCCGGGTTCGGCCGCGCCACAGACCACGCAGGTCGTCCCGGCCTCCGCGAGCCACCCGGCGTCCGTCGCGTGGGGCTTCGAGACGAGTTGGGGCGCGTGTTCGGCTCCCGCTTGCGCGTCCCGCGCCGCGTCGAGGACCGTCTCGGCGAACTCCTCGTCGTCACAGCGCATCGGCGGGAGGTCTTGGTCCACGGTCCACTCGACGCCCTCGACCTCTTCGACGCGTTCCAAGGGGGCGCGCTCGCCGGGGACCGTCCGCTCGTCCACCGTGACTTCGCACCCCTCCGGAATCACGTTCCACGCGCTCCCGCCGTCGATTCCGGTGACGGCGACGCTCCCCCGGACCTCCTCGCCCAACACCTCGACCGCCGGAAAGTCGAGGTCCCGAATCACGTCCACCGCGTCGCAGGCCCGGTAGACCGCGTTCTCGCCGGACTCCGGTTCGCTGGCGTGGGCGGCCGCGCCGCGGGCGGTGACGGTGCTTCCCCGGCGACCCTTGTGCGCGACCGCCACGTCGGTCACGCCGGGAGCGGAGTACCCCGTCGAACCCTCGCCGACGACCGCGTAGTCGGGGGCGAAGCCCTCCTCGATGGCGGCCCGCGCGCCGACGCCGCCCTGCTCCTCGCCGACGAAACTGGCGAAGACGAGTTCCGGACCCGAACCGGCGAGCGTCGCGTCCCGGAACGCGAGCATCGCGGCCGCGACCGCGCCCTTCATGTCGGCGGTGCCCCGGCCGTAGAGGCGGCCGTCGCGCTCCTCGACGACGTACTCGCCGTCGTCGGTGGTCTGGGAGTCGGCTGGCGGCACCACGTCGTGGTGGCCCACGAGCGCGACCGAGGAGGCCCCCGAACCGCGGGTGGCGAGGACGTTCCCGGTCTCGTCGCGCGTTACCTCGGCGTCGGTCTCCTCGCGGAGCCAGTTCTCGATGCAGTCGCCCGCCGCGGCCTCGTCGTCGTGGGAGGGAATCGAGACGAGTTGGCGGGTCAGTTCGGTGATATCGCTCATAGCCGAGGTGTGGACCGCGAGACGCTTGAACTCGTGGGTCGCGGAAGCGGACCGGCGCGGCGGTTCGCTCGGACTGCCATGGAACCGTCGGCGTCGCGGGAGACTCCCGCGCGGTCGGCGGCCGCGAGAGACTGCCGCGCGGGGTCCTCCGCATCGACGGGAAATCCGACGGCTCCTCGTCGTTCGAGAAACACGGATACGTCGTTACTTGAGCAACCGTTGGCTATTTTTGAGAAATAAGAATCGGGTTAAGACGGCTACAGTTGCTCGCGCTCGTACTCCCGGAGTTGCTCCTGCAACCGGTCGAGTTCGGCGGCCGTCTCGCCGTCTGCGTCGTCGCTCAGGCGGTCTATCTCCGCGCGAAGCTCCTTGATGCGGTCGGGTTGGGCGGCGTTCTCGCCCGACTCCATCCCCGCGAGCGCCTCCTCGATGGAGTCGAGGCTCAGTCGCACGTCGCGGTCGGCGTCGGTGTCCTCCCGAACGCGCCGAATCTCCTCGTGAATCGCGCCGAGTTCGACCATGCTCGGTTCGACGCGCGCCACGCGAAAAGAGGTGACGGCCTCCTCGGTTCTCGAAATCGGCCGGGAGACCGGTCAGCGCGTCGTCGCCTCCCTGACGGGTCGGGCACAAAGTGAAAGGGCGAGCGCGAACTACGTGGCCCATGTCTGGGGAGATGCAGTCTACCAGTGGGGACTCGGGGACGAACGCCGAGGAGCGCGCGGTGAAGGTCACCGACGAGCAGGCGGAGGGCGTCTCCACGGAGCGCCCGACGACCGTGGAGGGGCGATGCGGGTACACCCACGAGGCCAGCGCGGTGACGGGCCTCGGCGGGGTCTGTTGTTGGCGGCCGACGTGGGGCGACACCGACCGGTGCATCTGGCACGCCGACGTGGCCCAGAAGCCCTCGCGGGAACTGGAGAGCGCCGCGCCGACCGTCGGCGACCGCCTCGACGGCGCGATATTCCGGGACGTGGAGTTGTCAGGGAGCGACTGGCTCGCGGGCCGGACCGTCACCGACGCGCGATTCGTCAACTGCAACCTCGAAGACGCCGACGTGAGCGGCGCGGACCTCCGGTACTCCCACTTCGAGGGCGTGGACGCCCAGTCGGTGAACCTCCGCGGGTCGAACCTCGAACACACCGAGTTCCACCGCACCGACCTCCGAGGAGCGGACCTCTGTGGCGCGCGCCTCCACTACGCCGTCTTCGACAACGCGCGCATCGCCGAGTCCACCAACTTCGGGAACAACGTCGTCTACGAGGAGGAACTGCTGGACGCCGAGAACGACGAGTTCACCTCGCTCCGCGTCCAGCGCGAGTTGGAGAGTAACGACGACCGGATGGACCGCTACGAGGCGGCCCACTGGACCTACAAGGAACTCCAGCAACTCACCGAGGAGAACGGCCTGACCGCGGCCTCGCGGAACTACTACCTCCAGCAGAAGGACGTTCGCAGGCGGGAGGCGTGGGAGTACGGCTCGTACCCGCGCGCGCTGGCCAAGGAGGCGTGGCGGTGGACGACCGGCTACGGGTCGAACCCGTGGCGGGTCATCGCCACCGCCGCGGCCGTCATCGTCGTCTGTGCGGTCCTGTTCCCGCTGTTAGGCGAGGTCCACGCCGGGACGCCGAGCGGGACGCCAGTGAAGTACTTCTTCGACCCCGGCATGGGGCTGTACTACAACTTCGTCGTGTTCCTCCACAGCCTCTATTTCAGCGTCGTCACCTTCGCCACGCTGGGCTACGGCGACATGCAACCAGTCCTCATCGGCGCGCAGGCCATCGCGGCCGCCGAGGCGCTGTTCGGCCAACTGCTGATGGCCCTGTTGGTGTTCGTCATGACCCGGAACGTGACGTGGTCGGAGTAGAGAATCGCGGGTTGCACGTCCGAGCGTAGCGTTGGCGAAGGCTCGTCAGATGCTACAGTCGTCCACGTACTCGAAGCCCTCGCCGTAGTCGTCGGGACCGCCGTCGTAGTCGTCGTCCTCGGGGTCCGCTCCGGAGTCGTCGCGCGGGACGAAATCTGGCGGGTCGGAGTCCGAAGGGTCGGTCTCGCCGCGGTCGAACGCGTGCGGGTCTCGCTTGCCACGGTCGGCGTCGGACTCGTCGGCGCTGGCGGCGGCGTCGCCGAATCGGGCCGCCGCGTCGTCGGCGTCCTCCTCGTCGGCCAGTTTTCGCTCGATGGCGTCGGCGACCCACGCTTCCAGCGACTCGCCGCCGTCGAGGTGGTCGTCGATGCGCGCCTTCGTGTCGGCTTCGACCGTGACCACGAGGTGTTCGTGACGCATGACCCGCGGTACGTGACTCGGGCGGATAAGTCGGTCGTCCGTTCCGGTCGTTTCGGACCGCCCTGCTATCGCTCGTCCACCGCCTCGGCGGCCTCGTCCGCGGCGCTGTCCGGTCGGGCCACGTCGAACGCGGCGACGACGAGCGCCCCGACCTGATTGAACACGAGGTCGTTTATCACGTCGTCCAGCCCGTACTGGACCAGCAGAGCCCTCCCGCCGAGCATCGAGGCGACCTGTTCGGTCCCGAACTCCATGATCTCCCAGAGGACGCCGAACGCCATGACGAACACGAGGAGAAACGCGAACTGGAGTTCGCTCGGGAGTTCGGTCTCGGCGGACTCCTCGTCGATAGTCACGACCGTCACGTAGCCAGCGCCCGCGACGACCGACGCCGAGAGGGCGTGGGCCACCGAATCGTACCACGGCAACTGCTGGTAGGGACCCAGTATCCCGACCGCGTGGACGAACACCGCCGTCGAAATCCAGAGGACGTAGCCAGCGTCGAGCGAGATGCCAGCGTCCCGCCGGAGGAGCGCCGGGACGAACGTGACCCCGAGCGCGAGCGCCCCGTTGACTGCGACGCCGGTCTCTCCTCGGTAGAGACCGTACCCGACGATACCGACCAGTCCGAGTTGGAGCAGGCGGACCAGCCAGCGTTCGCGCTCCTCGGACAGCAGGTCGTCGCCCGCGTCGTCGGCGTCGCCCGCGTCGTCGAGGCTCTCGTCGTCCAGCACGTCGGTCATCCGCCACCCTCCGGGAGGTCTGAGGCGCGCTCGTCGCTCGGTTCGACCACCTCGAAGTGGACCTCGAAGACGCCCGCCGCGAGGACCCCGGCGACGGTCGCGCGGATGAACTCCCGCATCACCGCGTCGGTCGTGGTGAGCAACTCGGTGCCGAGCCACTGGTCGGACGCGAACTGGAGGACCGCCCAGAGACCGATGGCCGCCATCGTCGTCAGCACGACCGTCAGGTCCGCGAACCACGAAGCCATCTCCGTCTCGGTGAACAGCGCCAACTCGACCACGACCGCGAGCGCCACCGCCGCGACCCCGCCGTAGACCGCGAAGTCGGTTAGCCACGGGAGGTCGAACGCCCGCGTCACCGCGGGCAGGGCTGCCAGTCCGGTCACGGAAGGCGGGAGGACGACGCCCGCGTCTCGGGACGCGACCGGCGGGAGGACTACCACGACGAGCGCCACGCCGAGGAGTACCGCCCACACGAGGTCGTCGGTCAGGACGCTCTCGACTATCGCCACGGCGAGGAGGCCGACGAAGAGCCAACTGAACTGGCGGGCGCGCTCCTCGGACAGCGTATCGAACACGGACGAACGAAGGGCGTCCACGCGATTGAAGCTTGTTGCCTCGCGGACGCGACTGGGCGCGCAGCGGCCCGCGCTATCCGGTTGTCGAAGCATACGTCTTATGAGCGCGCCGTCCCAAGAGTGGTGCATGAACGTTCTACCGGACACGAGCGTCGTCATCGACGGCCGGATTTCCGAGCGGGTAGGGGGCGCTGCTTCGGAGAAGCAGCGGAAAGACGGTGAAGCCGTCGATGGCGAGTTCGCGGGCGCGACGGTGCTGATTCCGGAGGCGGTCGTCGCCGAACTCGAAGGACAGGCCAACCGGGGACAGGAGAGCGGGTGGGACGGCCTCTCGGAGCTTCAGCGCCTCGCGGACCTCGCCGACGACGGCGACATCGAACTCGAGTACGTCGGCGAGCGCCCGGACCCCGAGGCCGCGGGCCGCGCTCACGAGGGCGAAATCGACGCCCACATCCGGGAGTTGGCCGCCGACCACGACGCCACGTTCGTCACCAGCGACAGCGTGCAGGCCGAGGTGGCGAAGGCGAAGGGCCTCGACGTGGAGTACATCGCGCCGAAGACCGACGACGGCGAAATCGGTCGCCTCGCCATCGAGGAGTTCTTCGACGACCAGACGATGAGCCTCCACCTCCGGGCGGGGGTCGCGCCGATGGCCAAGCGCGGCGACATCGGCGAGATGCACTACCAGCAGATACGCGACGAGGTCTCGACCGAGGAGCAACTCAAGGAGTACGCCAGCGAGATTATCGACTCCGCCAAGCGAAGTAACGAGGGCTTTATCGAACTCTCCGAGCAGGGGATGACCATCGTCCAGTTCCGCGACTACCGCATCGCGGTCGCGGAACCGCCGTTCGCCGACGCGTGGGAGATAACCGCGGTTCGGCCCATCGTCAAGACCGACATGGAGGACTACGAGTTCGCCGACGAACTCAAGGAGCGACTGCTGGAACACCAGCGCGGCGTCCTCATCTCGGGGTCGCCCGGTGCCGGGAAGTCCACGTTCGCGCAGGCGGTCGGCGAGTTCCTCGCGGACAACGACTTCGCGGTCAAGACGATGGAGAAGCCCCGCGACTTGCAGGTCGGTCCCGAAATCACCCAGTATACCGAGTTGAGCGGCGAGATGGAGAAGACCGCCGACTCCCTGCTGATGGTCCGGCCCGACTACACCATCTACGACGAGGTGCGCAAGACCGACGACTTCGAGGTGTTCGCCGACATGCGACTCGCGGGCGTCGGGATGATCGGCGTCGTCCACGCGACGCGCGCCATCGACGCGCTCCAGCGACTCGTCGGCCGGGTCGAACTCGGCATGATTCCCCAAATCGTGGACACCGTCGTCTACATCGAGGCCGGGAAGGTCGAGAAGGTCTACGACGTGACCACGCAGGTGAAGGTGCCCGAGGGCCTGATGGAGGAGGACCTCGCGCGCCCGGTCATCATGATTCAGGACTTCGAGACCGGCCGCCCCGAGTACGAGATTTACACCTTCAACCGGCAGGTCGTCACCGTGCCGCTCAACGAGGGCGAGCGCGAGGAGAGCGGCGTCTCGAAACTCGCAAAGCAGGAGATAGAGCGGGAGATTCAGTCGGTCGCCCGCGGTGCCGTCGAGGTCGAGGTCCAAGGCCAGAACCGCGCCACGGTCTACGTCACCGAGGACGACATCTCCTACGTCATCGGCAAGGGCGGCGGCCGCATCGAGGACATCGAGAACCGACTGGGCATCGACATCGACGTGCGGACCCACGACGAGAACCCGCAGTCCTCCTCGGGCGCGGGCGGCGCTGGCGGTGCGAGCGCGGGCGCAGGCGGCGGGGCCTCGCGCGGCGAGGTCGTGACTCCCGAAATCACCTCCCGGCACATCGTCCTGCCGACCGATGGCCACGCAGGCGAGACGGTCGAGGTGCAGGCCGACGGCGAGTACCTGTTCACCGCGACGGTCGGTCGGGGCGGCGACATTCAGGTCTCGCGCGGGAGCGCCATCGCCGAGGAGTTGGAGCGCGCTATCGACCGCGAGCAGGCAATTACGGTCGTCGGGGCGTAGCGGGGTCAGACGTTCGGCCGACCCGATTCGAGGTCGGCCCATCGAGGAGACTACAGTTCCGCGAGTTCGTCGGTCAGATCATCGTCCAACTGCCGTTTCAGGACGCGGAAGTTGGCGGCCCTCTCGTCGCCGACGAGCGAGCGCAACTGCTCGTAGGATATTTCGTCGTCGTAGTACGCACCGGCGATTTCTTGGTCGGTCCGGGAGGAGTCGGCCTGCGCCTTCAACCGCGAGGAGTCACGGTCCTCGCGGGGCGTCTCGTCTTCGGTCACGTTCGTCTTCAGTCACGCGTCCATCGTAACGATACTGGTTGCAGGGCGGATAGATTACCCGGCGACCGCTTCGACGGCACCCCTAAAATACACTATATTTTTCGGAGTCGGCCGTCGCCGACGATTCGTCTCGCCTCACAAAAAATCCGTCACGATTCGTCGCCAGCACCAGCCTGCACGCTCTGTTCTCAGTTCCTTGGAATCGGATGCCGGTTATATAGACACCGTACGTCAATGGACAGACACCAACGATGTCTACCGACGAGTTCGTAGAGGACGACGACTGCGTATCGGACGACAGATGGTCCGACGTGCGGATGCGTTCCGACGCCGCGAGTGCCTTTCTGGAACGGAAGGGGTGGGGATGCCTGACGCTCGCGGACGGTGGGTGTGCCTACTCGATTCCGATGTCGTTCGGGTACGACGGCGACGAGACCGTCTACTTCCACCTCCAGACCGACGAGCGAAGCGAGAAGATGTCGTACCTCGACGCGACCGAACGGGCGACGCTCCTCGTTCCCGAGGTCGAACCGCCCGATTGGACGAGCGTCGTCGTCCGCGGTCCGATCGAGGCGGTCCCCGACGACGAGATAGACGACGCCTACGTCGCGTGCGCGGAGAACGCGTGGTTCCCGGCCTGTCCGTGGCCCGACGACCGCGACCCGACCGACCTCGAATTCTACAAACTGGTGGCCGACGAGTTGACCGGGCGGACCTCCGTCGTCGGACAGTAATCCGTCCGCCGACTCGGTTAGTCGCCGGTCGCGCCGACCGTCGCCTCGCCGACCGGCGTGTCGGTGCCGAGATAGCGGTACCACAGCACCAGCAGACTCGGCAGGACCACCACGCTGGAGAGGAACGCGAACACGATGGTCGTCCCCGTGACGAGTCCGAACCGCTGGAGCGAGGGCACCAGCGCGAACAGCAGGACGCCGAACCCGCCAGCGGTCGTGACCGCGCTCGCCAGTAGCGCGCCGCCGGTCCCCGCCAGCGTGGTCTCTAGCGCCGCGGTCGCGCTCCCTGCCCTCGCCAACTCCTCGACGAACCGCTCGCTGATGTGGATGGCGTAGTCCACGCCGATGCCGATGGCGATGCTGGCGATGATGGCCGTCTCGGTGTTGAACGGGATGCCGAGCAGGTACATCGCGCCGAGAATCCAACTCAGCGCGAAGACGACCGGGACCATCGTGACCGCGCCCAGCGAGAGGGTGCCGTAACGCCGGTAGAAGATGACCGTCAGAAACGAGACGATGACTCCGAGCGTGATGAGGAACGTCTGGACAAGCGTCGAGAGCAGGCCCTGCTGGACGATTTCGTTGATTATCGGTTGCCCGGTCGCGGTCGCGGTCAGGTCGCTGTCGGTCTCGACGACCGCGGCGACCGCCCGCATCTCGCTGGTGACGGTGCCAGTGTCGGCCCCGCCGCGGATGGCGACCGCGAGGCGGAGCGCGCGATACTCGCCGTCGTCGGTGCGGTAGACGACCGCGGCCGCCTCGTCGGGGGCCGTGGCGTACAGCGCGTCGTAGACCGCTTCGAGGTCGCGGTCGGGAATCCCGTCGCCGTCGGCGTCGCGCTCGGCGACCACCTGCGCGAACGAGTCGTTCCGCGCCGAGACGCGCCGAATCGTAGAGATGGGGCCGTCCACGCTCGGTCGCCCGCTGGCGAGCGTGATGGCACTCGAAGACCGGTTTATCTCCTCGCGGGCGGCCGCGAGCCGGTCGAGCGTGTTCGGCGACGCGACCGGGCCTTCCACGAGTATCTGAGCCTGCGAGCGGTCGCGCGACTGGACGAAGTTGTCGTTGAGGTAGACGACGTTCTCCCGGAGGTCGTAGTCGCCCGGCCGGAGCGGGCCGGGCAGCGAGTCCATCCAGTCGGGAGAGTCCCGCGGCAGGAAGTCCACCTGATTGATGGAGGTGTCGATGTCGGTGGCGGCGTAGGCACCGCCCGCGCTCGCCACGAGTGCGACGAGGACGATGGCGACGGGAAGCTTGCGGGCCGCGGTCGCGCCGACTCCGAGCAGGCGGTTGGCCGCGCTCGTACCGGTGCCGAACGCGCGCTTGCGGCGGTCGAACCCGAGCCGTTCGAGGAGACCGTCGAGTTCGAGTTTGAGCGCGGGCAGGAGTCCGGCGAAGACGACGAACGCCGAGACGATGCCGAACGCCGAGACGAGACCGAACTGGCGGATTGACTCGATGGGACTGACGAGGTTCGAGGTGAACCCGACCGCGGTGGTGAAGGTGGTCGCCGCCAAGGCGACGGTCACGCCAGCGAGTCCGGCCCGCATCGCCTCGCGGGGAGCGCGCTCGGGGGCGTCGGCTCTGGCCTCCCGATAGCGCATCACGACGTGGAGCGCGTAGTCGATGGAGAGACCGATGAGGAGGAACGGGACCGCGATGAGAATCTGGGTCACGCCGATTCCGGCCCACCCCATGAACCCGCCCATCCAGACGAGGACCAGCAGGGTCCCGGCGAGGCCGAGAATCACGTCCACGAGGTCCCGATAGGCGACGAACAGGACCCCGACGACCAACAGGAACGCGAAGGGCGTGATGACCGCGAAGCTCTCGCCGGTCGCCCGCCCGGACTCCTCGTCCACGATGCCCGCGCCGAAGACGAACGCGTCGGTCGATTCGACCGTCCGGTCGGCGATGGTCTGGGTGGCGAGTTGGGCCGCGATTATCTCGTCGGAGAGGGCGTCGCCCGACGAGTCGGCTTGTTGGAAGACGAAGACGACGCGCGCGGAGGCGGTGGTCGTCCCCGGTTCGTAGTCGGTCGCCAGCAGGGTGAAGGGGTCCACCGGTCCCGCGGCGGTTCGGTCGGGGTTCAAGACGGTCAGGAGAACGCGGTCGATTTCCGACTGGGACATCGACTCCAGTTGCGCGATTTGGGCGTCCAGCGACGGCGGTCTGGCAGGCGGCGCGCCAGCGCCGGTCGCGTTCGAGTCACCGCCGGACGACCGCTCCTGTCGCATCGCGGCGGTCGCCACGAGGTTCGAGAGGCCGACCGTCGATTGTCCCTCGCGGAGCGTCGCGTTCACCGTCTCGTTCTCCCGGAGTCGCTGTTGGAGCCTGAGCGTCTCGATTAGCGACTCCTTGGTCAACACGTCGTCTCCTCGGACGACGACCTGTGCGACGGAGGTGTTCTCGTCGCCGGTGGTGAAGTTCGACTGGAGGTAGTCGAGTTTCTGGGCTTCGGTCGAATCGCTCCCGAAGCTGGCGATTGTCAGTCCGGCGTCGATGTTCGCGGCACCGTACCCGACCGCGGCGGTCGAGACGAGGAGAACCGCGAGGACGACCTTGCTGTACGTCGTCAGCGCGTCGGCGTATCTGTCGGCGAAACCCATCGTTGCTCGGGAGGTTCGCGCTCATAGTATAAATGGTTGTAGATTTCTACAATAACACGTCGCTCCGGGCGACCCGAAATCCCTTAATCACGAGGAGCGCCTCCACACAGACCAGAGACGAGATGAGCGCGCACGACGCGGTCGAGGCCCTGCGGGAACTCGGACTGTCGAACTACGAGGCGCAGGTGTTCGTGGCGCTCCAGCGCCTCGGCACCGGGAGCGCCCAAGCGGTCAGTCGAGTCTCGGACGTGCCCCGGTCGCAGGTGTACGGCGCGGCCGACGACTTGGCGAGTCGGGGACTCGTGGAGGTCGTCGAGTCCTCGCCCAAGGAGTACCGGCCGGTGAGCCTCGCGGCCGCCCGCGAGCAGTTGCGCGAGGCCGTCGAGCGCCAACACCAGCGCGCCTTCCAGAACCTCGAAGCGGTCCGGAACGAACACGCCGACCGTGCCGACGAGCGCGACGTGGCGACCCTCCACGGCCACCACTCCATCCACGAGCGCGTCGCGTCGCTGGTCGAAGAGGCCGCCGAGCGCGTAATTCTGGTCGCCGGAAGCGAGGACCTCCTCGCCGAGCAGGTCGCGTCGGCGCTCCGAGCGCGCGCCGAGGAGGGCGTGTCCGTCCTCGTCGTCACCGAGGAGTCGGGGGTCGCCGACCTGTTCGCCGACGACCCGGTTCGGGTCGTCGTCGCGTCGCGCGAGGGGACCGGCGGGTTCACCGGGCGGACGCTACTGGTGGACGACGCGACGGTGCTGTTGTCGGTTCGGGCCGACGACGATACCGAACCGTTCGAGGAGACCGCGCTCTGGACCGCGGACACGCGCATCGGCGACATCCTCGCGGCCTACGTCCACGCGGGGATGCAGTCGGGGTTCGAGGAGTAGCCCGAAAACCAGTCGTCCCGCGACGGTCGCGAGCGAGTCAGTCGGCGCAGTTCTGCGCGTCGGTGCAGTCGGCCGACGTGTCACAGGACACGTCGATTTCGTAGAGGTTCTGGCGGGCGTCGGCGAAGTACACGTCCTCCTCGACTACCTCCAGTTCTTCGAGTCGTTCGAGCGCGTACCGGACCGTACGCGCCGACAGCATCGATTCCTCGACGATTTCCTTCTGGGTGAGCGCACCCTTGTATTCGAGTACCTTGAAGACCAGTTTCGCGCTCGGCGGCAGGTCGTCGATGTCCTCTAACTCGGACTGAGTTGCCATCGTTACGAATCGAAACACGCGACGAGCATAAAAGTACTGAGAACGACTGGCACTGTCGGATGTCTGACCAGTAGTCGAGCGGTCGCGTTCGAGCGGGTCGGTCGCGTCGAGTTGTCCGCGCGTAACAAAAAGGCCTTCAACTCGGGTCCCTCAACGTCACGCATGGCGACCGAACAGGTATCCGAGCGGCGGTCTTCCCACGTCAGGGGCGTGACGGTGACGGCAGTCGCCACGCTCGCTGGCGTCGCGGCGGCGTTCGTCTCCGCCGCGTTCCTCGGGGCCGCGGCCAAAGACCAACTCGGACTGGCAATCGTGGCGGGGTTCGTCTTCGTCCAGTTGCCGGTCCTCCAAGTGATGGGCATCGACGTGGAGGACTTCTCCACGAAAGACCACCTCTACGTGCTGTTCATGACGTTCTCGATGTGGTTCGTGACGTGGACGATTCTGCTGACGAACGGAGTCACCTTCTAACTCATGGCGGACGACAGTATCGCGGTCGTGGACTTAGAGCGGTGTCAACCGGACCGGTGCAGTTACGAGTGTAAGAACTACTGCCCGCCCAACCGGACCGGCAAGGAGTGTATCACCCTGCGCGGTGACGACGCCGACGAGGGCGACCCCGACCAAGTACACATCAGCGAGGAGATCTGCCTCGGCGAGACCTGCGGCATCTGCGTCGAGAAGTGTCCCTTCGACGCCATCGAGATTATCAACCTCCCCCAAGAGTTGGAGGACGACCCGGTCCACCGCTACGGCGAGAACGCCTTCTCGCTGTACGGTCTGCCGGTCCCGCTGGAGGGGCAGGTCACGGGCATCCTCGGGCCGAACGGCATCGGGAAGACCACCGCGGTCAAGATTCTGGCGGGCGAACTCGCGCCGAACCTCGGCCAGCACGCCGACCCGCCGGGGTGGGACGCGGTGTTAGACGCCTACCGCGGCACGGAGTTGCAGGACTACCTCGCGGACGTGCGCGACGGCGAGGTCAGCGTCGCGCGCAAGCCCCAGTACGTGGACAAGATTCCCGACCAGTTCGGCGGTCCGACCGCCCAACTGCTGGAGCAGACCGACGAGCGGGGCGTCTTGGACGACCTGCTCGAACGACTCGACATCGAACACGTCGTGGACCAAGACATCGACAGCCTGTCGGGCGGCGAACTCCAGCGCGTCGCGCTGGTGGCGTGTCTCGCCCGCGACGTGGACTTCTACTTTATCGACGAGATTACGCCGTACCTCGACATCAGCCAGCGCGTGAAGGCCGCGCGTCTGATTCAGGAGATGGCCGAGGAACACGGCAAGTCGATGCTGGTGGTCGAACACGACCTCGCCATCCTCGACTTGGTGGCGGACAACCTCCACGTCGCGTACGGTGAACCCGGCGCGTACGGTGTCATCACCTCGCCCAAATCCGTCCGGAACGGCATCAACGAGTACCTCAAGGGGTACCTCCAGAACGAGAACATGCGTATCCGACCCGACGCCATCGAGTTCGAGGAACACGCTCCTCGGCAGGTGACGCGGGCCGATACGCTCGTGGACTACCCGACCATCTCGAAGTCCTACGGCGAGGGCGAGTTCGAGTTGGAGGTCGAGGGCGGCAAGATTCGAGAGAACGAAGTGTTGGGCATCGTCGGCCCGAACGGCATCGGGAAATCGACGTTCGCGCAACTGCTGGCGGGCCGTCTCGAACCCGACGAGGGCGAGGCCGACTTCGATTTGGACATCGCGTACAAGCCCCAGTACATCGAAATCGACCAGCCGATGCGGACCGACAGCTTCCTGCGCTCGATCACCGACCGGGTCGGCTCGTCGTACTGGAACACCGAAATCGCCCAACCGCTCCAACTGGAGCGCATCATGGAGCAACAGCTCACGGACCTCTCGGGCGGCGAGCGCCAGCGCGTGGCCATCGCGGCCTGCCTCTCGGAGTCCGCGGACCTCTACCTGCTGGACGAACCCTCGGCGTACCTCGACGTGGAACAGCGAGTCCGCGCGACCAACGCCATCCGCCGGTTCGCCGAACAGCAGGACGCGACGGTCATGGTCATCGACCACGACATCTACATGATAGACCTGCTGGCCGACCGCCTGATGGTCTTCGACGGCGAACCCGCGGTCAGCGGTCACGCCAGCGAACCGAAGGGGATGCGCGAGGGGATGAACGACTTCCTCGCCAACCTCGACATCACCTTCCGGCGCGACGAGAACGTCGGCCGCCCGCGCATCAACAAGCCGGGGAGCCAGTTGGACCGCGAGCAGAAGAAGGAAGGCGAGTACTACTACGCGCCCTGATTCGGTCGAGGTTGCCTCTCTCGCCGGATGCTGATACCCCGAGCGCGGAACCGAACCGTTTTCGTCAACGGACTCATAGCCCCACGCAGTGACACGTCTTCCCGACTGGCTCGGTACCGGGTCCGAGCGCCGTGCAAAGCTCCTCGCGTGTCTCGCGGTCCTCAGCATCGCGATCGCGACCGTCGGCGTGCTGGCCGCCCCCGACCAACCGCGCCTGACAGTCACCGAGGAGTCGCCCGAGACCAACACCCTCGTCGCGCTACAGGGGTACAAACACGAGGGGAAAGCCGTCGAACTCACCCCGGAGGGCGAAATCGTCTGGGAGTACGCCGACCCCGACGACGTGTTCGACGTGGAGGCGCTGGGTCCCGACCGCGTGCAGGTCTCTTCGGCGACCGAAATCGCCGACCGGAACTGCCCCGACCGCTACCGCAACGACGGGTTCCCCAACTGCGTCGAAAACAGTCTTCGGATAGTCGAACAGTCGAGCAACGAGGTGGTGTGGAACTACTCGTGGTACGACGTGGAACTCCACGAACACGAACTCCACGACGCCGACCACTACACGGTTGACGGTGAGGAGAGATGGGTCATGGTGGACATGGGCAACGACCGCGTGTTCGCCGTGAACCGCGAGAAGGAAATCGTCTGGCAGTGGAACGCCACCCAGACCTACGACATGCCCGACCGGATGGGTCCGGAGAGCGACTGGACCCACATGAACGACGTGGACCGACTCCGGCCCGGCGTGTTTCAGGTCAGCCTCCGGAACTTCGACACGGTAATCGAACTTCACGTCGAGAACGGTTCGACGCCGGGCGAGCGGTCGGTCAGCGTCGAACCGGTCGTCGGCCCGAACCGGTTCGCCGGGAAGGGTGACGTGCTGTACGAACAGCACAACCCCGACCGCCTCGCCGACGACCACCTGCTGGTCGCCGACAGCGAACACGACCGCGTGGTCGAGTTGAACTCGTCGGGCGAGGTCGTCTGGCAGTTCGGCGGGAGCGCGACCCTCGACTGGCCCCGTGACGCCGACCGCCTGCCGAACGGCCACACGCTCGTCGCCGACTCGTACAACGACCGCGTGGTCGAAGTGAGCGACGAGGGCGAAATCGTCTGGGCGGTCGAGACCGGCGGTCTCCCCTACGAGGCCGACCGCCTGCCCGCCGAGTGGGGCGACGGAACCCGCGCCGAAGGGTCCCACGACCGGCCGACCGCGACCGACGCGAATCTGGCCGACGGCGGCCGGGAGTCGCTGCTCGACCGCTACGTCGGCTACGTCGTCGCCATCTCGAAGTACGTCCTGCCAGCGTGGGCCGGGCGACAAGTCCTGTGGCTCCTCGTGGCCGTCGTCTCGCTGGTCGGCGCGCTCGTGGAAGGCGCTCGGTGGCGGGGGGTTCGGGTTCGAGAGTAGTCAGTCCAACAAGTCGAGCAAATCACTCTCGTCGAGCGAGTTTCGCCTATCGAGGTACCGCTCCACGTCGTTCAGGTCCCCCAACTTCGTGGCGATATCCAGTTTCTCCTGTGCCGCTGCGTTGTATTCGGCGAGGTCCGATTGGGCGTACTCGTGGTCTGAATCGACGTAGAGGACGTAAATTACGTGATAGCTCGTGTTTTCTTTCGGGATGTTCTCGACGGTCTTGGAGTAGATCCGTCCTTTTTCGCTGAACTTCAGCACCTCGATGTTCTGTATTTTTCGTAGACGAACGCGCTGGGAGGTGCTTCGGAACTAACGATGTCGTGTAACTTCTTGAGTACGTCACGTTGGTCGGTAGCGCCGAGCGAAGCGAGGTGAGTACGGACATCACCAACGAAAATCACGTGTGTCTCCTCGCTACCGCCTAAGGGAATACGACTCACGTCTGCCGGACTTAGAATTCGAGAACGGACTCGATCTCCTCTTTGGTCGCAGTCTCACCCTCCGACAGACTTTCGATCGCATCGAGTACCTCAGTCGGTACCTGTGGGTCTTCGTCGGAATCCTGCGTCGAATCGGAGTGTGTCCGCGACATACGTCCAGTTAGTGTCCGATGGGGAATAAGTTTGCGGGACGTTACGTTCGAGGAGTCCGCCCACCGACTACAGTCTTCCCGCCGGCGGGTCTACCGAACTACAGCACTTCGCGCTGGCAGGAGCCACAGAGGTTCTCCTCTTTCACGTCCACCTCGCGGACGGTCGGCGAGAAGTTCATGACACACCGTTTGTTGTCGCAGTGTTCCAGCCCGAGGGTGTGACCGATTTCGTGAACGACTTCCTTGCGAACGCGGTCCGAGAAGATTTCCGCGGCGCTCCGGTTCGAGAAACCGCCGTCGCTGGAGGTCTGGAGCCGATACGTCGAGATAACGCTCCCGTTGCCGTCGAGGTAGGCGAGACCGAACACGTAGTTGCGGCGGCGATAGAAGAGGTCTTTCGGCGTAATCGCGATGTTCTTCTCCCCGGTTCCGACCCGTCCGGCGAGTTCGATGAACTCCTCGGCGCGGTACTGGTCGCGTTTCTCGTCGTGTGCCCCGGTCGGGATGGGCTGAGAGTCGTGGATAGTAACGTCGCAGTCGTAGACGGAACGCAGGGCGGTCGAGGCCTGCCGCTTGACTTTCGCGGAGAGGTCCCCGACCGGAACAACGTCAACGAGCATGGGAAACACTATGGGGGACCCACCCATAAACTTCCCGCCGTGCGTCCCCGAACTCGTCGTGCCATCGTCCGCCGCTTGTCCGACTTCGAACGACTCGTGGAGGTGGGCGTCGGCAACCGAACCGACGTGGCCGCCGCCCTCGCCGACGCCGGAGTCGCCGTGACCGCGACCGACGTGTCTCCTCGGGAGGTCCCCGCCGGAGTCGAGTTCGCCGAGGAGAACGTCCTCGACCCCGACCCCGAGCGCTACCGCGGGGCGGACGCCGTCTACGCGCTGAACCTCCCGCCCGAGTTGCACCGCCCGGTCCTCGACGTGGCCCGCCGCCACGACGCCGCCTTCCTGTTCACGACGTTGGGCGGCGACCAGCCAGCGGTCCCGGTCGAACGCGAGACGCTTCCGGGCGAGACGCTGTTCGTGGCACGAGAATAAAATACAAAACTATAAGTTTTGAAAATAACATTACTTCGGACGCAATGTTCCACGACAGCGGAGCCGAGACTCGACGTACCGTCCTTCGAAGCATCGGCGGCGCGCTCGGCGTCGCCTCGCTCGCGGGGTCGGCGAGCGCCGTGACGACCGACAGCGTCTCCAGCGGACAGTGCGTCTACGCCGACGGGAGCAACGGCGCGGCGCTCGTGTTCAGCGAGTGCGGCGGCACCGAGGAGGACCTCGTGGGGAGAGTCCAGAACTACGAGGAGGGCCGCGTCGAGAAGCTCTGTGAGACCCTCGACGGGAGCGTCTGGGCCTACGTCGTCTGGGACAGCGCCTCCCCTGACGGCTGGGTCGCCGAAGAGCAACTGACGGCGTGCGTCACGACGCACTGACGACGAGAGTCCGGACCGGCGATACGGTAGGCCTCGGGGTCGAGAGAGCCGACTGCCACGAGGCTTAACGTCGCGCCGACCGACCGTTTTTTCGTGTCCGTCGCGCCCGACCCCGAGGAGATATTCGACCGAGCCATCGAGGAGGGCGAGCGCCGACTCGACCAGTCGATGCTCGAACTCGTCGCGACCAGTTTCATCGCTGGCTTCACCGTCGTCTTCGGCATCGTCGCGCTCGGTATCGTGGAAGCGTTTCTCGAACCGCAGTACGGCCACGGTGTCGCCAAACTCGCCGGGGCGCTCGCGTTCGGTCCCGCCTTGGTCTTCCTCGTGGTCGGTCGGACCGAACTGTTCAACGAGAACTTTTTCGACCCGGTGGCGAAGGCGGTTGCGGCCGACGACTCGTGGCTGGTCGGTCCGCTCGTCCGACTGTGGAGCGTCACGTTCGTGCTCAACCTCGTCGGGGGTACCCTCTTCGTCGCCGTGCTGTCGGTGAACGGTGCGCTCCCCGACGGGACCGCGAGCAAACTCGTCACCTTCGCCCACGAGTTCGTCCATCGGCGAACCGAGGCCGAGTTCGTGAAGGGCATCGTCGGGGGGACGCTGGTCACGCTCCTGTCGTACCTCCTCGAAGCGGTCAACAGCGTCGCGAGTCGCATCGCGCTGGCCTACGTGGTCGGGGTCCTGCTGACGGTCGGCGTCTTCGACCACGTCATCGTCACGATACTCCACGTCGTCTTCGGGATGGTCCTCGGCGCGACCATCGGCCTCGGCGAGTTGGCCGTGACGACCGCCGTGGTCACGGCCGGGAATTTGGTCGGCGGTCTCGGGTTGGTGACGCTGACCCACGTCGCCCAGTGGAAGGGCGCGCGCCAGTCCGACGAGTGAAACTACCGAGCGAGCCGAACGCCCGAAACCGAGGAGCCGAGACGCTACGATTTTCTCGCTATCACGACTTCGGCGGCGTGCTGGTGGGGCTCCCCGCCCGAATCGTCGTCGAAGACCAGCGACGACGACTCCAGCAGGTCCCAGTCGTCGTAGTACCCCCTGAGTTCGCCCGGTTGGTAGAAATACTCGTTGTCCCCCCAGTCCGGCGGCGTCGGAATCTCGGGACGGTCCACGAACGCGAAGACGGCGTGGACGCCGCCCGAGGAGGTCGCCTCCCGGAAGTGAGCGAACTGCGCGGCGCGGTTCGCCGGGCGGAGGTACTGGACCGCGCCGACGGAGTACAGCAAATCCACGGTCTCGGGGAGGTCGAGGTCGTTCACGTCGCCGCGGCGCGTCCGGAGTTCGACGCCGCGCTCGTCGGCGAGTCGCTCGGCTTTCGCCAGTCCTTCGGGTATCGGGTCGATGGCGTAGACCGTCGCGCCCTCCTCGGCGAAGAACACCGCGTCCCGGCCCTCGCCCGCGCCCACGTCGGCGACGACGGCCTCCTCCGGGACTGGCGAGTCGGTACCCGTCGCGTCGGCGTCGCCGAGATAGGTCAGTGCCGTCTCGGCGAGGTCGTTCGGTTCGGTGCCCCAGTAGAACTCCTCGCGGCCGTACAACTCGCCGAGTTCGTCGTGGTCCATACGGCGACTGCTCGGAGCGAAGCTAGAAGCCTTTCGCTTTCAGTCGAAAAAGCAGGCACAGTAACGGCAGAACCGAGGGATTACTCGCTTTCGTCGGTCGGGCGGCGTCCCTTCGAGACGACCTGCCCGTCGAAGACGATTCGTGACACTCGTTCGCGCCGCTCGTCTTCGTCGCTGGTTTGAGACTCGCTCATCGTGTTTCACGTACTCGCCAGCGTGACAAATAGGTTGGGTTACTCGCCACCCCGAGTCCGGAAATCGAGCGCGTCCAAAACGCGCCGGACCTGCGACGGATAGCCGGAGAACATCGTGATAGCGAGGAGAGCGACGTTCGAACCGCCCTCCAAGAGAAACGATACGTCCCGAATCAGCGCGTCGTACACGCCCAAGGCCAGATACGTTCCTGCGTACACCAGTAGCAGAATCGTAGATGGCGAGTAAAACGAGTTGAGAATTTCAGTCGTTTGGTTTTCGTGAATCCACTTTGCGTAACTCTTGGTCAGTACGAGATTCAGTTCGTCTTCGGTCAAATCTTCGCGTAACATGGTCTCGAAGTCGGGTTTACTCATCCCCACGCGGGAGTCGGAAGCGGTGTACGTCAACCCCGCTGCTGCGGTAGACGAGAGTAACAGGAAGATACCAGCCCCGAAATAGACGTTGAGAAATCCCTCAAAGGAGACGCTCTTGGCTTTCGCGGAGAACGTCAATGCCGAGAGTATCGCTCCGATAAGCAGGACGTTGATTCGAAGGATTCGAATCGCCTTCGTGTCGAGGTCGTTCAGATTCTCTATCTGCGCGTCTAGTGTTTCCCGCGCTTCGGCGACCCCATCTTCTAACGCAGACGGTCCGGCAGGTCGGTATCGAAGTCGAGCCAACTTCTCCGTTCGCCCAGAAGTATCTCCGAATCGAACGGCGAAGAACGCGGAAACCACCGATTCGACGCTCCAGACAAGGGCGGTCACTTCCGCTGGATTTCGAACGAGCGTCGATGCGGCGATGGGAGTCCCAAAAAATACGATCGCTGCGACCATCGTTCCACGAGACGGCGTAGTCACCTAAATAGAAAGTAGTGTTTTTAGCTTTAATCGAGGGCGCTAAGCCCCCTTCCTCAGCGAGCGAAGCGAGCAGGGAGGGGATACAGCGCCCACACGGTTCGCATACACGTTCTCCGCCACGCTTACTATCCCTGCGGTCAAACGAGGTAGTACGATGCTCGCCACGTCTCCGACGGTGTTCAAGCGCGACAACAAGCGCGCACCGTCGATTGTGGCCGAGTGTCCATCTGGTAGGAGTGGGACACTCCAAACCGCCTGTAAAGGGAAGTCGCCTGCGGAGTCTGGAACCGCTGTGTCCACGTCGGATACAAGTGCCGACGCAGAAACAGGAAGCCCCACCCTCAACAAGCGAGGGGCGAGTAGCCCCGAGCGCGGTAGGGTGGGGTAGTTCACACTACTTTAGTTTTGATACGAGCGACCGAGAAGCAGCGTCACTCGGCGTCGAAAGCTCCTTGAACGCCGGTTGGCTACCCTCTATCATGCAAGCAGACGCGGTCGTGCTGGACATCGACGGGGTACTCGTGGACGTGGCCGACTCCTACCGACGCGCTATCGTGGAGTCCATCGAGCGCGTCCACGGCGACACCATCGAGAAGGCGGCCATCCAGTCGTTCAAGGACGCTGGCGGGTTCAACAACGACTGGGAACTGACCGACGCCGCCGCGCTGTACCTCCTCGCGCGCCGGGAGGGACTGGCGATGGACGTGGACGAGTTCACCGACCGAATCGCCGAGCGCCGAGCGGAATCGGACGACGCCGAGGAGGCCGACGGACTCGACGCCGCCGAGGCGGTCGTGGACGACGCCCTCGACCCGGCGGCCGCCGAGCGAGCGCGGGCCGACTGGAACCCCGAACGACTCCGGGAGGTGTTCCAACAGCTCTACCTCGGCGCGGCCCTCTACGCCGACATCGAGGGGCGAGAGGCGGACCTCGACGAGGACGACTCGGCCGCCGACCTCTCGGGGTTCATCCACGACGAACCGGTCCTCCTCGAATCCGAGACGCTGGACGCGCTGGCCGACTACGAGGTGGGCGTCGTCACGGGGCGGCCCGCGGACGAGGCCGACATCGCCCAGCGCCGGGCCGGACTCGACCTGCCCGACGAGCGCCGGTTCACGATGGACGACTGGGACGAGGGCAAGCCCCATCCCCGCGCGCTCGTCACGCTCGCCGAGCGGTTCGGAGCGGAGTCGGTCGTCTTCGTCGGCGACACGCTGGACGACGTGAAGACCGCCGTGAACGCCGCCGAGGAGGACCCCGACCGCGAGTACGTCGGCGTCGGCGTCCTGACGGGCGGCCTGACCGGCGAGGAGGGCCGCCGGAAGTACGAGGAGGCCGGAGCGGACGCGGTTATCGACTCGGTGAACGACCTCCCGGACCTGCTGGCGTAGCGGGAGTTTTATTTCCGTCTCGTCGGTGGCTTGGGACATGGATTGGTCCCGACTCTCGGGGACGGCCGTGGACGCGCTCGTCGTCTCGTTCGCGCTCGGTGCAGTACTCTCCCCGCCCGACCCGTTCACGCAGATATTGTACGTCGCTCCGACGTTCGTCGTCGTGTTCTCGGCGCTCTGGCTCCGCGGCGAACCGTCGGTGCGGTCGTGGTGGCGTCGCTACGCCCTGCTCGTCGCCAGCGTCTTCGCGGTCGGACTCGCGTGGCGAGGAGCGACCCTCGCGCTCGGTCTCGACTCCCTCCCCGGCGGCCGCGACGCCGCGATGCTCGCGGGCGTCGCGCTCGGCGCGTGGCTGGGGTACTTCGGTGGACTGGCTCGACTTCGCGGCGAGAAGTCCGACGGCGAGCGAGGGACCCGGAGCGAGGAGGTGGGCGAGGCGTGAACCCCCGGTCCGTCGAGCGGTGGGTCTGGACGCTCGGCATCGGCGGGTTCCTCTCGTATCTGGGCGGCGCACTCCTCGCGCCGAATCCGACCCGGATACTCCCCTACGTCGTCGGGGCGTCGGTCGTCGGCGTCCCGATAGCGAACTGGTACGTTACCCGCGAGTTGGGCCAGTTCCCGACCGAGGAGGCGGGTCGCCTGACGCTGTTTTTCCTGACGATGTTCGTCGTCGCCTACCTCGGGATGGAGGCGGTCGAAGTCGTCGCCGCGCCCGATTCGACGGTCGAGACGGTCGGACAGGCCGCCGCGGCGCTGGCCGGTATCTATCTGGGTCGCCGGGCGGCCGACCGGGGTCGGGACCGGATTCGGGCCGCGCTCGGGGGCGACTCGTCGGCCGAGTGAGAATCTTTAATCCGGCCCCGCCCGGAGTGGTGGGTATGCGAATCGCACTGCTGGGCGGGACCGGCGACATCGGACAGGCACTCGCACTGCGGTGGGCGCGCGACACCGGCCACGAGATTCTCCTCGGCTCGCGCGACCCCGAGAAGGCCCGCACCAAGGCCGACGAGTACGAGACCGAACTCGACAGCGTGGGCGTCGAGCGCGACGTGAAGGGGTTCGCCAACGAGATGGCGGCCGACCGCGCCGACGTGGTGGTGCTGGCGGTGCCCCCGTTCCACGTCCGGGACCTCGTGGAGTCCATCGCCGACCGCATCGAGGAGGCCGACGTAGTGGTCTCCCCGGCGGTCGGGATGGACCGCGACGACGAGGGGTTCCACTACAAGCCCCCGAAGGCCGGGAGCGTCACCCGACTGGTCGCCGACGCCGCGCCCGACGGAGTGCCCGTCGTCGGAGCCTTCCACAACCTGTCGGCCGACCGACTGGCGAATCTGGACGTGGAGTTGGACCTCGACACGCTCGTCGTCGGCGACGACGAGGACGCGGTGGAGACGGTCGTCCAGTTGGCCGACCAGATAGACGGTCTGCGCGCGCTGCAGGCCGGTAGCATCGCCAACGCGGCCGAAGTCGAGAGCGTGACGCCGCTGCTCATCAACCTCGCGATGGAGAACGAGGGGATGCACGACGTGGGCGTCAAGTTCGAGTAGCGGTCGGCATTACGCCCTCTCTTTCCTGCTGTCGCGCCGGATTTCGAGCGGTAAGCCCGTCCTACTCGCGGTATCAGGCCACCCCACGCGAGAAATACGGGCTTTCCAAATCGCGGTAATCCATGTGTTAGACCAACACGGTTTTATACTGGTGTGCATTAGCATACCATGTATGGCGACCGCACCGACCGGCGACGACGACGTGTTCGACGAATTCCTGTCCGAGCGTGGCCACGAGACCGAAACAGTCGGCTGGGAAGACGACTACAACAAGAAGAAGTGCCCGGACTGCGGCGGACTCCACGAGACGGCCGCGAGCGAATGCTCGGTATGCGGTTGGCGACCGTAGGTCGGCCTCCTCCCGAATCGGTGCAGCGTATCGCTCTCGACGACCGAACGCTTTTTTCGACGCGCGAGTCGGCGTAGACGGCAACAATAAGTTTCCGACTCCGGAGCGTAGCGACGGTATGGTTCGGTTCTCGACGCTCGTCATCCTCGCCGGAATCGTCCTGCTGTTCGTGCCCGTTCCGCCCATCGCCACGATTCTCGGCATTCTGACTATCCTCGCCGGGGTACTCATGCGCTGGCTCGGATAACGGCGTCACTCGGCCAACGCCGCGCGGCGGCCAACTGAGCGTGGCGACGACCGGAGCGTGACCACTGGCAAAATGCGGCGACGAGCAGAGCGTGGCGACCAGCGGAGCGCGGCGATTAGCGTCGCGAGGAGCCTCACGTTCGCGGCGACTGGTCGGAAAGAGAGAACTACAAGATTACGTTCTCGGCCGCAGCGAATCGCTATCCTACGGTAGGGTATGGCTAGTCGGAGTAACGAGACGTTGCGACCGGTGTCGATAGAAATATAGTGTAAGATTTCCGTAGTGGAAGAAGAGAAATGCCTGAATGTCAGAACTGCGGTTCGTTCGTGACCGAAGCGTACGCGCGAGTGTTCACACCGCGCGAGGTAGACGACCCGCGAGTCTGTCCCGAGTGCGAGGACAAGATTCGGGACGGCAGCGAGGTCCGTGAGGCTCGGTCGCCACGAAACACCTCTTAGTCGCTTTTTCCGCGGTCCTCCCCGTCGAACGACGCCCGCCGAGTCGCCACGCTGGGGCCGGTTCCGGCGGCCGTCCCGATTCACGTCCATTTATGAGTACGGGGGTCATGGGGTTGTGGTAATGAGCCAAGAAACGGAGGAGCGAGTGACCCGTCTGTTCGGTGGCCCCGGAAGTGGGAAGACCACCGAGTTGCTGGACAGGGTCGAAGGGCTCCTCGACCAAGAGGGCGTCGGCGTCAACGACATTCTGCTGGTCTCGTACACTCGCGCGGCCGCCAACGAGGTCCGGGAGCGTCTCGCCGAGCGCCGCGACCTGAACCCCCGCTCGTTGCAGGGGTCGGTCTGCACGATGCACGCGAAGGCCTACGAACTGCTGGACCTCTCGCGCAACGACGTGGTGGGCGAGTCCGACAAGAAGGAGTTCTGCGAGGAGTTCGGCATCGAGTTCGAAGACGAGTACAGCGGCGCGGGCCGCCGGACCGCTCGCTCGACCACGCTCGGCAACAAGATTATCGCCACGAGCCAGTGGCTCCAGCGGACCCGCCGCGACGTGGCCGACTGGTACGACGTGCCCTTCCAGTGGAACGACGAGGAGGTCCGCCTGCCCCCGGACATCGACCCGAACGCCCAAGAGGGCAACAAGTACACGCCGACGTGGCCCAGCGACGACGACCGCCTCGACGTGCCCGAGGCCATCCGCGGGTGGCGCAACTACAAGGGCGAGAACGATCTGGTCGGCTTCGCCGACATGCTCCAGCGCGTGAAACAGCGGTCGCTCCTCCCGAACGTCGAGTATCTGGTCATCGACGAGTTTCAGGACATTACCAGCCTCCAGTTCGACGTGTACGAGGAGTGGAAGCCCCACATGGAGCAGGTCCTCATCGCGGGCGACGACGACCAAGTGGTCTACGCGTGGCAGGGTGCCGACCCCGGCCTGCTCCTCGAAGAGGGCGGGAACGACGTAATCTTGGACACGTCTCACCGACTCCCCTCCGAGATTCTGCGCGTCGTCCAGCAGGAGGTCCACCACATCGACAAGCGCCAAGAGAAGAACCTCTCGCCGCGAAAGCAGGGCGGCACCGTCGAGCAGGTCGATAGCCCCTCGATGCTCGAACTCGTCCGGAACGTCCGGTACACCATCGAGGAACACGACGGGACCCTCATGTTGCTGTTCCGGGCACGCTACCAGATGTTCCGGTTCATCGACGAGTTCATCGACGAGGGCATCCCGTTCAAGTGCCTGACCGACCAGCGGATGTGGACCGACCGCCTCCAGCAGTACGTCGATGCGGTCGAGAAGATGGACGCCGAGGAGCCAATTACGGGCCTCCAAGCCCGGCGACTCGCCGACATGTTGCAGGACTCGGCGTTCGGCACCAGCGAGCGCGACGACCTCTTCGACGCGATAGACGAGCGCAAGGAGGAGGCCGACACCGACGACCTCGCCGAAATCGAGGTCGAACACGACTTCGTGACCGACTTCGCGCCGTTCATGCCCGGCCCGGCGTCGGCGGCCGACATGGTGCGGAAGGTCACGAGTTTCCAGAAGAACTCGATGCGGGCCTACTTCGGCGGCGACTACGAGGGGATGGACGCCGACCGCGTCCGCATCGGCACCATCCACTCCGCGAAGGGTCGGGAGGCCGACCACGTGTTCGTCGCCACGGACCTGACCGAGAAGGTGGTCGAGCAGATGGCCGCGACGGTAGACGGCCCGGTTGACGGCGAGGAGTTCACCTCCACGACCGACCCCGTGCCGACCCTGACCGACAACGAGCGGCGGGTCTTCTACGTCGGCATGTCCCGCGCTCGCGAGCGCCTCGTCGTCATGGAGAATCTGGTCGGCGGCGCGCCGACCCTGCCCATCGACGTGTTGCTCTACAACGAGCGCAACGAGAAGGGCGTCGCGGACGTGTTAGAAGAAGTCGAGGAACCGCCCGCACAGTAGCTCGGACGAGTTTTTCGGGGTTCTATTCCGCGGTCTCGGTAAGCGAGCGCGTCGCGTAGCGTCGGCGACCGCGGGACGCGCCCGACGACTTCCCCGACCGCACGCGCTCGACTCCTCGACCGACAGGATGCGCCGCACGCTCGGCCGCGCTCGCGGTGCTGCGCGGCCGAGCGCGCAGGCGGGGAGGTTCGGGGCGCGGTTGCGGGGCGGTCGCGGTGGCTGTCGCAGTGCGGTTGCGATAACTCCTTTTTATCGGCAATCGTCCGCTGTGTGGTCGCGGTGCAGTTGCGGTGCTGTCCCGCTCGGCGTCGATAGCCCGCATCCCGAAACCGGAGACGACCGCGAGACAGCCACTACCGAAAATAGTCCTCGGGGCCTTACTCGTCGTCGTCGGGCGTCTTCGCCACTTTCCCGACCGTCTTCTGTGCCACCGCGCCCGGCACGTCCGTCGGTGTCGTCAGGTACTCCTCCAGTACGACCATCATGACCGCGACGACGACGAACCCGCCACCCAGCAGGGTCTTGCCGTCGAGGAGGAACTGAACGCCCAGCAACCCGACCGGAAGCGCGAACACGAGCGTCGCCGCGAGTTGGAGCGTGCCGATGATGCCCGGTTTGTTCATCACGATGGGCTTTCGCGCGAGTCGTCAAAAAGCCCGCGGGGACGGCCCGGAACGGCGTAGTTGGGTTTCGAGAAAATCGGAGACCGCGAACCGGACCGATACCGACTCCGGAATCCTTTTGGGCCGACCGACCCACAAATCTGGTATGTTTACCGGAATCGTTGAGGAGGCTGGCGAAGTCGAGGAGGTAACGGTGACCGACGAGGGCCGACGGCTCACCATCGGGGGCGAGGAGGTCACCGGCGAGTTGGACCGCGGCCAGAGCATCAGCGTCAGCGGGGTCTGTCTGACCGTCGAGGAGTTCGCCGACGACTGGTTCGAGGTGTTCCTCGCCAGCGAGACCGTCGCCAAGACCTACCTCGGCGAGGTCGAGGCGGGCGACCCGGTGAACCTCGAACGCGCGATGCCCGCCGACGGGCGCTTCGACGGCCACGTCGTACAGGGCCACGTCGATACCACCGCCGAAATCACCGACATCGAGCAGGTCGGCGAGGACTGGACCTACGAGTTCGCTCTCCCCGAGGAGTACGGCAAGTACGTCGTGGACAAGGGGTCGGTGACGGTGGACGGCATCAGCCTCACCGTGGCCGAGCGCGGCGAGGGGACCTTCTCGGTCGCCATCATCCCGGAGACGCGCAGGATTACGAACCTCTCGGCGAAGGCGGTCGGCGACCCAGTGCATCTGGAGGTGGACGTGATTGCGAAGTACGCCGAGCGACTGCTGGAGGACGCGGGCGTCGAGACGGGCGGTGAGACCGACGAGAGCGGTGAGACCGACGAGAGTGCGGAGCGCGTTCTCGGCGCGATGGAGCGGTAGGTCGGTCTTCCGTCGAGTTTGGTTTTGGTTGTGGTATCCGGCGAGGCAGTTTCGGAGTACGAGCAGTTGTGACCGCGACAGCAGTACGACCAAAGAAGTCACAACGAAGCGACCGTCAGGCTTGAACACAGGAGTTACCGCGCGGCACCGCAACCACAACCGCACGGCACCGCGACAGCCTCACGCCTCCCTAACCTTCTGCGCTACTCACTACGTTGCGTTGCTCGTCCCTCGCGCGCTGATGACGCGGCCTCGAACCGCGAGGCCGCGCCAGCGCGCGCCGAGGAGTTCGGTCAGAACCGAGAAGAACCGAACCGACGACTCGCCGACCGGCCTACTCGGAGCCGTCGCCGTCGGTCCGGGTGGTGTCGCCCTGCTGGCGCTCGGCCTGCCGAGTCTCGGCGCGCTGGCGCTCGTCGCGCTCGGCCGCGGCGAACGACTCCGAGTCTTCGTAATCGCCCCGTCCGTCGGCCGACTCCTCGAAGTCCGCGCGGTCGCGGCCCACGGCGTCGTCGCGCTCGTCGTCCTCGAAGCTGACGCTCTGGCCCATGTTGGTCTGGCGGTAGGCGCTCCGGTACCGGGAAATCTTCCGGTAGAGGAGATACCCGAACACGCCGTCGTAGATGACGACGAACCCGAGGAACGCGACGCCCGGCGCGACCGCGACCCCGAGGAACTGGAGGATGTCGCCGAGATACGTCACCAACGAGTTGTAGGTCGCGTGGATGAACGCCGCGATGAGCAGGCCTTTGACCACGATGGGACCCGCGTTCTCGCGGTTGAACTTCGCCAGCCCGAGGTAGTAGCCCGCGAACGCCGAGTAGATGACGTGGCCCGGTCCGGCCAGCAGGCGCACCGCGGCAGTCTGGCCAGCGGTGGCGATCTGCTGTTGGCCGATGGTTCCGACCTCGGCGATGCCCCGAGTGATGTAGATAGCGTTCTCGATGGTGGCGAACCCGAGACCAGCCATCGCGCCGTACACCGCGCCGTCGATGACCGCGTCGAAGCGGTCGCTCCGGAAGGCGTAGAGCCGGATGGCGAGCCACTTCACGACCTCCTCGACCGGCGCGACGACCAGATAGAAGAACAGCACCATCCCGACGACCGGCACGAGGGTAATCGCTCCCGCGAGCGTGTTGATGATGGCCGCGAAGCCAGCGAACAGCACGCCCAGCAGGAACGTCCCGACCAGAAGCGTCAGCGGTTCGGAGGTCGTCACGTCGGCGTACCAGATGTAGGCCGCCAACCCGAACGCCGGGACGACCGACATGAGGACGAACGCGCCGATGACGGGGTCGCTGACTGCCGCCAGTCCGGTCAGCGCGAACTGGACGACGAGGATAGCCAGCGCGAGGAGGACGACGATGACCCGGCCGAGCCGACGCGACCACCGGTAGACGCCGCCCGAGAACCTGTCCAACCAACTTCGCGACTCCCACGTGGCGATGTCGTAGAGATCGGCCGAATCGGTCGCGCCCTCCTCGACCGGGTCGCGTGGAGCATCCATCGCCGGAGCCTACGGACGCCAGTACCAATTATCTGGCTCTCGGAGTACCTTTCACACCTTAATTGTGATTATACACCATTAAGACTCGCAGGGGAAACCTTATCAACCAGAATCGGCCACAGATTTCGACAAGATGACGTACCGAAGTGAGAGCCGAGGCATCATGTACACAGCCCCGCCGAGCGGGGACGACGACGCACAGAACGACGAGACAGCCGAGGCCGAGGCGTCCGACGCGGAACCCGAAACGACGGAACTCGACGCCACGACCGACGCCAACTGGACCGGCACCGTCCCGGCCGACGACTAACGGCTCGTCCGACCGAGCGGTCGTCTCGACGCCGCCCGACGAATCGACCCTCGAACCGAATCCCGCGAACCGCGACTCCCCGAACCGCGACTCCCCGAACGCCGCCCGTCGCCCGAACTCGCGCGAATCGCTACACCGAAGGGTCCGCCGCCCGACCCTCCGGACATGAACGACGTGCGAGTCGCCGACCGACCGGTTATTCTCTCCGAGTGCGAGTCAACATGAGTAACGTCCGTATCCGCGGTATCTACACCACCGCACTGACCCAGCGTTTGCGCGAGGAGTTCCGCGTGGTACAGGCATCCCCGCCCATCCGGCGGCGCTTCGACCCCGAGTTCGCCGCCGACGAGTACGACGCCAGCGTCGAGACCACCGACGACCGACAGGGCGCGGGCGTCGTCGGCGACCCCGAGACCGTCGCGCGCGTCGCCGACGACCTCGCCTCGCTGGGCGTGGACACCTTCCGCTGGCCCGACCCGACTCCTCGGGGAGCCGTCTTCGACGCCGCGGTGAGCGACACCCTCGGCGGCGGCGCAGTCGTGGACTTGGGCGACCGGGAGGGGTACCTCTCCTTTGGCAAGGTGGACCGCCGAATCGACGAGGGCGACCGGGTTCGCGTGCAGGTCCACGAACCGGTCGCCCCGTGGGCCGACCACCGGCCGGTTCTCGGCACCCAGCTACAGGCGTTCGGCGGGGTCGCCAGCCTCTCGACGGGCATCGACAAGGTGGTCGCCTCGGGCGACGACGCGACCCGGACCGAACTCGCCCGGACGACCGAGATGCTCCCGACCGAGGTCCCCGACGACTGGGGCGTTCGCTGGGAGTACGCCGCCGACGAGGCGGGCATGGACGCGATGGACGACGCGCTCGGGCGGGCCGTCGAACGCGCCGAGGTCATCGACGCCGGACTCGCCGACGCCCCCGACTCCCCTTCCGAGGGGAGTCGCACCGACCTCCCGCGCCGACTCGTCGCGCCCGAGGAGACGACGTGGCTCTGGTTCGGCCGCGAGTCGCGGTTCGCGCTCGACGCCGAGCGACGCGAGGTCACGACCACGATGCCGGGCCACCACCGGGTGAAGGCCGCCCACGAGTCGGCCAGCGCCGCGGTGGACTTCGTGGAGGACCTGTGGGCGGATATGGGAGCAGACGGTGACGGTGCGGACGGCGACAGCGCGGACGGCGACGCCGCCGAGGAGTTCCCGACCGGCGCGGCGCTCCGGCAGTTCGGCCCGGCGGCGGGCGACCGCCTCGAAATCCGTCACGGCAAGCCCGACGGCCGGTGCTTCTCGCTCGGACGCGGCGAGGTCACGGAGTGTGCCCCCGACGAGGGGAAGGTCACGCTCCGCCGCGAGATGTCCGGCCGGGGAACCTACGACGCGCTCGGCACGCCCCGCGAGCGCGGCGACGTGGCCGTCACGAAGTTCCGGGAGGGCCGGTGGTGGTACCCGACCCTCTACCGGAGCGACGAAGGCGAGTCGAAGGGGACCTACGTCAACGTCTGTACGCCCGTCGAATTGTTCCCCGAGGTCGCCCGGTACGTGGACCTGCACGTAGACGTGGTGAAGTTCCCCGACGGCGGGGTCGAGCGCGTGGACGACGACGAACTCGACGCGGCGGTCGAAGCGGGTGAAATCGCGCCGCCGCTCGCGGAGAAAGCCCGGAGCGTCGCCAGTAGCGTCGAACGCGCACTGAAGTGAGAGGAGAGAACTGCGCCGCGCGTCGGCGTCGCGGTTTGTCGGCGTTTCGGCGAGTCAGCGTTTCGGCGCGTCGGCGTTTCAGCGCGTCAGTTTCTCGCGGCTGACCTTCACGCCCGTCGGAGTGACGAGAATCTGGTCGTCGCCTTTCTGGACGATGTCGCCGTCCACCTCGCGGGCGACCTGCTGGAGTTCGTTGGTGATGCGTTCGACCGTGGTGTCCTCGGTCCGGAGTCGCGTGATGTCCGCGACCACGAGGTCCCCGTCGTAGATGGCGTCCTTGATGGCGATTACGTCCTGTTGGCCCTGAATCTCGGCGATGTGAACCTGCATCGCGGCGTCGCCCGACGCCGTGTCGAAGTCGTCGAGATTGAGTTCCACGTAGTCCTCGGCGGTGTGCGCGTCCCTGTCACCGAGAATTTTGCTCATGAAGCCCATAGGGAAATGGGCCGGAGCGAAACGGTATAGTTCTTACGTCAGACGAAGCGTCGACTTCGATAGGGCAAGGCAGTGAAATATACTTCTTTTACTGGTTATTTCATTAATAGAAAAAATTAAATTACTGCATTGTTATTGCTTATCAGATGGCAGATAATGACAATGGTGTCTCTCGGCGAAACGTACTGAAAATCGCAGGCAGTTCGATGGCGGTGGCCGGAACGGCCGGACTCGCAGGGGCGACTGGTCGAGTCGAGGTCAACGTCGGGTTCGCGTCCGAGCGCGGCCGACGGAAGGCGCTCGGCGCGGCCGACGAGACGGTCCGGGAGTTCGACTCGCTCGACATCGTGACGGCGAAGATGCCCGCCCAAGCGGCCAAGGGACTCCGGAAGAACCCGAACATCCGCTACGTCGAGGAGAACGGCACGGTTCAGGCCCACGCCCAGACGCTCCCGTGGGGCATCGACCGCGTGGACGCCGACATCGCACACAGCAACGGCGACACCGGCAGTGGTGCCGACATCGCCATCCTCGACACGGGTATCGACTCCGACCACCCCGACCTACAGGCCAACCTCGGCACCGGCAAGGACTTCTCCGGCAAGGGCACGTGGGAGGACGGCGACGGCCACGGGACCCACTGTGCGGGTATCGCCAACGCGGTGAACAACAGCGAGGGCGTCGTCGGCGTCTCGACCGAGGCGACGCTCCACGCTGGCAAAGTGCTGGGCGACGACGGGAGCGGTTCGTTCTCCGACGTGGCGGCCGGTATCGAGTGGGCCGCCAACCAAGGCTTCGACGTTGCCAGTCTGAGTCTCGGCGCGAGTTCGGGCACGACCGCGCTACAGGACGCGGTGGACTACGCCTACAACAACGGCGTCCTCGTCGTCTCCTCTGCCGGTAACTCCGGCCCCTGTAACGAGTGTGTCGGCTACCCCGCGGCGTACAGCAACGCGATGGCCATCTCCTCGACCGACAGCGACGACAGCCTGTCGAGTTTCTCCTCGACCGGTTCCGAAATAGAACTCGCCGCGCCCGGCGGGAGCATCTACTCGACGTACACCGGCGGCGGCTACAGCACCCTCTCGGGTACGTCGATGTCCTGCCCGCACGTCTCGGGTGCGGCCGCCCAGTTGATGGCCACCGGGATGTCCAACACCGAGGCCCGCAGCGCGCTCAAAAACTCCGCCGAGGACATCGGTCTCGGGAGCAACGAGTCGGGCGCGGGTCTCCTCGACGTGGAAGCCGCGCTCAACGGCGGGGGCGACGGCGGCGACGGCGGCGACGGCGGTACGGGCGACACCGCACCCGCGGTCGATTCCCTGTCGGTTACGAACAACAGCAACGGCGGCTGGGCGCGCTTCGACGTGAGTTGGAGCGTCTCGGACGCCGACGGCGACCTCGCGTCGGTCGATCTGACGCTCACCCAATCGACGACGGTCGATTCCTCGTCGTCGTCGGTCGGCGGGTCCAGCGCGTCCGGTTCGGCCCAACTCCAAGAGAAGAAGGGAAGCGGTACCTACGACGTGACGGTCACCGTCACCGACTCGAAGGGCAACACCGCGAGCCAGACGACGACCGTTTCGGCCTGACGACGGTCCAGAACCCCACTCTTTTCGCGTTCGGCCAACGAGTGCAGTAAAATACGGTTCTCAGAAGATAAATTTTAACACCCCACGATAGGTGAGTTGTCCGACACGGAAACTCACAGATGACGAACGACAGTCACGAGACGACACGACGCGACGCGATGAAAGCACTGGGCGGGTCGATGGCCGTCGTCGGCGTCGGCGTCGGCGTCGGGACCGCGAGCGCCGCCTCGGCGTCGGTAGCGACCCGAGAGGCGACGGACATCGCGGACATCCACGCGACGTTGCACGGCGACCTTACCGACCTCGGCGGGGCCTCGTCGGCTGACGTGTACTTCGAGTACACCCGCGTCGAGAGCGACGACGTGAAGACGAGCGACCCGCAAACCGCGACCGCGACCGGCGAGTTCAGCGAAACCGTCGGTCCGCTGTACCCGAACACCGAGTACGAGTACCGTGCCGTCGCCGACATCGATGGGACGACCGTCACCGGCGATTGGCGCGGGTTCCGCACCATCCTCATCTGACCCGACGCGACTCGAAAGACTCGCTGGCTCCGACCCGGCTTCCGACTGCCGCGAAACCGACTTTTTTGCTACGGCGGACCCACGCTCCGAGCGTGACCTTCAGCATCTGCGTCCGCGAACCCTACGAAGGCGAGGAGACCGACGACCAGACCAGATTCGGCGTGGCGGTGACGACCCGCCTGCCCGCGGTCGGGACGCTCTGTCCGTTCGCGAGCGAGAACGGCGCGGTGGCGACTCAGAGTCTCGTCAACGTCGAGTTGGGCCGGAAGGGAGTCGAGTATCTGGACGACGGGCTGGCGGTCGAGGACGCCCTGCAAGCCCTGCTGAACGCCGACGAGGGCGCACCCCAGCGCCAACTCCACGGCGTCGATTCGGATGGCACCTTCGCCTTCTCGGGCGAGGAGTGCAAGGACTGGGACGGCCACGTCGAGGGCGACGGCTACACCGTCGCCGGGAACCTCCTGACCGGCGAGGAGGTCGTCGAGGCCGTCGCCGACGAGTACGAGGCCAGCAGGGACGAGGACCGACCGCTTGCCGAGCGACTGATAGACGCCCTCGACGCGGGCCACGCCGAGGGCGGCGACAAGCGCGAGGAGCTACACGTCCAGAGCGCGGCGCTCCTCGTGGAATCGACCGAGGAGCGCGAGATGGAACCGTACTACGACGACCTGCGCGTGGACGCGACAGAGACGCCCGTCGCGGACCTCCGGGAGACGTACGAACTGGCGAAAGAGGGCTTCGAGATGGCGGTCGAGCGGTACGAGGAGGCTTACGAGGACGACGAGATGGAGGCGGCCGAGGACGGAGCGGTCGATACCGAGCAAGCGGACGGCGAGCGAGAGGGCGAGTAGGCTCGTGTCGCGCGTTCGGTCGGACGGCCGCCTTCGCGCGGCCGGAGTCGTGGGCACGGCGGGCGGCGTCGGGTGGGCGCTCCTGTCGGCGGCGACGCTCGCGGCGGACCGCGGCGTCTCGCCGCTCGGCTACGGGTTCCTCGACGCGCTCACGCCGGTCGCGTTCGCGCTGTCGGCGGTCGGGGTCGCGGGCTATCGCGTCCGGTCGGCGAGCGAGTGGCACGTCGTCGCGAACGCAGGGTTCGCCGCGGTCTTCGCCGGACTGGTCGGCGCGTTCGTCGGGTCGGCGGCGTACGTCGGACTGGGCCGACTCGACGGCTGGACGGTCTCGGTGTGGGCGTATCTCCTCGGCGTGGTCGGCGCGCCGGTCTGGGGCGTCGGCCTGCTCCGCGACGGAACGCCGCCGCGCTCGGGGGCCGCCCTACTCGCGGCGACTCCGGCGGGCGTCGCGGCGTCGTTCGGCCTCGCCGCGCTGGTCGGCGACGAGACGCTGGTGTCGGTGGGAACGGCGGTCTGGTTCGGCGGCGCGCTGGCGGCGCTCTGTGGGTGGGTCTGGCGGCGGTCCGGCGAGGAGGCGACGAGCGGGCAGTGAGAGTCGGGCGATGAGAATCGGACGGTGAACTCGGATTCGGACGGTACACTGAGACTCAGACGGTGAACTCGTACAGTTCGTCGCCGACGTGGTGGACCGACGAGACCACTTTCCCCTCGTTGCCGACCATATCGTCGCCGTCGGTCCGCGCGCGACCGACGGCCAGCACCTTGCCGTGGGACTCCTCGGCGATGGCCACGAGGTCGCCCGCCGCGATGTCGGCGTCGGCTTCCACGATGCCGGGACGCATCACGTCCGCGCCGTCGCTGACGAACGACACCGCGCCCGCGTCCACCGTGACGACGCGAGTCTGGGGTTCGTACTCGTTGGCCCCGCGGACGGTCAGGAACGGTTCCTTGTCTCGTGGCGTCTCGCCGCTCGACCCCTCCGAGGCGTTCGCCTCGCGCTCGACGTACAGCACGGCGGGGTCGCCGTCCACCAACACGAGGTCGAACTCCGAGTCTTCCAGTTCCACGAGTTCGTAGCTGTCGGCGTCCAACTCGACGCCGAGCCGGTCGGCGAGGCGTTGCTCTATCTCCCGCACCTCGTCGCTCCGGAGGTGGTGACGAGACTTGACTTCCATACACCACCTTGCGTCGCTTCGGGGCTTAAGAGTCCCGCCTTCGGCCGACCGACCGCGGGCGGCTTGAACGAACACCGACCTACACGTTCAGATAAAGGTAAAACCCCGCCGGTCATACGTCAGCGTATGAAGGCAAAGCGTGAGTACCGGAACCGCGAGGAGGTCGAGGTTGCGGTACTCGACGCGCTCGTCGACCGGAACGAAGACGGGATGACGGTCTTCGAGATCCGCTCGCACGTCGAGGCCGACATCGACGACTTGGAGACCGCGCTCGCCAACCTCAAGGAGGACGGTCTCATCGAAGCCAGCGAGGGCGACCACCGGACGCTCATCACGCCCGACGAGAGGGTGGTTCCGGACCCCGACGAGGAGGTCGAAGAGCCGTCGTTCGTGGACAAGATTATCGACCGACTGCCGCTATAGAGTGTTGTCTCGGAACGTTTCCCTGACGCGATCTTGTGAATAAAATCTTTATTCCGAGACTATTTCACAGCACGAACCACAGCAACCATCGCAGACCGGACTACTGCCGACACTAATCATGCCGCTAGACAGCACCGCAACCGCCACCGGGGCCTCACACCTCCCCAACCTTCTGCGCTACTCGGCCTCCGGCCTGCGTTGCTCGGCCCTCACGCGCTGGGCGCGCCACGGAGGGCGCGCCAGCACGCGCCGGGTGGTCGCCGTCACTGCGGTCGTTGGCGGAGTCGGTCGCTGTCACCGATGCCGTTGGCGGGGTCGGTCGCTATCTCGGATTCCGACCTTTTAATCCCGTCCGTGACCGAATCCGAGGTAGAATGACTGTCATCGAGGAGCAACAGGCCGACCTCGGGGCGGAGTGGACCGCGGTGGGCGACCGCGAGGTGCCCGCCGACTACGGGCGACCCGACCGCGCGCACGTCGCGGTCCGGAACGTCGTCGGCGTCACCGAGATGCCCTACGGCGTGGTCACGGTCGGCGGCGACGACCGCGTGGAGTACGTGGACAACGTGGTGTCGAACGACGTGCCGACCGCCGACGGCGAGGGAGCCTACGCACTCTTGCTCGACCCGCAGGGCGGCGTCGAGTTGGACATGTACGTCTACAACGCGGGCGAGCAACTGCTACTGTTCGTCCCGCCGGGCGAGGCCGCCGCGCTCGCCGACGAGTGGCGCGAAAAAGTCTTCATCCAAGACGTGGAGATTTCGGTCGCCACCGACGACTTCGCCGTCTTCGGCGTCCACGGCCCGAAGGCGACCGAGAAGATAGCCAGCGTGCTGAACGGGGCCTCCTCGCCCGCCGACCACCTCTCGTTCGTCCGGGGGCGAATCGCCTCCGTGGGCGTCACCGTGCTTCGGACCGACGCGCCGACCGGCGAGGAGGGCTTCGAGGTGGTCTGTGCCACCGGGACGACCGTCAACGAGGCGGGCGACGAGCGCGCGAACGCCGAGTTGGTCTTCGACACCCTGCTGAATCAGGGGCTGAACGCCGCACCCTTTGGCCGGACGACGTGGGAGTCGCTGACGCTGGAAGCGGGCACGCCGCTGTTCGAGACCGAGCTACGGGGGCACATTCCGAACGTCGTCGGTCTCCGGAACGCGGTTGACTTCGAGAAGGGGTGTTTCGTCGGCCAAGAGGTCGTCTCGCGCGTCGAGAACCGCGGGCGGCCGAGCAAGCGACTCGTGGGCCTGCGCCCCGAACGAGTGCCCGACTCGGGCGCGGCCGTCTTCGCGGGCGACGAGGCGGTCGGCGAGGTGACGCGAGCGGTCGAGAGTCCGACCGCGGAGGAACCCATCGCGTTCGCGGTGGTCGATTTCGAGGTCGGTGCGGAAGACGACGGTGACGATTCGGCGTCCGGCCTGACCGTCCGCGTCGAGGGCGAGGAGGTCCCGGCCGACCTCGCGGCCCTGCCGTTCGTGGAGGGGAGCGACCGGTCGGCGCGCGTGCCCGAGTACTGATTCGTCGCCTCTCGTTTTGATTCAAACATTTCCTCGAACGTCCGCTCAACGGAGTATCTTTGACGAGTGGCGTCGATTCGGAGCTATGGTCACGGGTCTCGAACTGGGCCTCCTGTTCGCGGTCGTCGTCGCCGTCGTCGCGGTCTACTGGCTGACCAAGGCGGTGAAGGCGCTACTCGTCAACGCCGTCGTCGGCCTGCTGGCGCTGTTCGTCGCGCAGTGGCTCGGTATCGGCGTGGTCGTCTCCCCGTGGGTCCTTCTCATCGTCGCCATCGGGGGACTCCCCGGCGCGCTCCTCGTCGTGGCGCTGGCGCTCCTCGGTATCGCGTTCACTCCGGCCTTCGTCTCGTTCGCTCCGGCCCTCCTTCCGGCGCTCTAAACTGTCGTCGGTCTCGTGTCGATCCGAAGCGTACTCGTCGGCGACGACGGCGACGATGGTCCTCGTGAACCCCAACACGATGGGGCCGACGAAGATGCCCGTGAACCCGAAGACGACCAGTCCGCCGAAGATGCCGATGACGAGAATTGCGGGATTCAGGTTCGCGCTCCGGCCGCCGAGGACCGGTCGGAGGTAGTTGTCGGTCAGGTTGATGACGCCGAACCCGTAGACCAGCAGGCCCGCGCCGCCGAGCGGTCGCCCCGTCGCAATCAGCAGGACGGCGGCCGGAATCCAGATGAACATCGACCCGACGAACGGAAGCAAGCCGAGGACGACTGCGAACACCGTCCAGAAGAGGACGTTCGAGAACCCGAGGAGAAACAGGCCGAGACCCGTCAGAATCGCCTGCACGACCGCGATGACGCCCTGCGTGATGAGGACCGCGTAGGTCAGGCGGTCCAAGTCCGCGAGGAGTCGGTCCTGCACGGCGGCCGGGAGCGGCGTCACCTCGCGGAACCACGCTACCGCATCCTCGCCGCCGACCAGCAGGTAGTAGAGCAGGAAGCCCAGAATCGTGACTCCGACCGCGGCAGTCGAGGCCCCGCCGACGACGTTGACCGACTCCTCGACGATTCGGCCCGCGCCCGACCGAATCGCTTCGAGGAGGTCCTGCCCGAGGTCGCTCGCCAGAAGCTCCTCCAGAAATCCCACGTCGATTTCGCCCGACTGGACGCGTTCGACCACCGAGAGCGCCTGTCGGAGGACGACCTGTAGCATCAGCACGAACGGGAGGACGAACAGGACGGTGGACCCGACCATCAGGACGACCGCGGATATTCGCGGGCCGATTCGTGGCGCGAGGCGGCGCTGGAGCGGGAAGAGCGCGTAGGCCAGAAAGACCGCCAAGGCGATGTAGGTGAAGAAGGGCCAGACGACCAGTAGCGAGGCGTAGAGCGCGACCGCGAGCAGGGCGAGCGAGAACGCCTTCTCCGCGTCCATAGGACGTGTACGACGACCGAGAGGAAAAGCGCCGTGGCGGAGCGCGGGACGGTGACCTCGGTCCGCGAATCGGGGATTTCGAGATATCCCACTCGACCGCGACTTTCCGATTACAATCCCGTTAAGTGCCCTGAATCCCTGTAACCTCTTGATGAACGAGACGGCACAGCGCACGCAAACGAGTTCTCTCGGGACGCGAAAACGATGAGCAAGGAGTACATCGACGTGAAGGGCGCGGAGGAGCACAACCTCAAGGACCTCGACATCTCCATCCCGCGCGAGCAGTTCAACGTGGTGACGGGGCTGTCGGGGTCGGGCAAGTCGTCGCTCGCGTTCGAGACCGTCTACGCCGAGGGGCAACGCCGGTACATCGAGAGCCTGTCGGCGTACGCCCGCAACTTCCTCGGGCAGATGGACAAGCCGCAGGTCGAGAACGTCGAAGGACTCTCGCCCGCCATCTCCATCGACCAGAAGAACGCCGCCAACAACCCCCGCTCGACGGTCGGCACCGTCACCGAACTCCACGACTACTTCCGCCTGCTGTACGCTCGCATCGGGACGCCCCACTGTCCGGAGTGTGGCCGCGAGGTCGGCGAGCAGAGCGCCCAGAACATGGTCCGGCGCGTCCTCGAACTCCCCGAGGGCACCCGCGCGAAAATCGCCGCCCCGGTCGTCCGCGACCAGAAGGGAGCCTTCGAGGACCTGTTCGACGAGTTGGTCTCGGAGGGGTACTCCCGCGTCGAGGTGGACGGCGAGGAGTTCGACCTGACGACCAGTCGCCCGGACCTCGACAAGAACTACGACCACGACGTGGACGTAATCGTGGACCGCGTGAAGGTCTCCCCCGAGGCTCGCTCGCGCATCACCGACAGCGTCGAGACCGCGCTGGAGGAGGCCGACGGTGCGCTCAAGGTCGTCCTGCCGGACCCGCCCGAGGAGGCCGAGGCCGACCTCGGCGGTGCCACGGCGCGCTCGACGGGCGACTTGGCCGACGAGAGCGACGAGGAGCGTCTCGTCGTGGAGTTCTCCGAGGACTTGGCCTGCACGCACTGCGGCATCGACTTCCGGGAGATAGAGACGCGCTCGTTCTCGTTCAACAGCCCCCACGGCGCGTGCCCGGAGTGTGAGGGCATCGGCGAGACGAAGGAAGTAGACGAGGAGTTGGTGGTTCAGGACACCTCGAAACCGCTCAAGCACGTCTTCGAGCCGTGGAGCTACAACCGGACCTACTACCGGCGACAGCTCGACAACGTGGCCGACCACTTCGGCGTGAGCGTCGAGACGCCCTTCGAGGAGCTACCAGAGGACGTGCGGGACGCCTTCGTCTGGGGGACCGACGAGAAAGTTCACTTCGAGTGGACGACCAAGAACGGCACCCGCGAGAAGGACGAGCGGTTCGAGGGCGTCATCCCGAACCTCGAACGCCGCTACGTCGAGACCGATTCCGACAGCACCCGCGACCACATCGAGGAGTACATGGCGGTCACGGAGTGTCCGGTCTGTGACGGGACGCGACTCAACGACCAGAGCCGGTCGGTGTACGTGGACGGCACGTCCATCACCGAGGTCAACGAGATGTCAATCGGCGACGCGCTGGACCACTTCGAGGGATTGGAGGCGACCTTAGACGAGCGCGAGACCAAGATTGCCGAGGAGATTCTGAAGGAGATTCGCGCCCGCCTCGGCTTCATGGAGGAGGTCGGTCTCGAATACCTCACCCTCGACCGCGAGGCCGCCACCCTCTCGGGCGGCGAGAGCCAGCGCATCCGGCTCGCGACCCAAATCGGGTCGGGACTCGTCGGCGTCCTCTACGTGCTGGACGAGCCGTCCATCGGCCTCCACCAGCGGGACAACGACCGCCTGCTGAACACCTTGGAGGAGCTTCGGGACTTGGGCAACACCCTCCTCGTGGTCGAACACGACGAGGCGACGATGCGCCGGGCGGACAACGTCATCGACATGGGTCCGGGGCCGGGCAAGCGCGGCGGCGAGGTCGTCGTGCAGGGGACCGTAGACGAGGTGGAGGACTGCGACGAGTCGCTGACCGGCGACTATCTGGCGGGCCGCAAGGAGATTCCGGTGCCCGACGACCGCCGCGATACGGACGCGGCCCTGACGGTCGTGGGCGCGCGCCAGCACAACCTCAAAGACCTCGACGTGGACCTGCCGGTCGGGCAGTTCACCGCGATTACCGGCGTCTCCGGCTCCGGGAAGTCCACCCTGATGCACGACATCCTCTACAAGGGGCTGGCCCGCGAGATGAACGACAACACCAGCGTGGACCCCGGCGACCACGACAACATCACGGGGATAGAGAACGTCGAGAAGGTCCGGCTCATCGACCAGTCGCCCATTGGGCGGACTCCTCGGTCGAACCCCGCGACCTACACCGGCGTCTTCGACTACATCCGGGAGCTGTTCGCCGAGACGAAGCTCTCGAAACAGCGCGGCTACGAGAAGGGCCGCTTCTCGTTCAACGTGAAGGGCGGGCGCTGTGAGGAGTGTGGCGGACAGGGCACCGTCAAAATCGAGATGAACTTCCTCTCGGACGTGTACGTCCCCTGCGAGGAGTGCGACGGAGCCAGATACAACGACGAGACGCTGGACGTGACCTACAAGGGCGCGACCATCGCGGACGTGTTAGACATGTCCGTCGAGGAGGCCTACGACTTCTTCGAACACGACCAGCGCATCGCCAGACGGCTCGGTCTCCTGAAGGACGTAGGCTTGGACTACATGAAGCTCGGCCAGCCCTCCACGACGCTCTCGGGCGGGGAAGCCCAGCGCGTCAAGCTGGCCGAGGAGTTGGGCAAGAAAGACACCGGCGACACGCTCTACCTGCTGGACGAACCGACCACGGGCCTCCACAAGGAAGACGAGCGAAAGCTCATCGAGGTCCTCCAGCGACTCACCGACAAGGGCAACACGGTCGTCGTCATCGAACACGAACTCGACCTCGTGAAGAACGCCGACCACGTGGTGGACCTCGGACCGGAGGGCGGCGAGAACGGCGGCGAAGTCGTCGCCGCGGGCACTCCCGAGGAGGTCGCCCGCGCCGAGGATTCCCACACCGGACGCTACCTCCGGGACCTCCTCCCCGAAGTGGAGTTGGACGGGCCTCGGACCGACCGGCGGGCGGCTCCGGCGACCGACGACTGACGATTAGTATCTAATTTCCCGCCTTCGTCTTCTTATCTTCACGTTAACTCGGGGAATCCCCGTATTACTGCCGCTTCCTGATGGATTTTTGATATTGGTTCGGCGCTAAGTACTGGATAACAAAGTGTGGTCCGAGTGAAACTGGCGTACCGTGATGGGATGGGTGGCGGTGGCATCGGCGCAACAAGCGATTGACCGATATCGGTAGCATGAGCTCGGCTGACAACTCACCGGAGCAGGAAACACTGTCCGAAGACCTCATCTTCGACGTGTTGAAGAACCGGCGACGACGGTACACGCTTCATTACCTCAAGCAGCAGGACCGTCCGGTCGAGCTGAGCGAACTCGCCGAGCAGGTCGCGGCGTGGGAGAACGACACGACCGTCGAGGGGCTGTCGGCCAACGAGCGCAAGTCGGTCTACACCTCGCTCTACCAGACGCATCTCCCGAAGCTCGCGGACGCTGGCATCGTCGATTACAACCAGAACCGGGGCGTGGTCGAGCTGTCGGGGAACGCGGCCCAGTTGGAGGGGTATCTCCGGCCGCAGGACGACTTCCCGTGGATTCGGTACTACCTCGGGCTCGCGGTCGTGAGCGCGATTCTGGTCCTCGGCGACTTGCTGGGCGTCCCGCCGTTCGAGGCGATTCCCGACGAGATATGGGGCGTCCTCATCGTCGCGGCGTTCGCGCTCTCGGCGGCGACCCACTACGTGCGACGGCGGCGACTCGCTCAACAGGAAGCTCCGCCGAACGTGGACGGATAACGCTCCACCGAGCGGCGGCGACAGGTCGAACGAGTACGGTTCGACAGTCGCCAGCGCGCCGACTGCCACGACGAATCGAGTACAGAGCGGTGAATACTTGGGCCGTAGGGTAGTACGCCCGACCGATGTACGACTTCGTAGTCGTCGGGGCAGGCCCGGCCGGGTCGCGATTCTCCCGGCGGGCGGCCGAACGGGGGTACGACGTGCTGGCGCTCGAACGCGGAGCGGTCGGGAAACCGCTGGCCTGTTCGGGCCACGTCAGCACCGACATCTGGGAGTTCACGCCCGAGGGCGCGCGCGAGGAGTTACTCCAGAACGAGGTGTACGGCGCGCGCTTCCACGTCGGCGGCCCCGACAGCGACGACTACCCCTTCTACAAGCGCGAGGTCGTCTCGAACGTCATCGACCGCGTGGGACTGGACGAACTCCTCGCGGAGGCCGCCCGCGACGCTGGCGCGGACCTCCGGGAGAACCACAGCGTCTCGTTGGTCGAGGAGCATCCCGACCGCGTGGAGGTCACCGCCAGCACGCCGGACGGTACCGAGACCTTCGAGGCCCGGATGGTCGCTGGCTGTGACGGCCCGGTCTCGCGGGTGCGCTCGGAACTGGGCCTGCCGGAACCCGGCGAGAAGTTGCAAGGAGTCCTCGCGTTCTCCGACGAGGACGACCCCGGCGACTACGTGGACGTTCACCTCACCGCGCCCAGATTCTTCGCGTGGCGCATCCCCCGCGGAGAGTCCGGCGTCGAGTACGGACTGGCGGCCCCGCCGGGGTCGGACCCCTCCGCGAAGGAACTGTTCGACGAGTTCACCGCCGAGTACGACACGGAGACGAGTCACTTCTGCGCGGGCATGATTCCGGTCGGCCCGGCCGACTCCGTGACGAGCAGGCGAGGGTTCCTCATCGGCGACGCCGCCGCCCAGACCAAGCCGTTCACCGGCGGCGGCATCCTCTACGGGATGACCGCCGCGAGCCACGCCGCGAAGGTCATCGACCCCGAGCGCCCCGGCACGCTACTGGACTACGAGGAGGCGTGGCGCGAGGACCTGCACAGGGAAATCGAGTTGGGCCACTGGATTCGGAAGTGCTACTCGCTCCCCGAGCGCGTCCAGAAGGTCGGGCTGTCGGCGTTCTCGGGAGAAATCGGCGTCCACATGGACAAGCCGACCTCCTTCTTCTCGACGGAGCATCTGAAGAAACTGTTGAGCGGGTCGTAATCATGGGTAACGTCGAATCGAACTCCTCCGACGAGACAGAAAACGACGAACAGCGCGAAGCGAGAGAACTGGAAACGGTAACGAGAGAAGGCGATTGGGGAAGCGAGACGTTCCGCGACGCGGGCGAAGTCACCTTCGGGAATCGGTAACTGCGTTCGGTCGAACCGATGCCGACCCAAACAAAGTTGTTCTCTCCGTCGTCATCACTCGGTATGCTCGTTCGAGACGCCATGACGACCGACGTGGTGACGGTCCCCGCCGACTCCTCGCTCCGCGAGGCTGTCGGGCGGATGCTCCGGGCGGGCGTCGGGAGCGCCGTGGTGACGCGCGACGGAAATCCGGCGGGAATCGTCACCGAGACCGACGCGCTGAAGGCCGGATACCTCGCCGAGCGACCCCTCGCCGAGATTCCGGTCTCGAAGGCGGCCAGCGAGTCGCTCGTGACGATTTCGCCGGACGCAACCGTGCGGAAAGCGGTCCGCCAGATGCACGACGAGAACGTGAAGAAGCTCCCCGTCGTGGCGTCGATGGAGATGGTCGGCATCCTCACGATGACCGACGTGGTGCGCAAACAGGAGGAACTGATAGACGAGGCTCACAGACTGGAGAAGGGTCGGCAGGGGTGGTCGGTCGAGGAGAACTCGTGGGACCCCGACGAGGTGTGAGTCCGAGGCCGCGCGGCGAGTCGCCTACACCTCCTCGGGCAACCACCCGCCGTCCACCTCGATGTTCTCGCCGCTGATGTAGTCGCTGTCCTCGTCCAAGAAGAACAGCATCGCCTGCTGTACGTCCTCGAAGTCGGCCGGTCGGCCGCGGGGCAACTCCTCGGGGAACTCGTCGGAGTTCTCGACCACGTAGGGCGAGACGGCGTTGACCGTGATGCCCTCGTACTGGGTGTCGTTGGCGAGCATCCGGGTGAACATCAACACGCCCTGCTTGGCGATGAAGTACGGCGCGTTCTTCGGGTTGACCATGCCCTTCTCTGCACTGGCGTAGCCGATGTTCACGATGCGACCCCACGCCTCCTCGCGCATCTCCGGCAGGGCGCGCTTACAGCAGAGGTACGTGCCGTTGACGTTCGCCTGAAGCACGGTGTTCCACTCGTCGTAGGAGATGTCCTCCCAGTGGTCGGGCGCGAACGGGCCGACGTTGTTCACCAACACGTCCACGCCGTCGAGGTCGTCTTCCACCGCGTCGAACATCGCGTCCACGTCGTCGGGGTCGGCCACGTCGCCTTGTACCGTCGTCACCTCGGGGGCACCCCGCTCGCGGGCGGCGTCCGCGACTTGGCGGGCGGCCTCCTCGCTGGAGCGGTAGTGGACCGCCACGGACGCGCCGCAGTCCGCCAAGGCGAGGAGCAACTCTCTGCCGACGCCCGTCGCGCTCCCGGTCACGAGCGCGGTCCGTCCGGTCAGGTCTGGTCGAAGCATAGTCGGGGCTTCGGCGTCGTCGTATTTCCGTGTTGAGGCTTCGGCGGCGTTCTCCGTGGTAAGAACGCTATAGGCGCGTCAGACATATCTACAGAATTGTTTGGGTGGTTCGAGATTCCTCAAGCCGCCCGTCGAACGTCGGGCGGACTCGCCGCGGTAGTCAATTCCTCGACATGATTCGGACCGCTGACTCGGGAGGACCGCCTGCGGGGACCGAGGCGGCGCAAAAAACCGCCACGGCCGCATATCATTAATATCCGGACCGTGGAATTGTCGGTATGGCATTACAGACTATCCTGCTGGCGGTCGGGCCGGGCGACGCCGACCGCACCGAGGAGTTAGCCGAGGCGGTCGTAGATGTCGCAAGCCCGACTGGCGCGCAGGTCGTCCTCGCGCACGTGTTCACCGACGAGGAGTTCGACGGCGTGGTCAGTCAACTCGACTACGACCCCGCTGGCGACATCGACACCGACGAGGTGGCCTCGCGTCACGCGACGGTCCGGGAACTCACGAACGCCTTCGACGAGGCGGGCGTCGAGTACACCGTCCGCGGGCGCGTCGGCGAACACGGCGAGAGCATCGTGGACCTCGCCAACGAGGTCAACGCCGACCGCGTGGTCGTCGGCGGTCGCAAGCGCTCGCCGACCGGGAAGGCCGTCTTCGGGAGTACGGCCCAAGAGGTGATGTTGAGCGCGCCCTGCCCCGTGACCTTCGTCCGCGGGGACTGATTGTAACGAGCGGGTTCGTTTTCCGTCGGCGATAGTCGAAGGTGTGGTGAGTTACGATTTTGGCCGGGAATCCGATTATTCTCGTGCGAATATATCACTGGAGCGGGTTCCTTCTCGAAAGCCCCCGCCCGCTCGCGGTCGCTCTGCGGGATATTCTCTCGCCTCGCTTCGCTCGGCGCTCCGAATAGTGGCCCGCAGAGACGACCAGCGTAAACGCGAGCGGGCGGCCCCTTTCAGTCCACCCAAACAGGAAGTCGTGTCAGCGAGCGCGTCCTCGTGGTCGGACGAGGAGTCCGACGTTCGCGCGGTCGAGACGCCTCACTTCCGGGACCGGCCCTTCCACTCGCGCTCCTGTCGGCGCTCGGCGACGTGGCGCTCGCCGTCGGCAACCTCGTCGCGGGCGTCGGTCCCGAACGACTCGACGGCGGCCATCGGGCCGTCCTGAAACGCCTCCAACACGCCGTACGACCACGTGTCGCCGACCACGCCGCGGGGCAGGAGGTCGTCGCGCAGGCGGTCGGCGAGGTCGTCGTACCCCGCCTCGCGCAGGCCCTCCTCGGCCTCGGCGAGGTGGTCCATCGCGTGGCCGGTCGCGTGGTGGAACTGCACGAGGTGGCCGTGCGCGCGGTGCAACCACTCCACGCCGAGTTCGACCTCGTGGAGCGCGGCTATCTCCTCGTCGGTGAGGTCCGCGTCCGGGGCATCGGCCGAGTTCGACCGGTCGGCCGAGTCCGAACCGTCGGCCGGGTCCGACCGGTCGTTCGCGTCCGGCCCACCGTCTGCATCGGAAGACATGAGTTGTGGTAACACTCGACAGCAGTTAGGCCTATCGCAGATTCGTGTCGGGAACGCGAGCGAATCCCCGACAGAGCGGCCTCGTACGGCAAGAAGTGTCATACTCGTCGGCGAGTAAATGCTTGTAGTTAAGTGCGACCGGACCGTGCGTCTCGGGTGAATGGCGTACTACGCGGGCGTTGACCTCGGCGCGACGAACGTCAGGGCGGCAGTCGCCGACGACGAGGGGGACGTGGTGAGCGTCCACCGCGCGAACACCCCGAACGGCCCCACGGGCATCGCGGTCACGGAGGCGGTCTTGGAGTGTCTTCGGGAGGCGTGCGAGGCCGCGGACCTCCCTCCGGCCGCGATTCGGGCCGCCGCCATCGGCTCCATCGGACCGCTGGATCTGGCGGAGGGCGCGATCGACAACCCGGCGAACCTGCCCGACACCATCGACCGCATCCCGCTGACCGGTCCCGTCGGTCAACTCATCGACAGCGACAGCGTCTACCTCCACAACGACACCGTGGCGGGCGTCATCGGCGAGCGGTTCTACAGCGACCGCAACCCCGACGACATGGTGTACCTGACCATCTCGTCGGGCATCGGCGCTGGCGTCTGCGTGGACGGACAGGTCCTCTCGGGGTGGGACGGCAACGCGGGCGAGGTCGGCCACATGGTCGTGGACCCGCAGGGCCGACGCACCTGTGGCTGTGGCCGCGACGGCCACTGGGAGGCGTACTGCTCGGGGAACAACATCCCCGAGTACGCCAAGTTGCTCGCGGAGGACGCGGGCACGCTCGACACCGACCTCCCGCTTTCGGACCCCGACTTCTCGGCGGTGGACGTGTTCGCGGCGGCGGGCGAGGACGACTTCGCCGACCACGTAATCGACCAAGTGGCCCACTGGAACGCGCTCGGGGTCGCCAACGTCGCGCAGGCGTACGCCCCGCTGGTGGTCTACGTCGGCGGCGCGGTCGCACTGGAAAACGAGGAGCTAGTCGTGGACCCCATCTGCGAGCGCATCGAGGACCTCGTGTTCAACAACGTCCCCGACGTGCAGTTGACGAACCTCGGCGACGACGTGGTGTTGAAGGGAGCCATCGCCAGCGCGATGACGGGCGGGACGGGCGACCGGTCGCGGACGGTCGCCTGACACGCCCCCCAATTTATCTTTCTGTGGACCTTTCGAACGGCCATGCATCGCCGCGAGTTTCTGCGGGGGGTGTCCGGGTCGGTCGCGCTCGCTTCGGTGGGAGTCGGCTCCGCGGCCGAGACGACGACGGCGCATCCGGGTCCCTACCGGCCACTGGGGAGCGTCTCGATAACGAACGCCAAAGAGGGAGTGCCCGGCCCGGACGGGGACTTCGCTTACGTCGCAAAGATGGACGGCTTCGCGGTCGTGGACGTACAGGTTCCCAGCGACCCGCGGGTCGTCGCCGAGCGCACCGGACTGGAGGAGGGCCGCGAGACCGGGCCGCTCCGGATGGTCCAAGACGTGAAAGTCGAGGGCGACCGACTGGTCGCGGCCGGACCCGCGAACCCGATTCGGGGCGAGGTGTTGCAGGGGGTCGCGCTCTTCGACGTGAGCGACCCGACGAACCCCGAGCAGGTCGCGTTCCACGAGACCCAGTTCCCGATTCACAACTGCTTCCTCCGGGACGGTCTCGTCTACCTGACGGGAAACATGGGCGAGACTAACGCGCTCGTGATAGTAGACGCGAGCGACGACAGTCCCGAGGAGGTCGGTCGCTGGTCGCCCGCCGACCGAAACGCGGCGTGGGACGAGGTTCCCACGAGCCTCTGGACCGTCCACGACGTGTGGGTCCAGAACGGCCGGGCGTACATCTCCCACTGGGACGCCGGAACGTATCTCGTGGACGTGAGCGACCCCGCCAGCCCGGAGTTCGTCTCCCGAATCGGCGGTCGGTCGCCGAAGGAACTCCGAAACCTTCCCGAGGAGGCCCGACAGGTCCTGCGACTGCCGGGCAACGACCACTACGCGATGGCCAGCGACGACGGGAATCTGGTGGGCATCAACAAGGAGGCGTGGCAGGTAGACGGCGAGGGTCGTCCGGGCGGCGTCGAACTGTGGGACGTTTCCGACGCGACGGCCCCGACGCGACTCTCGACCATCGCCCCGCCGAAGTCGCCCGGTGCCTACGCCGGGACGTGGACGACCTCCCACAACTTCGACATCGTGGGCGACCGCCTGTTCTCCTCGTGGTATCAGGGCGGCGTGAAGATACACGACATCTCGGACCCCGCGAACCCCGAGCAGTTGGCGTGGTGGCGCGAACCCGACGAGGCCTCCTTCTGGACCGCCAAGCGCGCGACCGAGGGCGTCTTCCTCGCCAGTAGCATGGGTCGGCGTTCGAACGGCAGAGGAGGTCTCTACACCTTCCCGATAGAGGACGGGACCGACAGGCCCCAGAAGGACCCGCCGTCGCTGACGACCGAGGCCGCCGGAGCGACGAGCGAGCAGGCGGCGCTGGCTGGCGGGACCACGACTCGCGGGTCTGACTCCGAATCCGGTTCCGACTCCGATTCCGATGTCGGGGGTTCCGGCGAGGTGCCGGGATTCGGTGTCGGAGCGGCGCTCGCGGCGCTCGTCGGGGCGGGCGCGTGGCGACGCGTCCGGGAGTAAACCCAAAGTCCTACCACCCCTGCATCCCTAACTCTCACACCATGACCGACGACGACTCGCTGAAGGCCCGCGTCGAGCGGTGGTTGACGGGGCAGATGCCCATCATCAGCATGCACGGCGGCGAGAGCGCCGTCCAGAAGGCCGACCCCGACAGCGGCGAGGTCGTCGTCGAGTTGGGTGGTGCCTGTTCGGGGTGTGCTATCAGCCCCCGGACCGCACAGAACATCAAACTCGACCTCGCCAAGGACTTCGAGGAGGTCGAAGACGTGACCGTCCGGGTCGCCGAGGACGGCACGAGCGGGTGGGACGTAGACCAACCCGAGAGCGTGATGGGCATCGACCGCAACGAGGGCGGCCGCGGGGGTCGCGGCGAGGGGTCGCCCAACAGCGACCACTTCTGAGACGGCCGGGACTGCTCCCGACACCGATAGCCGGGGCGCTGTTCGGTCCAGTTCGATTCGATTTCGAGAAGGGTAAAAAATGAAACGCGGACCGGCCGGACTACGAGACGCCGTCGGGTTTCTCGGCGTCGTCCTCGACCTGTCGCTTCAGGGAGTCACGGCGCGCTTTGGCGTCGCGGCCCGTCGCCTCCAGCAGGAAGTCGTTCTTCTTGTCCACGGCGTCGGCCGCGGCGTCGGCGTTGCCCTCGGCGATGACTTCTTCGGCGTCGCGCTCCTCGAAGTGGACCGCGAGTTTGTCCTTCTTGCCGCTGTACTCGGCGGCCCCGGCGAGGATGCGGTCGAAGACGGGGTTGTCGGGGTCTTCGACCACGTAGAGTTCGTGGCCGTTGTGTTCCTCGGTGCCCGTGATTTCGCCGAAGTACTCCTCGACTTTCGCCTTCATGTCCGGGATGCGGTCCTCCAGATGTTCGCCGCGTCGCATCTTGTATTCCTTCATGGTAATCTCCCTTTGGACAGGGTGTGGTAAACCCTTTTCGCGTCGTTCTTCCTCTTGAATCCGACGCTTCGCTCCGTGTATCGCGTATTTATTCCTGTGCGATGTAGCCGCGGCCACACTCCGGACAGATGTCGCCCGCCCGGTGCGACGACCCGGCGACCGCCTGCCGATAGTCGCACTCGGGGCAGACGAACTCGGCGTCAACGTCGGGGTCCTCGGACGGTCCGGACATCGACGGTGCCTCCGCACCGGCCGAGATGCCCGACGAGAGTTCGGTCCGGTTCCGGGAGTCGTCTTTCGACTGGAGCGCGTCGCCCTCGGCGTTGACGAACTCCACCTCGTCGGACTCGTCGTCGTCCACCTCCGGGGCGGACTCGGGGGTCAGTCCGCCGCCGAACTGCACGTCGGCGTCGCCCGAATCGCCGGGTTCGGCGTCGTACCCCTCGTCGGGGTCCTCCCGCCCGACGGCGGGCCACTCGCCGGGACCGTCGTCGGCTTCGGCGGGATGGGTCGTCTCGGCCTCGGGCCACTCGCCGGGCGTGCGCTCCGACGACTCGGCGGCCCCGTCGGCGTCGGCATCGTCGTCCAAGATGACGCCGTCGTCGTCGGCCGCCGATGGTCCCTCGTCCGAGTCATCGTCGGCAGGCGGGGAAGCGTCCGCCGAGGAGTCCGCGGCGTCGGAATCCGCTGTCGCGTTCGATGCGCTCTCGGACGCCCCCGCCTCCGCCGAGGAGCCACCGGACGCCGTCGAGTCGCCGAGAATCTCGGCGTCGTCCTCGCCAGCGGCCGCGGTGACCTCCGCGTCGGTGGCCGCGCCGGTCTCGACGCCGACGGTCGCCTCGGAGCCGCCGGTCGGTGTCGCGTCGGAGCCTCCGGCCGTCGCCGTGCCGGTTCCGGCGTCTTGTCCCGCGCTGGCCTCGGCAGTGGTTTGTCCACCGGACTCGCTGGACTCCCCGGACTGGGAGGCCATCCCGGCGTCGGACTCGGCCGTTTCGAGGTCGGGGGCGGGCGACTGAATCGCGGTGACCTCCTTGTTCTCGGTGATGGTCTTGCGCTCGCCGCACCGCTCGCACTCCTCGAACTCCCGGACCGTGACCACGACCTCGCTTCCCTGCTCCTCGCGTTCCCGTTCTATCTCTGCCTCCCCGAAGCTGTGGCCGAGGAGCGAACACCTGAGACTCATTGTGCTTTTCCTTACGTTCATCCGTGGTAAACCCTGTGTTTCGGCGTATGACGGGTGTCAGACGCCGAGGTCCACGGACCGACCGCGCTCAGTCCACGAGGAACTCGCCGTCGTAGGCGAACTCGTCGGCCGAGCAACCGAGCGACCGATGCGGACAGTACTCGCAGTGGGCTCCCGGCGTGTAGCTCTCGAACGACGACCCGTCCGCGGCCCGCAGGTCCTCGCGGAGCGTCTCCCACGTCTCGGCCAACTCGTCGGCCGTGAACAGTTGGGTCTCGGGACCAGCCTCGCCGACGTAGACGTACCCGGCGTGGGTCACTTCGTCCTCGAATCGGTCGCAGGCGCGGACGTAGAGTTCGAGTTGGTGACTCTCGGCCAGCGTCTTCCGGTCGTGACTCGTCTTGTAGTCCACGACCGCGAGGCCGCCGTCGGGGTACTCCCGAATCGAGTCGACGTAGCCGGTTATCGCACCGTCCACGTCGGGGACCCCCGTCAGTTCGACGGGGACCTCTGCACCGATGGCCTCCCATCCGGACGCTCGGGTCTCGAAGTAGCGGTCGATGCAATCGAGCGCCGGGTCGAGCGCGCGGGGCAGGTCTTCGCTCCGAGCGAGTCGTCGGCAGGCGGACTTCCACTCGTCGATGCCGTCGTAATCCCGCCAGTAGGCGAGTTCGGCCACGTCGTGGAACAGCGTTCCCACGTCTCGCTGGCGGTGACCAGCCGACTCCGAGTCGGTCCCGGACACCGGGTCGGGGAACGCCCCCACCACGTGGTCGAGGAGGTGCTTGCGCTCGCAGGTTCGGACCGCTTCGAGTGCGGTGTGGCTGTGCTGGCGCGACAGTCCGATGTCGAGTTCCTGCCCGAGCGGCGCGTCGGAGAACTGGGCGGTGTCGGTCTCGCCGTCGGCCAGCGTCCCGGCGACCACCTCGTCGGCGAACTGGAGCGTCGTTTCGAGGGCATCCTCCGTGGATAGCTCCCGCTCGTAGTAGGTGATCTTGCCGGGGTCCTCGTCCACGCCCCTGTTGACGACCTCGGTGTAGTCCCGGACCGCCTCGGGGGTCTCGGCCGCGACGGCGTCGTAGCTGTCCATCAGCGTCTCCCAGACTCTCATCCGCGGGCCTTCCGACGACCAGCGTATCGGCGCGTCGCTCCCCTCGCCAGCGAGGAGGTCGTCTATCGTCGCCGCGGTCGGGTCCTCCTCGGAGACCGAGTTACCGAACAGAAAGAGGTGGTCCTTGGCGCGCGTGATGGCGACGTGGAGGACGCGCCACTCCTCGGCGATTTGGCTCTCGCTGTGGTCGCCCCGGAGCGGGTCGTCCAGTTCGCCCTCGATGTCGTCCACCAGCAGGTCGTAGTTGTGGAGTTTCTCCTGATAGTCGTTGAGTACGAGATGACCGAAGTCCTCCTCGGTGAGGAAGGGCAACAGCACCGTGTCGAAGTCCAACCCCTTGGCCTGATGAATTGTCATAATATCGACGGCGTCGTCGGACTGGGGTCCCGTGCTGGTGGCCGTGTCGTCGCTTCCCGACAGCAGGTGAGCGCGACGTTCCAGATGGGTGAGGAACTCGTCGGTGAGACGCGACTGGACCGGGCTATCGTCGAACGACGAAATCAGTCGTTCGATGTTGTGGAGGGCCTCACGGTCTACGTCGCGCAGGAACCACTCGACGTGCGTCTCTCGTTTGAGGTGCAAGTAGAGTTCCGAAACCGAGTGGGTCGCCGAAATCTCGTCCAGCGTCTCGTAGTCCGCGATGGCCTCCGCGACTGCATCGGGGGCGTCCAGTTCGTCGTCGGTGGTGGCGGCGTACCCCTCGGGAATCGTCTCTCCGGCCCGAGCGAGCGTGTCAACGTCGGTTTTCGGGACTCGATAGAGGTGCAACAGCACGCGTTGCCAACTCACGTCGTCGCCCGGCGACACCAAGATTCGGAGGTACGACAGGACGGTCCGCAATCCCTGACTCAGGTCGTTCGACGTATCGTCCGACAAGGTGTAGGGAATACTGTCGGCGTCGAGTTGCTCGGCGACATCACGGGCCTGTTTGTTTCGCCGGACCAGCACCGCGATGTCCGAGAGGTCCCGGTCGGTCACGTCGTCGAATCGCCCGGTGAGGAGGCTCGAAATCGTCGTGCTGACCTGCTCTTCGGTCTGTTCGGCCTCGCTATCGACTGCGAAGACGTTCGGCGGCGCTGGCTCTCTATCCGACGTGATAGCCTGCTTCTCCCGGCCGATGTTGTTCGTCAGGTCCAAAATCGGCTGGCGCGACCGGAAGTTGAGGTCGAGACCCTGCTCCTCGAAGGAGTTCGGCAGATTCGACATGTTCTCGGGGTCTTGGCCGCGCCACTCGTGAATCGCTTGGTCGCTGTCGCCGACCACCATGATGTCGAGTTCGTCGCGCAACTCCCGAACCAGTTGGAGTTGGGATTCGTCGGTGTCCTGAAATTCGTCGCAGTACACCGCATCCCACTGGCCGAGGATGTCCTCGCGGACTGTCTCGTCTTTGAGAAGCGAGACGGTCTCGTGGATGAGTTCGTCGTAGTCGAAAGCTCCTCGGTCGTCCAAAGCGTCGATGTAGGCGTCGTAAGCGTCCACGAAGGCCCGAGACCGTCGGAGCATGTGGACGAACTCGTGAAGCCGACCCATCGGAGTCTGGGCGACCGAATCGAACATGTTTCGCTCGTCGGCGAACAGCGCCTCGGGGATGCGGAACTCCTGCCAATCGAAGTCCCGACCCGAGCGAAGGTGGTCCGCGACGTTCTCGGCCGTATCCCGCATCGCCCGAAGATGGGCCGCAACGGTCGTGTGAACGCGGTCCGGTCCGTCGAACTGGTTGGCCTTCGCTCCGTACACCCGAGCCAACTGGTCGCACTTCTCGGCAATCTCGTCGTCGTCCCACATGATGTCGTTCGCATCCACATCCACTAAGTCGAAAGCCATCTCTTGCAGGTCTTCGACCAACTTGAGAATTTCCCGCAAATCATCGTCGACTGGGAGATAGTTTCGGATGTCCTCGGGTTCGACCGCTTCCCGACGCATTCGCTCGATGAACGTCTTCAGGTCCGAAATTCCGGTGTTTCGTTCGTCTAAACCACCGGCTAACGGCGGGTCGGGAGAAACGAACGAGAAATCAACCTCGTCGTAGACCGCTTCGATGAGGTTCGGGCGCTCCTCCTTCGTAATCAGGTCGAACTCGGGCGAGACGCCGACGTGATAGGCGTATTCCTGAAGCAACTGGTAGCCAAAGGAGTGGTAGGTGTACACGTCCACCTCGAACGCGTCGTGCGGGCCGAGGATGTCCCGGAGTTTGTCCTGAATCGCGTGAGAGGCCTCGTTAGCGAACGTGAGGACCAGCAACCGACTCGGCGGCGTCCCCCGAGTCTGAATCTCCTTTCGCAGTCGCTCGACCATCGTAGTCGTCTTGCCGGACCCGGCGACGGCCTCTACTTTGTGTTCGCTCCCGGTGGCGTTTATGACGGCGGGTTGGTTTCCTTTCGGGTCGAAACTGCTGTTGTCGGTCATTGTGACTCCTCCGAGGAGGATTCGTGGGATAGCGTTTGGCCGGGCGATTCGTCGGCGGCGCGGTGGCGGTCAGTGAACGAGAGTTCAGATTCGAGGACATCCGGGCAGGCGTTCTGGTAAGCGCAGTACGAACACGACCGGTCGGTTATCTCCTCGAACTGCCAGTCCCGCGGGTCGGTCTCGTCGCCGAGGAGCGCCGCGGCCCGGTCGGCGACCAGTTTATCGAGGTCATCCCGCTCGTCTTGATACGCGCTTCGGAAACGTCGTGATTCGGGATTGACGTGAATCTCGTCTCCGGTCTCGTAGGCGGGGCGACTGTTTTCGAGGAGCGAGATGCAGGCGAAATCGTGCTTCCGAGTCAGGTCGTACTCTGCTGTCAGTCCGCAGATGGCGATTGCGGCCCGGACGAAGCTCCCGATTTGTTGGGGATAGAACTTCTTTTCCTCTATAAAATCTTGAACGTTGTCGTCCTTGTTCCAACTGACGTGTAGGATACCCTGCATCGTCGGTCGGTACTCGATTGCAAGATGGCCGCGGTCGGTTTTTGTCACGGCATCGACAGTGGTTTCGTACCGGATGCCACCACGTTCGTAGCCGAGCGTCACGTCGGCCGCGACTAATCGCTCGCCGTGTTCCTGTCCGTCGCCGTGGAAGTAGGCGTCGATTGCGGCCCCGACGGCCTCCCGGTCGTACCGGGCCTGTTCGGCCACGAGGACCGACGAGTGGGACGACCCCGATAGCTCCGCAAACCGCTCACGGGCAGTCTCGGCGCGCTCGTCGGGAGACTCGGTATCGAGGCGGAGACCCGCGATAATCGAGTCCCGCAACAGTTTCCGGCGATGCTCCTCACGGCGATTGCGGTTCGTCTTCGGCGGCGATAGTGGACGCTCGTGGTCGAACTCGTACTTCCGGGGGCATTCGAGATGGGTGGCGATTTCGGCCGCCGTAACCACGTCGTCGGCAGTCGCGTCGTCGCTCATCACTCACCACCTCCGGTCGCGCCGGGGTTCTCGTCGGGACGAACCGCGCCGCGAGCGAAGTCGAACTGGGTCTTCACCGCCCGCTCGAACCGCGGGTCCACAGTTTCGCTTTCGGCTATCACCTTCTGGATGGCGGCGAGGCGCTCCTCGGCGGATTCGAGTTGGACCTCGCCGCCGGTACTCGCCTCGGCCTGCACTCGTTCGAGTTCGCTCCACGGTTGGGCCAGAATCTCCGTCGAGGCGCTCCCGAGGGTGTGGATGTCCCGGTCGATGCCCGGCCCTTCGACTTCTTCGAGGGTCAGGTCCGGATGCTCGGCGACGGCGTGGAGGTAGCGCGACCGGTGTCGGGGCTTCCCGACCGACCCGCGAGACTGTTCGTAGGTACAGAAGTAGAGTCGCTCGTCGGCGGCGCGGGCACCGATGGCGAGCTGACGGCGGGCGCGTTCGTCGTGGTACCGCTCGAACTCGTTTCCAGCAACGTCGGTGACCGTCGCGTAGGTGTCGATGACTTGCTCCTCGGTCGGTTGTGTTACTGCCGGGTAGCCATCCATCTGAGTTATCCACGTCGTCGGAAACAGCGGCGAAAGCGTCTCGTCGCCGGGGTACTCCGAGTCCACGACGTTGAGGAGGAAGACGGCCTTCCGGGAGTCGTTTTTCACCAGCGCGGTGTCGCCGACGGTGACGCCGCCTTCCGCGACATCGACCTCGGCGGTGTGGGCGTAGGGCGCGTCGTAGGTGATGGCACGTCTGAGCATACCGACAAATTCTGACCAATTGACTTCGAAGAAATCCTGTTCGTCTACGAATTCGGCGATAGAGACGAGACGCGAGACGTTCTGGAACTGCTCGCGGGCGTCGATGTCCGCGCTTTCGGCCGCGATTCGACCCTTGAGGTCGGTCGTGACTATCCAGCGTTTGAGGCTCTGGGCCACCGAGCGCGGGTCGACGCACTCCTCGACGAGTTCGGCGTCCACGTCCGGGACGCGGGCGCGCAGGAGGTCGAGCGCGCGGCGCTCGTCGTCGCTGTGGTATCGGGCGAGCGCGTGGAGTTCGCGGACCGCGAGGTCCTGTTCGAGTCCGCCGACCCCCGCGGCCGCGGTCGGAACCCCGGAGTGACGTAGAATCCGACGGACGCGGGGCATGGGGTCGCCGACCGTCCGGAGCAGGACCGCGAAGTCGCCGTACTCCCAGCCGTGTTCCCGGCGGAGGTACTCGATTTCGTTGGCGACCTCCTCGACCTGCTGGTCTAACGTGGCCGCCTCTATCAGTCGCGCCGTCGCGTCGCCGTCCCAGTCGCCGGTCGCCAGAAACTGCCCGAACGCTCGGCCGACGGTCTCCGAGGCGGCTGTTTCGGCGCTTTCGGACGCCGAGTCGGCTTCTCCCGCGCTTTCGGGCCGCGACGCCGCCGCCGAGCGGTCGGCCGCGGCGTCGTCGTGGCGGACGACGGTGAGTCCGTCGGCGAGTCGTTCGACGCCGCCGGGTTCTTTCTTCACGCGCTCGACGCTGGCCTGCGACTCGGCGACGCAGTGGAGGTCGGCATTCCGAGCGAGCGACGCTAGATACGCCCGGTCTATCGCGGTACACTCCTCGAACTCCGCGACGACTATCGCGTCGAACTCGCGTTCGACCCGCTGGCGGACGCCGGGGCGGTCTAACGCCGCTATCGCTCGGGGAATCGCGTCGGCCTGCTCGATTAGTCCGCGCTGGGCTAGCTTCTCGTGGAAGGCGTCGTTCACGTCCGCCAACTCCCGGAGGTACTCGTCGTACTCGCCGCCCTCGCCGTCGGGCAGGTCGAACCCGCCCTGCCACGCGGCGTCGAGGAGTAACTGCCCCACGTCGCGGCCGAACGAGTCGTGTTGGCTGGCCTCCTCGAAGTACGACGACCAGTTGTACCCGTCGAGGACGCGAGCGAGAAATTCGATGCGCTCCTCGTAGGAGAGGAGGCGCTTGTCGGGGGCGGCCTCGTCGAGGACGGTGGCCGCGTGTCGAGGGAGCGACTTGACGTTCGGGCGAACCGAGAGGTCGGCCGCGTCGCGGAGGCCGGTCGTGAACTCGGCGACGCCGTTCGGGAGGCGCTTGAGGACGAGAACGTCGTGGGGACCGTCGGCCGCGTCGAGGGCCTCGTCGTAGACCGCTCGGACGCGGGCGGCGAGCGACCCGCCGCCGAACGGAAGGACGTGGAGCGTCCCGTCGGGTTGGGATGGTTGCAGTGACATGCTGGTCGGTATAATCCGGGCATTGCTCCACCATCGTAAATAGATGTTCGTACTCGCGTGCCAGCGACGGGACGACCGAGGAGGGGCGTGGATTTTGTCGGGACTCCTCGGTCGTCGTCGTTACGCCGCGAAAATCTCGTGGACTCGCTGGGACTGAGCAAACGCGGTTTATTTGCGACGGTCAGCGAGTCCACGACCGACTGACCGAGTGAAACGAGGGAAGGAGAAAGTGGACTCGCTGGGATTTGAACCCAGGGCCTCTTCCTTGCGAAGGAAGCGATCTACCGCTGATCTACGAGCCCGCGAATGCAATAGTTCGTAGCGTGTCCACTTATTAGAAGCTTATGTTTCGACGCGGGCGTGGTGGTGAGTGTTCCCCACGGTCTCGCGTCGGACTTCTCACGCGCGCAGGAGTCGGGCGCGCCCGGCCGCCGCGCCGAGCGCGAATCCGGTGAAGTGCGCAACCAGCGCGACGCCCGGCGAGGCGGTGAACAACGTCACGGCTCCGGCCAGCACGAGGAGCAACGCCACCCGTGCCCGGCCACCCAGCGGGAGCCGACCGAGGACCGCGTCGGTGACCGGGTTCCCAGCCAGCAGATACCCCAACAAGCCGAAAACGGCACCGCTCGCACCGAGGACCATGCTCCCGCGACCGAAGACGCCCGTAACCGCGACCTGCGCGAGTCCGGCGAGCATGCCGACCGACGCGAAGAACAGGTGAAATCGCACCGTCGTCGTCACGCGTTCGACCGCCAGCCCGACCAGCACGAGGACCACCGCGTTCGAGACGAGGTGGCCGACGCCCGCGTGGGCGTAGACGCTCACCAGCAGCGTCCACGGCTTGGCCGAGACCGAGGGGCCGAGCGCGAACAGGCCGATAGCGAGTCCGCGGGAGACGACGCCGACCACCGACTGGACCGCGAAGACGGCGAGGAACGCCACGAGCGTCTGGACCGTCGGACTCCCGCCGAGCCAGCCCGAGTCGTGGCGGGCCTCCTCGGGGTCGCCGTACCGGTAGCTCACGGCCGACGCCCTCCCGTCCGGCGAGACCGGCCGCTGATCGGTACTGCGACACCACTCGTGACTGCTTGGCTCGGCCGTCGCACGCACGTCCGTACGTCCGGCGCGGTCAAAAAGACCGGGGAGCGTCGCGCGTGCGCGGCTATCGAAAGCGAAGAAATGGAAAAGTTTCCGCCGGTCGAACGGCGGGGTCGAGTGCGAACCCTCGAACTGACAGGACCGGAACGGCCCTCAGTCCTCGAGGACGATCTCGATGCTCACGTCGTTCGGAACCTGAATCCGCATGAGCTGTCGGAGCGCGCGTTCGTCGGCGTCGATGTCGATGAGACGCTTGTGGACGCGCATCTCCCAGTGTTCCCACGTCGCGGTCCCCTCACCGTCGGGGGACTTGCGGGTGGGCACTTCCAGCGTCTTGGTCGGAAGCGGGATGGGTCCCGAGAGCGAAACGCCGGTCTTGTTGGCGATTTCGCGGACATCGTCGCAGATGTCGCCTAAGTCTTCGGGACTGGTTCCCGCCAGTCGGACGCGTGCTTGCTGCATGCGTTAGGGCTCGTTGACGCTGAGGACCTTGCCAGCCGCGATGGTCTGACCCATGTCACGGATGGCGAAGCTGCCGAGTTCCGGAATCTCGGACGACGGCTCGATGCTGAGCGGCTTCTGCGGTCGGACCGTGACGACCGCGGCGTCGCCGGACTGGATGAAGTCGGGGTTCTCCTCGGCGACTTCGCCCGAGGAGGGGTCCATCTTCTTGTCGATGGACTCGATGGTACACGCGACCTGTGCCGTGTGGGCGTGGAAGACCGGCGTGTAACCGTCCGTGATGACGCTCGGGTGCTGCATCACGACGATCTGAGCCTGGAACGTCTCGGCGACCGACGGCGGGTCGTCGGCGGGGCCACAAACGTCGCCACGGCGGATGTCGTCCTTACCGATGCCGCGGACGTTGAATCCGACGTTGTCACCGGGTTCGGCCTGCGGCACCTCTTCGTGGTGCATCTCGATGGTCTTGACTTCGCCGCCCACGTCGCTGGGCTGGAAGCTGACGTTGTCGCCGGTGTTCAGCAGACCCGTCTCGATACGTCCGACGGGGACGGTACCGATGCCGGAGATGGTGTACACGTCCTGAATCGGGAGGCGCAGGTCGGCCTCCGTCGGCGGCTCGGGCTCTTCGAGACCGTTGAGGGCCTCGAGGAGGATTTCGCCGTCGTACCAGTCGGTGTTCTCCGACTCCTCGGCGATGTTGTCGCCCTCGAAGGCGGAAATCGGGATGAAGCTCGCGTCCTCGGTGCCGAACTGGACCTGGTTCAGCAGGTCCTCGACCTCGGAGACGACCTCCTTGTACTTGGACTCCTCGTAGTCGACGATGTCCATCTTGTTGACGCCGATGATGAGTTCGTTGATACCGAGGGTACGAGCCAGGAAGACGTGCTCCTGAGTCTGGGGCGCGACACCGTCGTCGGCCGCGACGACGAGGACCGCGTTGTCGGCCTGCGAGGCGCCCGTAATCATGTTCTTCACGAAGTCGCGGTGGCCCGGACAGTCGACGATTGTGAAGTAGTAATCGTCGGTGTCGAACTCCTGATGGGCGATGTCGATGGTGACACCGCGCTCGCGCTCTTCGGCGAGGTTGTCCATGACGTAGGCGAACTCGAAGCCGCCCTTGCCCTTCTCCTCGGCCTCTTCTTTGTGCTGTTCGATGACGTGCTCGGGTACGCTCCCCGTCTCGTAGAGGAGTCGCCCGACCAGCGTACTCTTCCCGTGGTCAACGTGGCCGATGATGGCCAAGTTCTGGTGCGGTTTGTCTTCGCTCATTTGTATCTCACGCGCAGACGCGCTCTGTCGCTATCTTTTGGCAGAAGCAGTTAAAACCATTTCGATACGCTATGCTGGCGACCCCGACGCCGTCCCGCGTTTATTGCTAGACTGTCTCACGATTCCGGCCAAGCGACCGGAATTCGAGCGGAGCTACGTCGTCGCCTCGAACTGGAACGGTCACTTCTCGGAGGAGTTCGGTCAATTCCCGAGCCGGTTCACGTCCGCGAGGACCGCGGTCGCGGTCTCCGGACCGCCCGCGCCCCGACCGCTCAAGTTGAGTCGGCCTGCGTGGTCGGTCTCCAGTTGGACGATGTTGCGCGTACCCGAGACCGCCAGTGTGCCGTTCTCGGGGACGAGTCGCGGGCCGACGCGGACGCCCTCGGGCGTCGCCTCGCCGATGAGTCGGACGGTCCGACCGTCCTCGCCCGCGAGTTCGAGCGCGTTGCCCGGCAGGTCCGCGATGCCTTCGACCTCGGCGTCGTCGAGCGAGTACTCTCGATTCCCGAGGACGTTCGCCAGAATGACGCACTTGAGCGCCGCGTCGGTCCCGTTCACGTCGAAGGAGGGGTCGGCCTCGGCGACGCCGAGGTCTTGGGCCTCCGCGAGGACGTGTTCGTAGCCCAACCCTTCGGCGGCCATCCGCGAGAGGACGAAGTTCGCGGTCCCGTTGAGAACCCCGCGCGCGGCCGAGATGGTGTCCGGGCCGTAGCTCTCGACGGTCGAGAGGACCGGAATCGCGCCGCCAACCGTCGCCTCGAACCGGACCCGGCCGTCGCTGTCGCGCTCCAGTTCCCGGAGGTCGGCGTAGCGTTCGGCGACCGGTCCCTTGTTCGCCAGCACGACGTGGCGGTCGGCTTCGAGTGCCGCGCGCACGTGCCCGAATCCGGGTTCGGCGTCGCCGAGCGTCGTCGGCGTCGCCTCGACCAACACGTCGTACTCGGCGTCGAGGGCGTCCTCGGGCGCGGCCGACCCGACGCGGCCCTCCTCGTCTTTCCCGGCCAGCGCGGCCGCCACGTCGATGCCGTCGGCGTCCACCGCGGCGCTGGACGAGTCGGCCAGCGCCGTAATTTCGTGACCGTACTCGCCCGCGAGGTCCGCGACCGACCGGCCGACCGCACCCGCGCCGAGGACTGCCAACTTCATGCGGAACCCTCCAGTTCGGTCAGGGGTTCGACCACGCGCAACTCCTTGCTGTCAGCGATTTCGCGGACCGCGCCGACGACCTCGCTAGTCGCACCGGTCTCGGCCGCCAGTCGGAGGCGGGCGCTCGCTACCTCGCTGGTGCCGCCGGGTGCCGACAGCGACACGTCCGAGACGGAGGCGTCGGCCTTCGATTCGATGGACGAGAGCGTATCCGAGAGGTCGCTCTCGATAACGTCGCCGACGAGAAGCACCGTGACCTCCTCGCCGTAGCGTTCCGCGCCCGCCTGAATCACGTTGACGCCCGCTTCTCGGAGTCCCGAGACGATGGCGTCGAAGCGGTCGGGCGGACACTCCAGATCGACCTCGACGGGGATGTGGCCCCGCGGGGTGAGCGACCCGCGCTCGTGGAACACCGAGAGCAGGTTGCCGCCGTTGGCCGCGATGGGTTCGAGCGCACCCAACAGTTCGCCGGGTTCGTCGATTAGTTCGAGTCGGACCGTGTAGGCCCGCGGGTCGGTAGCGCTCGTGTCGTCGCTCATCGTTACTCGTTGTCTCACTCGCGGGCGAGCATAAGGCTTCAGGCGTTCCCAAATAGTGCGGCCACTGCTTCGGCAGGATAGTGGTATTAGACGACGATGATAAATGCGACACGGTACAACGAAATATTTCAACCTTTATATTATTAATATAGCTAATTTTATTTAAATCCACTGTCAGTCTCTCTACCTGTAGACGAACACTGACTACTCATTTTTGTGAGTATCGAGAAGTAGACGCGAACGAGCGGACCACCTGTCCGGGCAGTAACACAAGGGTCGTTCTCCGCTAGCACCGAGAACCGACGTGGGCGAATGATGTTTCTGTCTAGACCGCGCGCGTGAACTAGGAGCGAAAGGAATCAGTGAGCGGAGTCATCAACAGAATCCGGTGCGACATCGGTCGCCGAGGATAGTACGGAACTTCTGGTGAGTCCGCGCGCCGCCAGATTTTATACCCAGTATACACAAACCATATAAAGTATCTAAGTATTAAATTTTAATTGTTAGTAGTAATATTTCCAACTGCATGGAAGAAAACACCAACCTTAATCGGCGAACCGTGCTTCAAGGAATCGGTGCAGGTGCGGCTACTACGATGGGAGTCTCCGGAGCGGCCGCGGCCGACAACGGTCTCCGTCAGAAGGAGATCGAGCGTGCCGTCGAGGACTATCGAGACGGCATGCTTGTGGAAAACATCTTTGCCAACCACGCGGATGTCCTCGAGAAGACCATCGAAATCGACGAGATCGAACTTCCCAGCACCTCGGTTGGCGAACTGAACGTCGGTCTGGCGTCGGACGCCGAGGGTGACGTTGAAGCGCGAAACGTTCACACGTCGTTCAACGCTCGACGCGTTGACGGCGAGGCCACGCCGGAGATTCACTACCAGCTACCGACCGAGGGCGGTATGCTCAACGTCGTCGTCCTGCCTGAACTTGACGACCGGTACGCGATCTTCGATCCGGAAGAGGGAGATCTGAAGGAGATCGAGGGGCCGAGCATCCAAGGTAGCTGTGGCGGCTGTCCGAACAACAAAGAGTGTCAGTGTAGCTACGAGTGTGTCAGCTGTTCGTGTGGCTACCCCGGTTGTCCCTCGTGTGGGGCCTGTGACAGCTGTAGCGTCTGTTCACCGCAGTATCGAGAAGTGTGCAGTTGTAACTGCGTCAGTTGCGGGCTGAACTGCGTCTTCCAGTGTCCCTAATGCGAACGCCGACAACCTGAGACGGAAGCGGCCGCCGGTCTCGTCCGACCGGTCGTGGTGACCGACTACTCGTCCACTTTTATCGTCCGAGTACTCGGGCCCCGTTTGGTCCCTATCGAAAGCATCGCCCAGATGCTCGCAACGATGCAAAACCACAGAAACGCGACGACGGCGACCCACAGGAGGGTGACGAGCGAGAGCATGACAGGGCGAGTAAACGTGTGGTAACGAGTGCCTTCGTTATACGCCTCCTAAATCGGACTCAGGCGGTGCCAGAATCGTCCCCGAGTCGGTACTGAGCGCGGCGAAAACGAGAGAAATCCGCAGAGTCGGGAGACCGCAGGGTGCTTAGAAGTAGTCGATAGCTTCGGGCAGTTCGAGCTTCATGCCCTTGCGCTCGCGAATCTCCATGATGGTCTCGGTCTGGAGGTTGTCGGCCATGACCTCGAAGCCTGCGTTCTCGGTGTTCCACGACGCGCGGCCCTCGGTGGCGCTCCGGATGTCCGAGGAGAACCCGATCATCTCGTCGACGGGCGCGATGCCCTCAACGACCATGAGGTCGCCCTCTTGGTACATGTCGTCGACGCGGCCGCGGCGACCCTGAATCTCGCCGGAGGCGGCACCCATGTACTCGTTGGGCACGTCGATGCGCACGTCCTGCATCGGCTCCATCAGCGCGACCTTACCCTGCACGAGGGCGTTGTGGACCGCGTTGCGGACCGCGGGGATGACCTGCGCGGGACCGCGGTGGATGGTGTCCTCGTGGAGCTTGGCGTCTTCGAGTCGCAGGAGCGTCCCCTGCACGGGTTCGCCAGCGAGCGGGCCGTCGTCGAGCGCCTCTTCGAGGCCCTCGATGACGAGTTCCATCGTCTCGTTGAGGTGCTGGATACCCTTCGTGTCGTCGATGAGGATGTTGGTCCCGTGGATGTGTTCGACGTTCTGCGAGAGGTCCTTGTCCATGCCCGCTTCCTGAAGCGCCTCACGGCGCTCCTGCTCGGGCATGTCCATCGACACGTCGCCGAGCTTGATCTTCTCGGTAATCTCCTCGGAGAGCGGTCGGGCTTCGAGGTAGAACCGGTTGTGGCGGTTCGGCGAGATGCCCTCGATGACTTGGGTCGGCTCCCGGATGGCTTCGCGGAAGACGACGATGGGTTCACCCGTGTTGACCGGGATACCCTGATTGCGCTCGATGCGCTGGGTGATGACTTCGAGGTGAAGCTCACCCTGCCCGGAGATGAGGTGTTCGCCGGTGTCCTCGTTGATTTCGATCTGGATGGTCGGGTCCTCTTTGGAGACCTGTCGGAGCGTCTCGATGAGCTTCGGCAGGTCGTCCATGTTCTTGGCCTCGACGGACTTCGTGATGACCGGCTCGGAGATGTGTTCGATGGACTCGAACGGCGTCATCTCGACGCTGGACACCGTGGAACCGGCGATGGCGTCCTTGAGGCCGGTGACGGCCGCGATGTTTCCGGCCGGGACGCGCTCGACCTCCTCGCGCTCGCCGCCCATGTAGATCCCGACGCTCTGGACGCGGTTCTTGCCCGCAGTCCCGGAGACGTAGAGTTCTTGGCCCTTCTCCAGCGTGCCGGAGAAGACGCGGCCCGCGGCGATCTCGCCAGCGTGGGGGTCGATACCGATGTCGGTGACCATCAGGACGACTTCGCCGTCCTCGTCTACCAGACGCATCCCCTCGGCGAGGTCGGACTCGTCGTCACCGCGCCAGACGCGCGGGATACGACGGGGCTGGGCGTCGATAGGGTTCGGGAAGTGCTCACAGACCATGTCGAGCACAACGTCCGAGAGCGGCGTCCGCTCGTGGAGCTCTTGGCGCTTGTCGGCGCGTTCGAGGTCCATGATGTCGCCGAAGTCCATGCCGGTGCGCTGCATCGAGGGCATCGAGACGCCCCACTTGTAGAGAGCGGAACCGAAGCCGACGGTGCCGTCTTCGACGGAGACGGTCCAGTCGTCAACGTCGTCCATGTCTTCGGTCATGCCGCGAATCAGCTCGTTCACGTCGTCGATGACGTTGAGGAGACGACGCTGCATCTCCTCGGGACCTTCCTGAAGCTCGGAGATGAGTCGGTCGACCTTGTTGATGAAGAGGGTCGGCTTGACGCCCTCGCGGAGCGCCTGTCGCAGGACGGTCTCGGTCTGGGGCATCGCGCCCTCGACCGCGTCCACGACCACGAGCGCGCCGTCGACGGCGCGCATCGCTCGGGTCACGTCGCCACCGAAGTCGACGTGGCCCGGCGTGTCGATGAGGTTGATGAGGTGGTTGGTGTCCTCGTACTCGTGAGTCATGGAGACGTTCGCGGCGTCGATGGTGATACCGCGTTCCTGCTCGTCCTCCTCGGTGTCCATCATGAGCTGGGTGGCTTCGCCTTGGTCGGCGATCATGCCTGCACCAGCGAGGAGGTTGTCGGTCAGCGTGGTCTTACCGTGGTCGACGTGTGCGGCGATAGCGATGTTCCGGATGTTCTCCGGTTTGTCCATCAGTCGCTCGCACTGTTCGACGATCTTCTTTCGTCTTCCCATTATGGGTCTTCTACCCGAAGGAAGTTGAAAAGCGTAGTGTTTCGCCGCGAGCGACCGCGTGAGCCATTCGCATGGCGAGATTGGCTGAATTAAACCGGTCTTCGGCGGTGCCTGAAAACTCCTCGACGGTCCACAGGCACCGGCAACTCGCCGCAACCAACGCAAGAGTCATACCGGTCGAAGCCTTGTCACAGATACGCATGGAGGTTCACGTCCACGGTCCCGGTCCGGCCGCGCCCTTCCTCCGCGCCCGCGACATCTTCGAGACCGAACACGACCTCGACTCGCCAGTTCACGTCCACGTCCGGGAGAACCCCGACGAACGGACGTGGACTTCACACCCCGACGACCACGTCTTGAACATCTCCCGGCAGGCCGCGACCAGCGCGATGGCCCCGGAACTCGCGCTCCACGAGTTCGCGCACATGGCTCGCCACGAGGAGGCCCACCCGTCCCACACCCAATCGACCGAGGAGGTTCTGTTCCTCGCGCTGTCGGGCAAGTCGGTCGAGCGCAGGCTAGTCGCTCACTGCTACCAGATAGCCAACCACATGAAGGACATCTACGCCGACGACATCACGTTGCGGGTCGGCCCGACCGACAAACTGGTCTCGTTCCTCGAATCCGAACTCGCCGCGGCGGTCGCCGACCGGCCCGGAGACGCCCGAGACGGCCAGACGGGCGGTCGGGACGGACTCCGCATCACCAGCACGGCCGACCCCGAGATTACGGCGGTCAACGCCGCGTTCGCGCTCGCGCTGGTCGAGCGCCACGACCTCGTGGACTCGGACCACCGACTCTACGACCTCGCGCACGCGGCCGCGAACGACGCCCCCGAGGTCAGCCTCTCGGCGTTCAAACACCGGTTCAAGTCGCTCGGGCCGGACCCCGACGAGAGCGAGTACCGGCGCTCGCTGGTCGAGGCGACCCGCGAGTACGCGGTCGGCGGCGGGGAGAAAGCGGCAGATTAGTCGGCGGCGACCTACGCCAACTCGGCCAGCGCGAGGAGAACGCTGGGCGCGACCAGCAGGACGACGCCGACGACCATCAGGGCCGCCGGGAGGACGAGTAACTCCATCCCGCCGACCAGCCAGAGGCCGAGTCCGCCCAGCAGGGCGAACAGTCCGACCAGTCGGAGTAGCCACGTCACGACACCTTCGAGTCCGGAGTCCGCGACGAGGTCCACGACTTCGAGTACTTCGTCCATGGCATCGGCGTCTGCAAACGCCAGCCACTTCAAAGATGTGGTGAAAACGGCAGTTTCAGGCTCGAAAGCTGGCGGCCGCTCCGCGAAGGAACGCGGGAGGGACCGAAACCCCGGAAATCTCCGCTCCATCGCCAACACTGAACACTCCTCGCGTCGTACTACCGTCGATGTCTTACAGTAAGGTCGATTCGCGCGACGTAGAACCGATAGCCGAGGGGATGCGCTTTCTCCGCGACCCGCTGGACTGCGAGAAGTTGGGCGTGACGATACTCGACGCCGACCCCGGCTGGACCGGCAAGGAACACGACCACGCCGAGGAGGGCCACGAAGAGGTCTACGTCCTCCTCGAGGGGTCGGCCACCGTCACGGTAGACGGCGAGGAGGTGGCACTGGAGTCGGGCGAGGCCCTCCGGATTCCCGCCGGGGCGACCCGCCAGATTCACAACGGCGACACCGAGAGCCGGTTCGTGCTGGTCGGAGCGTCCGGCGACGAGTGAGGCGGCCGCGACTGGGAAATTTTATGTCGGTAGCGTGTCCAGTCCACGCTATCGTGCGAGTGAGTAACGAACGGTGGTCGGGAACGAGACACATCCCGACCGGCCCTCCCGTCGGTGATGCTCGTGAATAGGCGACGGTATCTCGTCTACCGACTAGCGTGGACGGTCGTCGGCGCGTGGGGCGCGCTCACGGCTATCTTCCTCGCGTACGCGCTCACGCCCGACCCCGGCCAGTACACGCTCAGCGGCGGGAGCGAGGCCTACCGGGCGGCGCGCAACTACGACGAACCGCTCTTGGACCGCTATCTCTCGTGGGTGGAGAGTCTGGTGACCCTCGACCTCGGTTCGACCGTCCGAGGCGAACCCATCGCTGGCGTCCTCGCCGACGCGAGTACGGTGACGCTCCTGTATCTCGTCCCGGCCGTCGTTCTGGCGGTCGCTATCGGCGTCGGCGTCGGGACCTACGTGGCGATGAATCCCGAGAGCCGACTCCTCCGGGCGGTCAAGGGTGCGTCGTATCTGGGCTTCGCCGTGCCGACGTTCGTCGCGGCGGAGGCGCTGTTCATCTTCGCCGAGGAGGGCCTGCGGTGGTACAACTTCAGCTACGAACCCGAGATGGCGGTGTTCACGGGACGGAACCTCGGGGCCTTGGTCCTGCCGGGACTGGTCCTCACGGTCAACCTGCTGGCGGTCCAGTTGCGCTACGCCCAGTCGGAGTCGGTCGAAATCCTACAGGCGGACTTCGTACGGACGCTCCGGGCGACCGGCGCGGACACGACCGACTTCGCGCGCCACGTCTTGAAGAACGCCGCCTCGTCGCTACTGTCGCTGTTTTTCTCCGAACTCGTCGGCGTGATGTTCGTCGTGGTCGTGGTCGTGGAGGTCATCTTCGGGATTCCGGGCTTCGGGACGCTCCTGTACGAGGGCATCGAGAACCGCGACGCCGGGGTCCTCCTCGCGACGACTATCTTCCCCATCCTGCTGGTGCTGTTGGGCAACCTCCTGCAGGACGTGGCCTACGCCTACATCGACCCGCGCGTGGAGGCGGAGAGATGAGCCGACCGACCGTGACCGACGCGGAACTCGCCGACGCCGACGGCGGGCGGTCAGGACTCGCCCGGCGCGACTGGGCGTTCCTCGTGGTTCTCGCCCTCCTCGTCGCGGCCTTCCTCGCGGACTGGCGCGGCGTCTATCCGGCCGACCGACTCGTCTTCGGAGCGAACCTGAAGGGACTCGACTGGCTGTCGCTGTACGCCGCCGACGTGCTGGGCTTTTACGTCTGCCTCCCGCTGGCGACCGACCGCGAGCGGACCGTCGGCTACCTCCGACGCATCCGGGAGAATCGACTGGCGACCGCGAGTCTCGGTCTCCTCGTCGCGTTCTTGCTTGTCGGACTCGTCGGCCCGCTCGTCTTCCGACCGGACCAAGCCGTCTTCGGCCAGACCGGCGGGTACGGCGTGCCCATCGGCCAGCCGCCGGTCGGGGTCGAAGTACTCCGGAGCGGCTACTGCCTCGGCCCGAGAGTGGACGGGTTCTGTCACGGGACGTGGAAACACCCGCTCGGGACGACCCCCGGCGGCAAGGACGTGTTCGGGATGATAGTCGCCGGGTCGCGGGTCGCGCTCCAGATTTCGGCGGTCTGCGTCGCCTTGGTCGTCCCGCTGGCGACGGCGGTCGGCACCGTCGCCGCGACTTACGGCGGGCGAGTGGACGAGGTTCTGATGCGGTACGTGGACCTCCAGCAGTCGATTCCCGCGTTCTTCGTCATCATCCTCGCCCAGCAGGCGCTCGGGTTCGTCAACGAGACCTACGGCGGGAGCCTGTTGCTCATCGTCCTCGTGTTCGGCCTGCTGAACTGGGGCGGCGTCGCGCGCATCGTTCGGTCCGAGGCGCTCCAGTTGCAGGAACAGGTGTACGTGCAGGCCGCCCGGAGCGCGGGCGCGAGTACCTTCGAGGTCGCCCGCAAGCACGTCGTGCCGAACACGCTCAACGCGGTGTTCACCGCGTTGACGGTCCAAATCGGGTGGCTCCTCCTGTTGGAAGCCTCGCTATCGTTCCTCGGCATCGGGTCGGCGAGCCACCCCTCGTGGGGGTACGTGCTGACGACCAGCGTGCGAAACGACTTCTTCCCGACGTTCTACTGGTGGGGCGCGCTGTTCCCCACGCTCGCGCTCGGCGCAGTCGTCGTCGCGTTCCAGACGCTCGGCGACGCGCTCCGTGACGTGACCGACCCGCGAGCGGAGTGATGAGGTTCACTCGCGCTCGCCCGGCGTCAGTCTGACCAGCACGTCGTCGCGCTGGCGGGGGAACCGGTCGCCCTTCGGCCTGCCGTCGCGGTTCGAGGTGACGGCGTAGAGGAGACCGTCGGGTCCCTGTTCGACGTGGCGCACGCGACCCAGCACGTCGGTCAGCGTCCAGTGGGCGGTCGCGGCGTACTGCGAGTCCAGCCAGTCGGCGTCGAAGGCCATCCCGCGTTCGTCGCCGACTGCCGGGAGAGTCCGGGCCTCGTCGGCGAGCGTGACGACGTTGACCCGCTGGCCGATGAGCGACCCGAAGACCAGTCGGTTTCGCCACGCCGGAATCGCCTCGCCGGTGTAGAAGACGCCGCCAGCGGGACCCCACGACTCGGGCGTGTTGACCAGCGGGCGGCGGTAGTCGGTCCCGGCGTACTCCTCGCGCGTCCGGGCCTCGGGCCACCCGTAGTTCTCGCCGGGGACGAGGAGACTTACCTCGTCGTGGCCGTCCGGGCCGTGTTCGGTGACGACCGGGGTCGCGTCCGGGAGCCACGTGATGCACTGGGGGTTACGGTGGCCGTAGGTGTAGACTCGCGCGTCGGTCTCGTCGCCGGGTAGGTCGGGGTTGTCCGGCGCGGGGTCGCCGACCGCGTTCACGCGGAGAACTTTCCCCGCCAGCGACGAGGTGTCTTGGGCGAGGTCGCCGCGCCCGGCGTCGCCAGTCGTAACCCAGAGGTAGTTGTCGGGACCGAACGCGACGCGTCCGCCGTTGTGGACGCCGCCCGCCGGAATCCCGTCCACGACCACCCGGCCGGTGCTGGCGGGGTCGTCGGCGGTCACGTCGTACCTGACCACGCGGTTTACTTTCCCGTCGTCGGTCTCGGCGGTGAAGTAGACGAAGAGGTACGGCGCGGTCGGGTACTTCGGGTGGACGGCGACGCCGAGCATCCCGCCCTCGCCGCCCTCGAGGAACCACGTCTCCCAGTGAGGTTGGTCGTCGGGACCGGGAGCCATCGCCTCGGCGTCGATGACCGCGTCGGGGGTCGCGACCGTTTCGAGTCCGTCGCCGTCGAACCGCCGGACGCGGCCCGTGCGCTCGGTCAGGAACAGTTCGCCGTTCGGCGCGAACGCGAGGTCCCACGGAATCTCCAGATTCTCGACCAACACCTCGGGCGTCACCGACGCATCAAGGGGCGAGGTCCGAGGTGTCTCGTGTGAGGACTCCCACTCGGGGTCGTAGCGCGACCACTCGGCGGCGGTGTGGTTCAGTTCGTACTCGGGCCGCGAATCTCCTCGGGCGAGTTTGCCACAGCCAGCGAGTCCGGCGACTCCGGCGGCACCGGCGGCCGCGAGGAGTTCGCGTCGGGTCCGCCCGGTCCGTCCGTTCGACCGCGCCCGACGGGACCGTCGGGGAGCATCGGCGTCCATACTCGACCGTGATTTTAGGCCACCCTAAAAATATCGGTATTCGGTCGAAAGACCGACGCAGAACCTGTTAGATGGCCGAATTGACGGGGGGGAAGTTACGGGTATCGGTTCGGCCGACGCGTCGGACCACCGACCCGGACCGGGGACTCCGACCGTCGACTCGGACCGAAATTCCGGACAGTCGTCACTACCGAGGAGCGAAACCGAGAGGAGAGGACCGAGTTAGCGGGCCGCGGCCGCGACGCGCTCTTTCTCTTCTTTCTGGTTGATAGCGTAGGTCTGCACGTCGTAGTTGGCCGCGCCGACGAGTTGGCTGGCCAGCGCCTCGGAGGCGTCGGTCGAAGTCTTGAACGACGAACTCTGGACGCCCTCCGCGATGTACTTCAGGGCTTGGTCGACGCGGCGCTGGGGGGCCACGTCCACTGCCTTCGGGACCGAGATGCCACCGTACTTCAGGCGGACGGTCTCCTCGCGCGGGGCGGCGTTCTCGACGGCGGTGACCAGAACCTGTACCGGGTTCTCGTCGGTGCGGTCGTGAATCTTCTGGAACGCATCGCGCGTAATCTGCATCGCCTTCTGCTTCTTGCCGGTGTTCTCCTCGGTCTGCATCAGGCGGTTGATGAGACGCTCGACGATGGACACCTCGCTCTTCTGGAACTGCTTGGAGGCGTGGCGACCCATCGTGTGTGCGACCGGCGTGACCGTGATGTAGCGTTCGGTCGAGGGGTCCTCGTACTCGATGTTGGTGATGTCCCACTCGCCGAACAGTTCCGCGACGGCCGTTCCCTCTTCGTCCGTGCCCGCAGGTTTGTCGGGTTCGGGCTGGTCTTCTGCTGCCATGATTATCGCACCGGCTTCTCTGCGTTTCCGCGAACCAGTTCTTCGAGGCTCACGCCGTTGACTTTCTCTACCTTGTAGTTGACGCCCGAGAGGTCGCCCATCGCGCGACCCTTCGCGCCGCCGATGCCCGCGATGGTGACCTCGTCGTGTTCGTCGATGAACGAGATGGCACCGTCGCCGGGACAGAAGGCGGTGACCTGCTTACCGTTCTTGATAAGCTGGACTCGGACGCACTTCCGAATCGCGGAGTTGGGCTGTTTCGCTTCGATGCCCACTTTCTCCAGCACGATACCTCGGCCCTGCGGCGCGCCTTCGAGGGGGTCGGACTTCTCCCCGAGACCGCGCTCGCGTCGGGCGTAATCGGAGTCGGACCACCGGTGGTTCTGGCGGTCCTTCCTCAGCTTACGAGCCGCGTATTTACCGTTCGCCATATGGCGTGTGCTATCCGTCCGAGGTACTTAAGCCTCCCTCTTTAGAGCCGACGAAACCGTCGCACATCGCTGTAGCGGGGGCGATTACGGAATCTGAGCGCGTTTCAGCGAAACGATTTGCGCGCCGCTTAGGTTCGGTTCGGTCAGGAGAGTCGCTCGCAGTGAAAACCGGGGCGCGAGATATCGAACAGGCGACACCTATGCGGCCAGCGGGGCTACCGCTCCAGCGAGAACACCCCGACCGTGTTCCCGTCGCTGGCCGACCGCAGACCGCCGCCGCCCGCCTGCACCGCGACGTACTGCTTGCGGACGCCGGGGTCGTACCAACTCATCGGCGAGGAGTTGACCGCGGCGTCGAACTGGTACTGCCAGAGCCGGTCGCCGGTCGCCGAGTCGTAGGCGATGAACTCGCCGTCCCCGTTGCCGGTGAAGGTGAGGCCGGTCGCAGTACTCATCGACCCGCCCATGGCGAACTCCTCCCACTCGTCCTGCCAGACGACCTCGCCGCTCACCGGGTCGAGCGCCGAGAAGATGGCCTTCTGGCCGTTCCACTCGTCGGGTGCCGGGCCGGGGTCGTCCATCGCGGGATAGACGGTGAAACTCCCGCCCAGATACGTCGAGGGGTACTGCCACTCGTCTACCTCGTCCCACTGGAACTTGCTCGGGTAGTTCATCGCCTTGACGTGGACGTTGCCGGTCTCGCGGCTGTAGGAGGTCGGGTTCCACTCCGAACCGCCGTCGGCCGAAGGCATTATCCACGGCGTGTCTTCGAGGGTGTCCTGCGGGAGCGACCACATGTTGAGATGCTGGCTGAACTCGTCGCTGCGCTCGTGGAGTTTGCCGTCCTCGGCACCCAGCAGGTAGTTCCATCCGGTCTTCCCCGCGTGGCTGACGACTCGCTGGGTCTCGCCGTCCACCTCGGCGTCGAACAGGACCGGCGGTGCGGAGGCGTCCCAGTCCCACCAGCCGTGGGGACTCTCTTGGAAGTACCACTCCACGTCGCCCGACGAGGTGTCGAGCGCGAGGACGGCGGCGGTGTAGACGTTCGGCCCCGGCCGGACGATACCGTTCACGTCCGGTCCGGCGTTGCCCATGCTCGCGTAGAGGATGTCGCGCGACGAATCGACCGTGATCGTCATCCAGTTGGGGGCCGCGCCGTTTCGCCACGCGTCGCCTATCCACTGGTCCTGTGGCGTGGTCCACGTGCGCCACTCCCGTTCGCCCGACTCGGCGTCGATGGACTCGACGAATCCCCGAATCCCGTACTCGCCGCCCGCGCTCCCGTTGAGGATGCTCCCGTCGTAGACGACCGGTGCCCACGTCGCGGAGTAGCCCTGTCGCGTCGGCGCGGAGTCGTACAGCCACCGCTGTTCGCCGGTGTAGCGGTCGATGGCGACGACGTTCGCGTCCAGCGTCGTCATGTAGAGGGTGTCGCCCAAGACCGCGACTCCTCGGTTGTTCGACCCGCAACAGAGGAGCGCGGCCGCCTCGTCCGGTCCCTGCTCGGCGGGAGCGTACCGGTAGGTCCAGATAACTTCGCCCGAGCGGGCGTTGACCGCTCGGAGTTCGTCGGGACCGTTGGTCTGGTACATGACCGGCGGGTCCGAGGGGACGACGACCGGCGTCCCTTCGAGTTTCCCGCGGCCCGTCTCGCCGACCTCGATGGTGTACTCTAGCGAGAGCCTATCGACGTTCCGGGGCCGAATCGCGTCGGCGGTGGTGAACCGCTGTTGGGCGTAGTCACCGCCGTACATCAGCCAACTCTGCGGGTTCTCACCCGAGTCCCGAAGCATCTCGTCGGTGACGTTCAGTCGCGGAATCTCTTGGGCGCTCTGGCGGACCGTGGTCGGGCCGTCGGCGAGGTACTCGATGCGCAGTCCCTCGTCGGTCTCGCGGACTCTCGCGTGAGCCTCGTCGGTACTCATGCGGCGTCACCTCCCCGAGGAGCGCGCTCGGCGTCGGTCACCCTGAACAGGTCGGCCGCGATGGCCTCTTGGCCGCGAATCGCCACTGCGGAACCGCCAGCGAGTCCGGCCGCGAGTTGCTCGTCGGTCAACTCGCCCGGCCCGGCGAGGTCGCGGGCCGCCGAGACGAACAGGTGGGTCCCGGCGAGGATGCGTTTCGCGTCCCAGAGTCCGGTTTCGAGGAGGTCGTCGGTCAGGACGACCTCGCGCTGCCAGAGGTGTTGGTCGAGTTCGTCTATCCAGAGCAGGCCCCCGCCGAGCGCGCGCTGGTGGAGCGGAGCCACGTCGTCGGGGTCGTACCCCTCGGGGTCGGCGGGCAGACTCGCGGTCGTGACCCACTCCGCGAGGCGGTCGTTCTGGTTGACCGCGTCCACGACGACCGCGGTGCGCTCGCGCTCGTCGAGTCCGGCGTCGGCCAGCGCCGCGGTCAGGGGTTCGGCCCGGACCAACTCCGCGACGGTCGCGCGCACGTGGTCGGGCGAGAACTCCGGCAGGTGGCGCTCGGCCGCCGCGAACAGGCCCACTTCCGCGAGGTGGTCGTAGGCGTCCCACGCGGGTGCGGCGACCTCCTGATACGCGGTGCCGGGTTCGTCGGGGAACCCCGCGGCGCGGAGTTCCGGCAATCGGGCGACGCCCGCCTCGATGCCCGAGAGCGCGCCCGCGAGTCGGCCGCCGTCGAGACCGCCCGCGAGGTCGGCCCGGATACGCTCACCGTAGGTCGCCAGTTGCCCGGCGGACTCCTCGCCGACCGCGCCGCGTAAGTCCGACAGCGAGAGTTCCGATGCCGCGCCGACGCTCCCCGCGACGCCGAGGACCTTCAGGAAGTTGCGCCGGTCGCGCTCGTCTACGTCCGGTACGCCGTCCGCGAGTGTGCGATTGTCTGGCATGTTACCGTCCAGAGTCCACACGGGAAGTCGGGAAGTACTTGCCCTCGGGAACGACGGTTCGACGGCTAAAATTTCGGGAGCGTGGTTTCAACGAGAGGAGAGACCGCTTCGGCGGTCGGACCGACTGCTGGAGAAACCTCGATATTTCCAAAAGCAATCGCCATCTATCCGAAGTAACGGGAAAAGGGCCGCGGTGCGGACGGCGGTCCGCTACGTCAACTGGATGTCGTCGATGTCGTAGTGGCGCTTGGCCAGTTTCTCGGCGGCGGCGATGTTCCGACCGCCCTCGCCGATGGCGACGCCGGTGTCTTCCGAGTCCACCTCGGCGTAGGCGATCGTTTCGTCGTCCTCGCTGATGGTGACGTTGTACACCGCCGCGGGTGCCAAGGCGTTGGCGACGAACGCCTCGGGCGTGTCGGCGTCCTCGACCAACACGACCTCGCGGTCGAGTTGGGACTCGACCGCCCGGACCGTCTCGCCGCCCGACCCGATGGCCTTAGCCATGTCCCCGGCTTTCACGAGGAAGACGACGCGCTCGTCGCCGTCGTCCTCCTCGAAGACCACGCAGTCGCGGGCGGTCGCGCCCGTCTCGTCCTCGAAGAGGGCGATGAACTGCCGGGCCGTGTCCGAGAGCGTGACGACCATCGCTCAGTCCGAGGCCTCGGGTTCGCTACGCGACGTAGAACCCATCCGGAGGTCCACGTCGCCCGTCCCGAGTTTGATGGGCTTGCCGACGATGACGTTCTCGGTGACGCCGTTGAGGTCGTCCACTTCGCCGTGGATGGCGGCGTCCAGCAAGTGGTTGACCGTGACCTCGAACGCCGCACGCGCGAGGACCGACTCCTTGCTCCCGGAGATGCCGTGGCGACCGATGGACTCGATTTCGCCGCGGTTGGTCATGATGTCGGCGACCAACATCAGGTGGCGGATGTTCACGTCGTCCAGCCCCTGCTCTTCGAGGGTGTTCATGGTCTCCTCGATGATGGACTCGCGGGCCGCCTCGATGCCGAGGTTCTTGTGAATCTCGTGGATGTTGTTCGTCGTGGTCCGGGAGGCGTCGACGCCCTCGATTTCGATCACGTCGCCGAACGCCGACCCCTCGGTGTAGAGGACGAACTCCTCGCCGTCGTCGAGTTCCTCCTTTCGGATGACGACGCGCGTGATGTCTTCGATACCCTTGAACACGATGTCCCGGAGCTGTTCGACCAACTGGAGGAGGTCCCGATAGCTCGGCTGTTCCGGGCCGAACTCGATGACGGTCCCCTGCTGGTTGGTCTGGACGCCGAGTTCGTCCTCGATGATGCCCGCTATCTCGTCGGGGGCTATCATCCGCTCTTGGAGCGTGTCCTCGTTGAGGTCGATGGAGACGATCATGTCGGCGACGTTGGTCGAGATGTCACCGAGCGCCAGAATCCGGGTCGCCTCGATCTGCCAGACGACCTCGTGGGCCTTCTCGCGGTCGGTCGCGTACTCGTCTTCGAGGTGGACCGTCATCATCGGCGTGTCGGGGGTCTTCCGGGCGTCCACCAACTCGATGAGTCGGGGCAGACCCTGCGTCACGTCGATCTCCGCGACGCCCGCGTAGTGGAACGTGTTCATCGTGTTGTGAGTGACGACACCCGAAGCGGTGGTGAACGTCTCCAAACCTTCGACCGAGAAGTCGTAGACGTACTGGTGGTCACTCTCGACAGTCTCGATGGACTCGATTCGGTCCCAGACCACGTCGCCGGAGACCGCCTGTTCGAGGTCGTCCAGCGCGTCGGGTCGCTCGTCGGTCTCGCGCTCGACGCGAGCAACGAAGTCGGCGAGCGTCCGGCGACCGATTCGCTGTCGCTTCGTCGCGCTGTTGACCTGCCGCTGAGGGATTTCCGCCGCACTCGCGGCGTCTTCGAGCGCGTCGCCGAAGTTCGGAATCATGTCGGTCGCGTCGGGCCCGTCGCTCTCGACACTCGTCGCGAGTTCGGTCAGTTGCTCGCCGCGCTCGCCGACCATCCCGATTCGCTCCTCGAACGCCGGGACGTGTTTCTTCGGGAGGCGAAGCGTCTTCGAGTCGTCCTGTTCGCCGAGCGTAGCGTAGAGTCCGAAGCGAGCGAGGAGGAACGCGATTCCCTCGGTGAGTCGCTCGGAGGTCGAACTCGCTCGCACCGAGTTCTCGCCGACGTTGCCGTCGCCGCTGAAGTAGCCCGCGAGCAGGCCACGAACGAACTCGGGAGACGCGCCGAACGCGAATCCGGGGACGACCTTCTCACCGTCTTCGAGACAGGCCGCCTCTACGAAGTCGGCGAGAACTTTTCCGTTGACTCGAACGTCGTACCCGTCGGCGAAACCGCTCGTGTTCTCGTACTCGTTGACCGAGAGGTCGAACCGCTCGGCGAACGACCGGACGCGGTTCTGGAACGTCGCGTCCACGTTCGATACGGAGACGTAGTAGTCGGTCAGCGAGCCTTCGGCGAGCCACGCACCGACGAAGAATCCAGTCTCTTCGTCGAGCGGGAACTGTTCTGGGAGGCCCGTAGTCCCTTGGACCGGATAGACGGTGCGCTCGTCGAGGGTCCCGTCTTCGAGTGCCTGTCGTTTGTTCCGGACCTGCGCCTCGCCGCCGGGCTGTGCTTCGACACCGCCGTCTGCGAGCGTGGACGTGTACCAGTAGTCGCCAGCCGGAAGGAACTCCCGGAGGTCTACGGTGTCGCTACCGTCGCCGACTTGCAGGTCGCCGACGACCGGAAGCCAGTCACCTGCGTTGAGGTCGTCACCCGTCACGGGAACGACCTCGTTGTCTTGGCGGGTGACGAACGAGTGGGATTTCGTCGCTCGAATCGAGCGTCCGGATTCGAGTTCGAGTTCGAGCAGTTCGTCTGGCGTCTCGTGTCGGCTGATCTCCTCGACGGTCTTCCACGAGACTCGTTCGTCGTCGCGCAGGCTGACGACTTCGAGGTCGTCGGGCGCGAGCGCGACCTCGTGGTCGTCTACGCGCCGAGTCTCTCGACCCTCCATCAGGTCGTCCACGAGCGGGCCGATTTCCGTCGTGTCGGTCTCGCCGTTACGGCGAATCAAAACGCGCTCGTCGGCCGGAATCGACATCTGGGTTCCCGGCTCCCCGATACTCTGAGCCGAGACCGTCCCCACCGGGTCGAGCGGGTCGACGCGCGTGTCGAGATAGCGGTTCTCGGCGGCGCGGGCGATCTGGTCGGCCTGCTCGGCGGTGACGCCGTCGCGGGCTTCGACGGTGCTGTACACTTCGTCTTTCAGCCGTCGCGGGAGGTCGGTGTCCTCGACGACGGCCTCGATGTCCTCGGATACGTCGTATTCTGTCATGTGTGGCGTGGGCGTACGTTGGTCGTGGTGGGTCGTGTCGGTTGGAAAGCGATGGCGGCGTCAGTCGTCGCTCTGGGCCTGCCGAGCGTCGACGTGTTCCGAGAGGTTCGTCGGCGGCTTCTTCTCGCCGAGGAACTCCTGTCTGCGCTCGTCGCTGCCGAACTCCTCTTCGAGAACTCGGTCGGCGATCTGCTCAACGTCGATGTCGCCCTCGTCGTTCGAGGAGACTTTCACCGGACTGGTGCCGTCCTCGCCGAACTCGAACTGGACGATGGTGTCGGAGGTGTCCCGCACAGTGCCGTCGTACTGGGTTTCGAGTTCCGAGAGCGCGTTGATGAGACGGCGCTGGAGGTAGCCGGACTTGGAGGTACGGACTGCGGTGTCCACCAGCCCCTCGCGGCCACCCATCGCGTGGAAGAAGAACTCGCGGGGGTCGAGACCGCCGGTGTAGGAGTGTTCCACGAAGCCGTGGGCCTCCGCCGAGAGGTCGTCGGATTTGTAGTGGCTCAGCGTGCGGTCCTCGTAGCCGCGGTTGATGCGCTCGCCCCGAACCGCCTGCTGGCCGACACAGCCAGCCATCTGGGTCAGGTTGAGCATCGACCCACGTGCGCCGGACTCGGCCATGACCACGGCCGGGTTGTCGTCGGCGAAGTGATCCTCGGCGATGTCACCCGCGGAGTCACGCGCCTTGCTTAGCGTCTGCATGATCTTCATCTCCAGCGTCTCGTCCACCGTCCGGCCGGGCAGCGATTCGAGGTCGCCGTTCTGGTAGGTGTCGATAAGCTCCTCGACGCGGTCGTAGGCGTTGTCGATGGCCTCGTCGATGCGGTTCTGAGCTTCCGGCGGAACCGACTCGTCGTCGATACCGATGGAGAACCCGAAGTGCATGATCGACCGCATCGCCAGCGCCGCGACCTCGTTGATGAAGATGCGCGAGCGCGTGTTGCCGTAGACCTTCGTGATGGTGTCCACGATTTCGCCGCCGAACTCGCCCACCTCGTCCTCGGCGATGGTCCCCTGCACGAGTTGGCCGTCCTCGACGATTACGTCCTCGCCGACCGTGCCGGTGAACTCCAAGTTCAGGTCGCTCGGGAGGAGTTCCGAGAAGATGTCTCGACCCGTCCAGTAGGGCGAGCCGTCGTCTTCGGTGCCCGACGGTTCGGGCAACTCGTCGATGCGAGTCGCCCGGAGGAGGTCGAGCGCCTGCGTCTCGTTGAAGTGGGGGTTCTCGTTGGTCAGGAGGTACATCCCGGAGATGTGGTCCTGAATCGCCCCGATGATGTTCTCGCCGAAGCGCGGCGAGAGAATCTGTTCCTGCACGCGCATGAGGACGCGGGCCTCCGCGCGGGCCTCCTCGTTCTGCAGGGCGTGCATGTTCATCTCGTCGCCGTCGAAGTCGGCGTTGTACGGCGGACAGACGACGGTGTTGAGCCGGAAGGTCTTGTACGGCATCACGACCACTTCGTGGGCCATGATGGACATCCGGTGGAGCGACGGCTGGCGGTTGAAGATGACGATGTCGCCGTCGACCATGTGGCGGTTGACCTCCCACCCGGCCTCGACCTTCGTCGCTAGCTCCTCGCAGTTCTTCTCAGTCACCTTGAGGCGTCGGCCGTCGGGTCGCTTGACGTAGTTCGCGCCGGGGTGGCCCTCCGGGCCGTTGGCGACGTAGCGGCGGGCCTCGTCCCTGTTGCGCTCGGTGACGTTCATCGTCTGGGTCATCTCGCGGGCCACGCGCTCGGGGACGCCGACCTCGTTGAGCGAGAGGGTCGGGTCCGGCGAGATGACGGTCCGCGCCGAGAAGTTCACGCGCTTGCCGGAGAGGCTTCCCCGGAAGCGACCTTCCTTACCCTTCAGGCGCTGAGAGAGGGTCTTGAGCGGTCGGCCCGAACGGTGTCGGGCGGGCGGCGTCCCCGAAATCTCGTTGTCCATGAAGGTGGTGACGTGGTACTGAAGCAGTTCCCAGAGGTCCTCGATGATGAGTTGGGGCGCACCAGCCTCGCGGTTCTCCATGAACCGCTGGTTGATGCGGATGATGTCCACCAGCTTGTGAGTCAGGTCGTCCTCGGAGCGCTGGCCGTTGTCGAGCGTGATGGACGGACGGGCGGTCACGGGCGGCACCGGAAGGACCGTCAGAATCATCCACTCCGGACGGGAGCGCTCGGAGTTGATGCCGAGCGTCTCCACGTCTTGGTCCGGGATGTCCTCGAACCAGTCGCGGATGTCGCTGGGCATCAGCTTGTTCATGTCCTCTTCGGTCAGATCGAGGTCCAGCGCCTTCTCGATGGCCTTCCGGTCGTCCTCGCGGGGCCGGAACTCCCCGGACATGATCTCGTTGATGCGGTCGAGGTCGATGTCGGTCTGCTCGGCGAGTTCTTGCGGAGCCATCGGTTCGCGCTCATCCTCGCCGTCCTCGCTCTTGCCCTGCATCGCGGCGGCAATCTGTTCGGAGTACTCCGACGTGAGGACCTGCTGGACCTCGTAGTAGGTCGTGGGCTTCTCGTGGTTGATGTCGTACTGGACCTCGCCGCAGTAGGGACACCGGTCCTTTTTACGGGCCTCTCGAATCGCGGATTTGGTCACGTCCGTGAGGTCGTTGCCCAGTTCGCGGGTCCGGGTGAGTTTGCTCTCGTACTTCTCTTTCTCCTCGTCGGTGAGCAGGAGTCGCGAGCAGTTCCGACAAGTCCCGCGCAGGAGCCGTCGGATGAGCTTCGTGAACCCGACGTGGATGACCGGCGCGGCGAGTTCGATGTGACCGAAGTGGCCGTTACACGACCCCGAGTGCTTGCCGCAGGTCTTGCACTCCAGACCGGGGTCGATGACGCCCAGTCGCGGGTCCATCAGCCCCATGTCGATGGGGAAGCCGTCGTCGTCGTAGGTGTCGGCGGTGATAATCTTGGTCGCCGACATCTCGCGGTACTCCTCGGGGTCCATCAGCCCGAAGCTGATCTCGCCGATCTCTTTGGGTGTTTGTCCTGTTGACATGTTAGACTGCGTCCTCCAGTTCGAGTCGCGGGGCGATGCCCAGCGCCTTCATCTCGTCCAGCAGTAGCTTGAACGCGTAGGACATCTCTATCTCGTGGATGTCGGTCTCCTCGTCGCAGTTCGGACAGTAGACGCGGTTCTGCTCGACGTTCTCGACCGCACTCATGCCACAGTTGGCACAGACGTAGATCCACTCGCGGTCCGATTCGTCCAGCAGTCGTTCCTTCAGGGTGAGGGCGGCACCGTGCCCGATGAGCACGTCCCGCTCCATCTCCCCGACGCGCAGGCCACCCTCGCGGGCGCGACCCTCGGTCGGCTGGCGCGTCAGCACCTGCACCGGGCCGCGCGAGCGAGCGTGGAGCTTGTTCGACACCATGTGGTAGAGCTTCTGGTAGAAAATGGTGCCAATGAAGATTTCGGCCTCGATCTTCTCTCCGGTGATTCCGGAGTACATGATCTCCTTGCCGGAGGACTTGAAGCCCTGCTCTTCGAGTCCGCCGCGGAGTTCCTCCTCGTCCTCACCCGTGAACGGCGTGCCGTCCACGCGCCGCCCTTCGAGGGCACCGACCTTCCCGCCGATCATCTCCAGCACGTGGCCGACCGTCATCCGGGACGGCAGGGCGTGGGGGTTGATGATGAGGTCCGGAACGACGCCCTGCTCGGTGAAGGGCATGTCTTCCTGCGGTGCGATGTGGCCGACGACACCCTTCTGGCCGTGCCGGGACGCGAACTTGTCGCCGAGTTCCGGGATGCGCTCGTCGCGCACCGAGACCTTCGAGAGCTTCGAGCCGTCCTCGCCCTCCATCAGGGTCACGGTGTCCACGATGCCCGACTCACCGGAGCGCATCGTGACCGAGGTCTCCCGGCGCTTCTGGGGCGAGAGGCCTCCCATGTCGTCGGGTTCTTCGAGGAACCGGGGCGGACTGGTCTTGCCCAGCAGAACCGAGTTCTCGTCTACTCTGGTCTCGGGGTTGACCAGCCCGTCGTCGTCCAAGTGGGTGTAAGCGTCTTCGCCGCGCGCGCCGCGCACGTCGTCGCTCGGAATCTCGAAGCGGTCCTCCTGACCGCCGGGGTAGCGTCGCTCCTCGCCCTCGTAGGTCCGGAAGAAGTGCGAGCGAGCCAGCGCGCGGTCCACGGAGCCGCCGTTGAGGACGAGCGCGTCCTCGATGTTGAAGCCCTCGTAGGACATGACCGCGACCGTGAAGTTCTGGGCGGCCGGGCGGTCGTCGTACCCGATCTGCTCGGTGGTCTGGGTCTTGACCATCGAAAGCTGCGGGTAGTGAAGCAGGTGTTGGCGGGTGTCGGGCCGGATGCGGTAGTTCGCCGCGGGAAGCCCGAGCGACTGCTTGATCATCCCCGACCCCATCGTAATCCGAGGCGAGGCGTTGTGTTCGGGGTAGGGCACCATGCCCGCACCGATACCGAAGATGAGCTGCGGGTCCACTTCGAGGTGGGTGTGGTCCTCGGTGAGGTCGTCTTCGTCCACCGCGACGTAGATGTCCTCTTCCTCCTCGGCGTCGATGAACTCGACCTTACCGCGTTCCACGAGGTCGTCGAAGTCCAAGTCGCCGTTCTCGACGGCGGCGATTTCCTCCTCGGTGACGAGGGGTTCGCCGTCCTCGATGACCAGCAGGGGCCGCCGGGCGCGCCCCGCGTCGGCGTTGATGATGACCTCGCGGGTCCGCTCTTTAACCGAGACGTTGACCATCTCGCTCACGTCGCCGCGGCGACGCGCGTGGCGGACCTGTTCTGCGAGCTGTTCCGGGTCGGGATGGGTCCCGACCAGACTACCGTTCACGTATACTTTCGCTTCTCGTCCCTGACTCATGTTAGTCGTCTGCGCTTGCAGTTGGTTCGACGCCTTCGATACCGGGGATGCCTTCGACACCCATCGACGCCAGTTCTCGTTTCAGTCCCTGTTCGTTCTCGATGTTCTGGGAGAGTTCCATCGCCTGCGCGAAGTTCTTCACCAGCCCACAGTTCGGTCCCTCCGGGGTCTCGGAGGGACAGATGCGACCCCACTGGGTCGCGTGCAGGTCCCGCGCCTCGAAGTGAGGCTGGCTCCGCGACAGCGGCGAGCGAAGTCGCCGAAGGTGCGAAAGGACCCCCATGAAGTCCGTGCGGTCCACCAGTTGGGAGACACCCGAGCGACCACCGACCCAGTTCCCGGTCGCAATCGGGTGTTCGAGTCGCTCGGTCAGCACGTCCGACCGAACCACGGTGTTGACCGACAGTTGGCGGTTGCGCATGTTGGCCCGCTCCAACTGGTACTTCACGTCCCGAGCCAGCTTGTTCAGCGCGGTCCGGAAGAGGTCTTTCATCAGGTCGCCGCTGACCTTCAGGCGCTTGTTGGCGTAGTGGTCCTTGTCGTCGGGTTCGCGCCGGTCGAGGGCCAACTCGAAGCAGGCCTCGGCCATCCGACAGAGGTAGTACGCCTTGTTGATGCGCACGTCCTCCTCCTCGACGCCCTCCTCGTGGAGGTGGGGCAGGAGGTAGCGGTCGATGACGTAGTTGGCGCGCTTGAGCTGGTAGTTCTTGCCCTGCCCGGAGGCGACGCGCTTACCCAGTGACTCGATGGCCTCCTCCTCGGTCTGGACCTCCGCCTCTTCGAGGTTCTCCAGCATGAACTTCACGACCTCGGGGTCGTCGGAGACGCGGTGAACGATCTCCTCGTCGGATTCGAGGCCGAGCGCCCGGACCAGCGTCACAAAGTTGACGCTCCCCGAGACGGAGGGGAACGACACTTCCAACAGGCCGTCGCGGGTCCGCTCGACCAGCACGAGCGCGCGGTAGCCACGACGCTGGCTGAACGTCTTGGCGACCTGAATCTCGTCGCCGTACTTGGTGTCGTACTCCGCGAGAATCTTGTTCGGCGCGAGGTCCTCGCTCGTCATCAGGACGCGCTCGGAGCCGTTGACGATGAAGTAGCCGCCGGGGTCGGCGGGGTCCTCGCCGATCTCGATGAGTTCGTCGTCCGAGAAGCCCGCGATGTTACACTTCTCGGAGCCGACCATGATGGGCATCCGCCCCACCTTGGTCTCCGTCGAGTCCACGACGCGTTCGTCCTCGCCCTCGCCCTTGACGATGGACATCTCCATGAAGACGGGCGCGGCGTAGGTAATGTTCCGGAGGCGGGCTTCTTGGGGGTAGAGGAGTTCCTCGCTCCCGTCCGCCTCACGCACGCGCGGAGTGACGATGCGAACGTCACCCAACTCGACGTGGACTGGTTCCTCGTCTTCCTTGTCGCCGATGTCGGTGTCGACGGTACCCTTCTCGTCGACGACCTGCTGCATGCCGCGACTCAGGAAGCTGTTGAACGAGCGGTAGTGGTGTTCTGCGAGCCGTTCCTTCGAGAAGTACTCTCGGGAAATCTCGCGTCGGTCTTCTCTGTTCATTATTATTCTACGACGAGTCGGTATATGGTCGCGGTGTCTGTCGTTCGGGAGTCGCGCACGATCTTGATCACGTCGCCGACCTCCGCGTCGTCGGGGAGCGCGGGGTCGGTCCGTTTTATCTTCGGCAAGTCGGTCGATTTGATGTCGTACTCTTCTAACACGCCGTCTAACTCCTCGTCGTCGACGACGCTGTGGTCCGGAACCATGTCGTGTTGGCTTACGTCTACCATGTGTGGCGATGGGTTGTCTGCGCAGAGGGAGAAATGGCTATCACGAGATACTACAGGGCATTACACAGGGAATTCATTTAAGGCTTGCTAAGTAGCTCTCGGACCGCTAGCTGTTCGACCCCACTACCCCCAACCGAGGAGGGTGCCTACGATTGTCACCCACTCCGTCGAGATATAAATTGTTTGCGGCGAGGAGCATCCGCGCAGAACGGAAGCCGACGACACCGAGAGGGAGTCCCGTACCGGAGTCGTTTGAGAAGCCTTAAGTCTAACCGGGGACAACGAAGGAATGCACTCGGAAGCCCGGGTGGTGTAGTGGCCCATCATACGACCCTGTCACGGTCGTGACGCGGGTTCAAATCCCGCCTCGGGCGCTTTCTCCGACGAACCAACTTCCGAGCAGTGATTTCTCTTGCTTCGTCGTGACTCGGAAACGGTCGATTAGAGGGATTTGAACCCTGTCAGTCGCACGCCCGGAACGGCCGTAGGCCGCACGCCCGGACCGTCTGACTCCGGTTCAAATCCCGCCTCGGGCGCTTTCTGCCGACGAACTAATCGTGGAGCGGTGCGTCTCCTCGCTTCGAGTGGTCGATTCGTTGTTCTCCGAGATGACCCGTCCGTTAAATACGATGACGGCACATCTTGTAGCGACTCGTGAATCCATCACGCAGAGGAGACGAGACGGAAGCGACGCTTCTCGGGCGACTAATGGCCGCCGGAGTCTCCGTGTCGGTCCCCTTCGGAGACAGCGACCGCTACGACCTCGTCGTAGACGACGGAACCCGGCGCTACCGCGTCCAGTGCAAGACGAGGAGTCGAATCGACGGCACGGTCCGGTTCAATCTCTACTCCTCGACCACGAACTCCGACGGTCGAATCGACGCCGACTACACCGCGGACGAAATCGACGCGTACGCCGTCTACTCGCCCGATACGGACACCGCGTACTGGGTCCCCATCGAGGAGACGGGAAGCGGCGAGATGTGACTACGGGTCGAGGAACCCAATCCGAAGGCCCCGAAATCGAGGATTAACTGGGCGAACGAGTACGAGATGTCCGAACGGTTCGAGTAGCCCGCCCACGTGCGGCAGATTTTACCAATGGGCGACGAAACCGATACCCATTAATAAGCGCGGCAGAAAAGAGGAAATGCACTCGGAAGCCCGGGTGGTGTAGTGGCCCATCATACGACCCTGTCACGGTCGTGACGCGGGTTCAAATCCCGCCTCGGGCGCTTTCTGCCGACGAACTAACGGGCGAGCAACTGCTCTCTTCGCTTCGTCGTGACTCGGAAACGGTCGATTAGATGGAGTTGAACCCTATCAGTCGCACGCCCGGACCGTCTGACTCCGGTTCAAATCCCGCCTCGGGCGCTTTCTATCGACGCTACCTCACGACCGAGGAGTCCCGTCTCTCCTCGACCGGAGAACGCCGCCAGCCAGAGCGGTCGGTGCGGCGAGTCCCGACCCGGCGGCGAGCGAGGCGACTCGAACGTACGTCTCCGTCGAGACCAGTCTCTTCAGGTAGCTTTCAGGACTGACCGACTCCGGCGCTGTCTCGCCATTTTCCGCATCTGTAGCAAGGGTAAACGTTTTGAAACCCCCCTGTGAGATATGTAGGTGATGGCTACAGGTCGTGAAACGAAAGCGACGCTCGCGGCGTGGGGGCTCGCAGGGGTACCGATACTTGCGACGTTCGTGCAGACGACGTTGGCGATGGTAGAGACGACGCTCGGGTCGGCGGGACTCGGCGGTGTCCAAGGCGCGATTCGGTCGGTCGCGGTGTTCGACGCCGCCGCCGTGTTGATGTGGCAGAGTCCGACGCTCGTGTTCGGCCTCTTTATCCTCATCGCGGGCGCGTGGGGCGCGCAGGGCGTCGCCCAGTTCCGACGGCGCAACCGGGACGTGACCTTCGCGGCCGCCGGACTCGTCTCGGTCCTCTTCTTCGCGCTCTTCTTCGGCGTCTACGCGCCGATGTTCGGCATGGAGGTGCCGACGGTGCAGGTCGTCGGCTTCTTCGCAGTGCCGGTGGTGGCCTCGGGCGCGGCCATCGGGGCCGCCCTTCGTCACGACTGGGACGAGCAGGTAGTCGAGGAGAAGTCGGCCGAACTCGCCGAAGTGACCGCGGAGCTGGACGAGAAGCGCGAGGAGTTCGAGGAAACCTACCGGCGGCGAATCGGCGACCTCGACGCGCTCTCGGAAGTCGCGCCGACCGGCGTCGAGCGCGCGAAGGACTCTCGCCGGGAATTCCGCCGCGAGTGCGACGACATCGCGGAGGACCTCGACGCCGCCGAGCGCCAGTCGGCCGACCGGCTTCGTGCGGACGCGGCCGCGCTCCGGAGTCGCGTGGACGCGCTCGACCCGGCGGCCGAAGTCGAGCGAATCGACGACGAACTCCGCGAGCGGGTCGCCTCGGGCGTGACGACCACCTACGGCACCGTCCAGTGCTGGTCGCGGTACGACCGAGCCTACGAACTCGTGAACTTGCCGAGTCGCTTCCGCGAGGTAGACGTGCCCGCGTTCGACGCGTCGGTCCACCTCGACCGCGTGAGCGACGTGCTGTCGAACCACGTCGAGGAGGGCGACGACCTCCAGACGGTCGGCGCGGCCGTCGGGCAGGTGGACGACCACGTCGAGCGAATCGAGGCCCACGTCGGCGAGCGCGAGGCCGCGTTCGCCGAGACGGCCGAGGCGGCCGAGGCGGACCTCGAAACGGTCGAGAACAAGACCGAGCGGTTCGAGGGGCAGGTCGCCGACCGACTCGCCGAGGTGGCAATCGAAGGGCGTCACGACGACCTCCCGAGCGTCCGGAACGTCCGCTCGGAACTCGACGCGGGGAAAGACGACCTCCACGACTGTCGGTTCGACGACGCCGAGCGCCGGGTGGAGTCGGCCGCGGCCGACGCGGGCGAACTCGTGACGCTCGTGGAGTTCCTGTGGAGCGTGGTCGGGACCATCGACCACGGCGGCGAGCGCGTCTCGCTCCCGAGCGGCGTAGACGAGGAGCTAGTCGCGGAACTCCGACCGGCGTTCGAGCGCGACTACGACGTGGAGTTCCGGGTCGAAGACGGCGCGGTGTCGCTCACCTACCCCGAGGAGCCAGCGACTGCCGGGAGCGACGCCGCTCGCGCCGCGTCCGGTTCCGGGTCGGTCGGGGCTGTCGAGAGCCGCGGCGACGGCCGGGAGGCAGAGAGTCGAGAGGCAGGGAGTCGAGACGCGAGCGGCCGGGACGCCGACGACAGCCGCGACCGGCGGGACGAGCGGGCACGCCCCGAGGAGATAATCGACTCGGTGCTGTTCGTCCTCCGAGAGCTGAAGAACGCCGGACGCGAGACCGACGCCGACCGGGCACAGCTCCAGACCGACGACCTCCCCGAGAGCGTCGCCACGCCCACGGTGCTGAATCGCTTGGAGCAGTTCGCCGAGCGCCAGACGGACGTGGTCGCAGAGTTCGACGTGCAGGAGGGCGCGCCGCCGGGATTCGTAGAGTTAGTGCCGAAAGACGGGACCTCGACCGACCGGGCGATAGACGCGCTCCACGAGCGGTATCAGGAGCAGTACGCGTGAGTCTCGCGACGGCGGACGAGCGACCGACGACGGACGTGACGGGCGAGCGACCGACGGCAGGAGAGCGAGCGGTGGCAGGAAAGCGACCGACGGCAGGAGACCGGCGCACGGTACGAGAGCGACAGACAGCGGGAGACAGACGCGAGCGACAACAATGACAAAGTGCAGAATCTGCTTTCAGACGGAGACCGAATGGGACGAAGACAGCCTCGACGAACACCTCCTCGGCTCGCACGCCGCGGACGAAACGTCGGTCCGGGCGGTGTACAGCGACCGGTACGACCGACTGTTCGAGGAGGGCGAACCCGCGGACCTCGGCGACGAGGACGACTCGGAACCGGACGACTCCGGGTCCGTCGATCGGATAGGGACCCCGATGGACGACGGTCCCGCGATGGACGACGACCTGCTGGACTCGGCGTACGGCAAGAAGTGGTACATGATCGGCGTCGGCGGCGCGGGCAACAACATCATGGACGCCATCCTACTCCGAAAAAACACCTTGGAGCGCAACAACGAGGAGCGAGCGATGGTGTGGCGCGGCGGCCTCGCCGGGTACGGGATGCTCAACACCAACATCGCCGAGTTGGAGCAGACCTACTACGCCCAAGAACTCAAGCAGTACAGCCGTAACGACCTGTTACCCAACGCCATCATCGGGTTCGGCGTGCAGGACTACTCCGGGATGGGTCGGCGTTGGGACCTCGGCGAGAAGGTCGTCCGGGCCGACTTCGAGGAGGGCAACCCCTTCCGGGACCGCTGGGACATGGACCCCCAAGACATCCGGGACGCCCAAGCTATCATGTTCGTCCACAGCGTCACCAAGGGGACCGGGTGCGGTTCGACCCCGCCGCTGGCCGAGAAAGTCCGTGAGGAGGTCCTCTCGGACGACTACGTCATCGACAAGGCCCTGCTGAGTTCGGTCGTCATCCCCTCGGCGGAGGACAAGTTCGGCGGACGAGCGCGGACCAACGGCGCGGTCGGACTGGCGCGCATCTCCCAGACGGCCGACGCCATCATCCCGTTCAACAACGAGCGACTGCAGGACGTGCAGGGCGACGTGAAGCCCCGCATCGACGGCATCGAGAAGTACAACCCGCCCCAGTACACCGAACTCAACAAGCCGCTGGTCGCGTACTTGGAGGCGTTCACCATGTCCTCGACGCCCCAAATCGTGGATCAGGACGCCACGATGTCGATTCAGGGCGAGGTGTTCGACGTGTCCGACAGCTTCCGGCCGGTCGAGGACAAGTATCCGCTGGACATCGACCGCGAGTACACCCCTGCGGTCATTCTCGCGCCGGTTCTCGGGCGGTCGCGCGACGCAAAGCTCGACAAGTCGTCGCTCGAAATCATGGTCCGAAACACCCTGTTCCAAAACCGGCTCTCGGACTTCGACCCGACGACCGCGTGGGGTGGTACCTTCATCGTCTACGGCCCCGAGGAGAAGATGGAGCAAGTCTCGCCCTACGTCAACGACAACACGCTCAGGGAGATAATCGGCGGCGACGAGTTCCTGAACGTCGACGACGTGAGCAGTGCCGGGTCCATCGACATCCACGTCAGCCAGATGGTCATCCCGTATCTGGACGACGTGTACCTCTGGGGTGCCCTCTGGAACCCCCGGATGCCGTCGCTCGAAGCGATGTACGACCACGCCAAGCAACTCAAAGAGGAGGGCAACAACCAGCAGGCCGAAAACCTCCGGGACATCTGGCACCTCGTGGACCCGCTGTTCTCGTGTCTCGGCCGGGAGAACATGGCCTGACATGCAGACGCTCGTTCCCCTCGGCGGCCTCGCGGTAGCCGGAACCGTCTGTTCGCTGGCCGCGCTCGGGGTGGCCGGGTTCTTCGGTCGCGGCTCCGACGACGAGGACGACCTCGCCGACATCGCGCGGCGACTCGACGCCCGCGAGGACCCCGACGCGATAGCCCGGCGACTCGACGACCTCGAAGCCGCGCTCGACGACCTCGCGGGCGACGCCGACCTCGACCGTCACCTCCGGGACCCGCCCGCCGTGGACGCCACGAGCGTCGAGAAGGCCGAGGCGCTCGCTCGCGCGGTCGAGGGTGACAGGCTCTCGGTTCGCCCGCCCCGGACCGGCGATTCGGACGCGGACGGCGCGGTCGCAACTGCGGCGACCGGACTCCAGCGCGACCGGACGCCCTCGTCGCCCGCGGCCCGCCGACTGCTGGACGCCGTAGCCGCGCCCGACCGAGCGGACCCCGACGAACTCGAAGCCGCGTTGGAGCGTGCGGTGGCGGCGCTCGACCGCCAGCGGGCGCTCGAACGCGCGGTGAGCGAAGTCCCCGACGACAGAGCCGTCACGCCCGGCGACGCCCGGCGCGCCGCGGACCACCTCGACCGCGCGGACGGCGACGTGGCGGCGGGCCTCCGGCAGTTGGTCGAGGAGGTCGCGGCGGCCGACGAGAACGACGAAAGCGACGCCAGCGACGAGAGCGGGAGCGACGAACGCGACGACGAGGGCGTCCAGTCGGTCGCGGCCGCGGTCCGCCGGGAACAGCGCCCCGAGAGCGCGGTCGCCAAGCGGATGCTCGACCGCCTCGCCTCGCCGGGCATCGGCGACCTCCGGGCCGCGCTCGACACCGCGGTCGAGCAGTTGGACGCCGCCTCCACGACCCAGAGCATCGTGGCGGAGTTGGACCCCGAGGAGGTCGCCGAGTTGGCTGATAGCGTGGCCGACCGACTCGACGGGCGGTCGGGACCGGTCGCGGACGCGCTGGACGAGCGGGTCGGCGACCTCCGCGGGATGGCCGACCGGGCCGACGACTCGAACGCGGTCATCCCCTACGCGGTCCGCAACGAACTCCGATTCTACGACCGGACCCTCCTCGACCGACTCGACGAATCGAGCGGGAGTGTCGGCGAGACCGGTGGGGACGGGATGTTCGGCGACGACGCGTTCGGCGACGGCGCGGACACGGACGAGGGCGCGAACGAATCGGGGACCGGGGCCGACGAGCGCATCGCGTCGGTGGCCGACCGCCGCGAGGAGTTCGAGGACCGCTACGTGGACGGGCGCAGGGACCACAACCACAGCATCCCACTGCACTTCCTCTCGCTGGTGGACGCGCTCCGCGAGGACGCCGAGGAGGCCGCGTCGGTCGGCGACGACGCCCGAGCGACCGGACTCGCCGCGGCGGCCGACGAGACGCTCGACCACGTGGAGAAGCTCTACGAGCGAAACGAGTACAGCGTGATGCTCCGACGACTTCGGGGGTAGGTGACCGGCGGCCGACCTATCGTCGGCCTTCCATGCTAGAAGCGTAACCGCGCAAAACTTACCAATCCTGCTCGAATTCGCGCATCCTTGAATTTCTTTTTCCGTTAGGTATATGTGTTCGCTTTGTGGATAAGTGACCGACGTACCGACATGGTATATATATTTGCTGGCACCGGGCAAGCGGGCAGCGCAATCGTGGACGACGTGTTCGGGCACAGGCGCGTCTCCACGCCCGCGGCTCCCTTGGTGTTCAATTCGACCATCCGGGACCTTCGGAACCTCTCGAACGTGAGCGAGGCACACCAGTACGGCATCGCCGAGCGTCACGGTCTCGTCGAGCGAGGCACGCCGGGATTCGAGGAGCAGGTGACCGGTGGCTTCGGTCGGAATCCAGTGCAGGCCGACCAAGTGATGGAGAGCCACCGCGAGGAGTTGCTGGACAAGCTCTCGGCGCACTTCGACGAACCGGACGGGACGCCGGGAGACATCCCGTTCGCGTTCGTCTGTCTGGGACTGGGCGGCGGTACCGGCTGCGGTATCGCGCCCCACGTTGCCGAGGCCATCAAGGAGTACACCGACGGCGTGGCGCAGGTCATCGGCGTCGCGGTGTTGCCCAACACGAAGGGACCAGTCGCAGAGGACGACGAACAGATCAGCGCGGGCCGACAGGCGTGGAACACCGTCTACGGACTCGACCGACTGGAGGAGACCGTCGACGGCGTCATCCTCGTGGACAACCAGCGGCTCGCCTACGAGGACGCCGCGGAGGGCCGCTTCTCGGAGTACAACGAGTACGTGGCGTCGGGGCTGGTCGATCTCATCTCGGGATCGACCTTGGAGCGAATCGACCCCGGCGAGTACGACGACGTGGACCCGCCGGTCGTGGACCTACAGGACGTGGTGACCTCGCTGTCGTTCGACACGCGAGGGACGAACGCCCGGCCGGGGTACGCGACGCTCGGTCGGTCGGTCACGATGACACGCTCCCTGCTGGGCTACCTGTTGCCGTTCGTCGGCGGTCAGTCGGTAGACAGCAGCGCGCTCCCCCGACTCGCGGCGAGCAAGCGGACGCTCTCGGAGGCGTCGCCCGACGACGCGGAGAAGGCCATCGGTCTCGTCCGCGCGCCCGTCGAGTACGTCTCGGGCGGGAGCAAGGGCATCGAGACCTCGACCATGCGTCGGTTCCTCGAATCGAAGTCCCCCGAGGTGAACATGGGCGTCGCGCTTACGCGCCGGAATCTGGCGTCGTTCACCTCGCTCTACACCTATCGGCGCGAGAACGTGGACCGAATCACGGAGATAGAGGAGCGAGCGGACGAGTACGAGCGACAGAACGAGGCGCGGCAAGTGGCATGAGACGAAGTGTCATCTTGATAGGCTTTGTGGCCGTCTCGACGCTCCTCGCGGCGTCGGCCGGAACCGCCGCGAGCGTCGCCGACCCCGTGGCCGCGTCCGCGCTGGCCGACCAGATAGACGCACAGACGGACGCGACGACGGCCGCGCTGGCGGCCGCCGAGGACCCGTGGGTTCCCCGAATCGCGGGGGCCGGACTCGGACTCGCGGTCGGACTGGTCGGCGGCGGCGTCGTGGCGTACGTGAACCGAGGTGAGAGCGGATGAGACGGATTTTGGCCGGACTGATCGTCGTTTCCCTACTTTTCGGGGCGGTCCCGGCGACTGCGGGTGCGGCGACCTACCCCGACGCGGAGGCGGCGTGCGGCCAGACCTCCGGCGGCGAGGTGCTGGTCGGCGTCCTGCCGGGCGCGTCGAACCCGACGCCACAGCAGGTTCTGACCGACGAGACGACGCTCTACCCCGGAACGACGTTCCGCGTCGCCCTGTGTAAGGACGGCGACGTGAAGTCCACCCGCGGGCCGGAGTGGAAGCTCCAGAACCCCGAGGGCTTGGAAGTCTTGAACCGAACCGACGCGACCGTGACCGTGCGCGTGACCGGCGAGGAGTCCAGCGTGGACCTGCCGGGACTCGTCTCGGGCAAGCAGAACTTGGCGGGCGTCTCGGTCGTCGTCCAGCAGACGCCGAGCGTCGATTCGAGGCTGGCGAACGGCTCGCTGTCCTTCGACAACGCGTCGGCGGCCGAGGAGTACCGGGAAGCCGAACGGAACTACCTCGCGTCGCTCTCGGACCTCAACGACTCGGCGGAGCGACTGAACGAGTCGGCCGCCGCGCTCGAATCCGGTGACGCCGACTCCGAAACGATCAACGAGACGGTCGTCGCCGCGGTCGCGGACGACCGGAGCGCCGTGGCGACTCGCGGTAAGCGGCTCGAAACGCTCCTCTACGAGACGGCGTGGCGGGCGGACGGACGGACGACCGCGCTGGCGGCGCTCGAAGCCGCTCGGAGCGACGAGCGGCGAGCGGACGCCGAGGCCGAGCGCGCGATGAAGCGATACCGCTCGGCGCTCGAAACCGCCGGAGGCGACGCGAAGACGACGGTGCTATTCAACCTCGGCGGGGCGGCTCTCGTCGGGTTGGTCGTCGGCGCGCTCCCCGGTTGGAAACTGACCGCGAGCAAACTCGAAGCCATCCGGTACGACCGACAGGTCAACTCGGACGTGAGCTACGGGCTGGGCGTGTTGACGCGGGCGGTCGGCCTCGCGCTCCTCGTGGTCGCGCTGACGGCGGGCGGACTGGTCGCACTCGGCGGACTCTCGACCCTCGGAGGACTCCTATGAAACGAGAAACCAAATCGGCACTCGGCATCGGCGGCATCGTCATCGTCGCGGCGGCGGTCGGACTCGGACTGTTCCTGTTCACGAGTTCACAGCTCGGCGTCGGCTTCATCGCCATCGGGATTCCGACGCTACTGGTCGTCGGCGTCGGCGTCTACGTCCGGAGCGTGGTCTCCCGACAGGGTACCAGCGAATCGAACTACACCAAACAGCAGGCGACCGAGACGGCGACCGACCTTCGGGACTTCCACACGGAATTCGAGGCGCTTCGCACCGAGTACCCCGACTGGACCGCCGACGACGTGGAGACCGACGTGGAGCAGGTCGCCGACGACCTCGAAGAACAGGGCGTCAGCTTCGACACCGCGGCGGGAACGTACTCGACCAAGCGGTTCGGGTCGGCCGACATCCAAGACTTGGAGCGCATCCAGTCGGACGTGCGGGACCTCGACGCGACCCTGACCGACTCCTTCGAGGAGTTCGTCCGGAGCGAACTCCGGCGACTCCGCGACACCCTCGGCCGACTCGAAGACGCCGACCTCGTGGACGTTCGGTCGTGGCGCGGCCAGCAGGCCGTGGACGACGCGAGCCACGAAATCGAGGCACTCGAAGACGTGCTGGCCGACCACCGCGCCGACGCGGCCGCGGTCGTGGAGCGAGCCAGCGGCGAGGTCGAGACGCTCCTCGGCGACGTTGACGGCCGGGTGGACGACGCGCAGGTTCGGGACCTCCTCGAAGACGCCCAGTCGCGGGCCGAGGCCGACGACTACGACGGCGCGGTCGACGCGGTACTCGACGCGCAGGCCGCGCTCGAAGGCGACCTCTCCGGGCGGTTCGAGGCCGACCGCGAGTCGGTCGAGAACCTGCTGGAGACCGTCCAGTCGTCGGTGGTCGAGGAGTACGTCTCCAATCGCCACGTCGAGCGCGTCGAGGAGATAGACGCCGCGATGGCGTCGCTGGACTCGGCGCTCGACGTGAGCGACCTCCGGGAGCATCGCGACGACCTCCGGGAGGTCTGTATCGAGATGGTCGCGGAGATGGAGGGCGACCTCGAAGACGACCTGTCGGCGCTCGGCCGGGCCGACGTGCCCGCCGACTACTACGAGTGGCCCTCGGCTGGAGACGAGGAGTACGAGTCCCAACTCCGGCGGACCGACGACCTCGACCAGTTCCGGCTGACGTGGACCGGCGCGGTCGGCGACCTCTCGAACGCGCTCGACGCCCTCTCGGAGAAGGCGTCGGTCGCGCGGTCGTACGACGACATCGAGTCGGTCATCGACCAAGAGATTCGGGCCAACGCCGAGGTCACGTCCGACGACCTGCCCGTCAAGGACGCGGGCGCGTTCATGGACCTCTACGCCCGCAAGCACGCCGAGGTGTCCTACGACTCGACGGGACCGGCGCTCGTCGCGGCGGGCGACGGCGAGACCCACGACGTGACGGTGTTCGCCCAGTTCGACGAGGGCGGTCCCAAGCGGGGCGTCGCCATCGAAATCGAGGGCACGGCCCACGACGACAGCGAACACCGCCGGACCCACCTCGCCGAGGAGGTCACCTTCGAGGAGGTCCCCTTCGGCGAGTACGAGGTCCGGGCGGTTCCGGACCCCGACGACTACCGGACGCCGACCGAGACGGTCACGGTCGAGGACGACGCGCGGGTCGAACTCACGATGGACGAGGTGGGTCTGCGCGAGCAGGTCTGCGAGGGCGTCGAGGCGGACATCCGCGAGTACCTGCCCGACCTCGAAGACGACCTGACCGACCAGTACGACGACGAGGGGTATCTGGCGGCGTCGATGGACTACCCCATCACCGACGACTACGTGCCGTGCCTGTTGGCCATCTGGGCCGAGGAGGCCGACCTCTCGGTCACGCGGACCGACGCCGACGGCGTGGTCGCCTACGACGGCGAGCAACTCGACCGGGAGGTCGAGATGGTCGTCCAGCACAACCTCGACGACGACGAGACGATGACGTTCGACGACTTCAGAAGCCGGTTCCTGTCGGCACCGCTCCCCGACGACGTGATTCGGGAAGCCGTCGCCGACGCCGAGTTCGGGGAGTCGGTCGAACTCACTTCCGACGGAGTAACGAAACGAGCCTAACATGTCAAGCAAGCAGAACACGTACACGCAGTGGATGGTCATCGCTTCCGGCGAGGGTGGCGGGCGAATCGCCTCGCAGTTTTTCACACGGTCGGACAACCCCGGTATCGACGACCGCATCCTCGTGATGAACACGAACCGCGCGGACATCCGAAACACCATCACCCGAATCGAGGACCGCATCGACGGCGACCCGTGGGCGCGCCACGCCTTGGAGTTCGGGTCCCAGCAGGGCGCGGGCAACTTCTTCGTCACCGGCAAGGAGGCCGCGCGCGAGGACTTGGACCGCATCGTCGCCAGCATCAGCGACCTGAGCGGTCACACCGACGCGTTCCTCCACGCCGCGACGCTCGGCGGCGGCACCGGCAACGGGTCGATTCCCTACGTCATCGACCAGTTCCGGAGCGGTCTCGACACCAGCCAGCACAAGCAGTGGATGGACAGCACCATCCACGCCGCGCTGGCGGTCTGGCCCTACTACTACGAGGCACCCCAGCGCCAGTTCAACGCGGTCTGCGGTCTCTCGCGACTCCTCCGGTCGGACGACGGGAGCCAGAACGCCGACATGGTGTTGCTGGTCGCCAACTCGCATCTCAGCGACGACGAGACCACCGGCACCGACTACAGCGAGGTCAACGACCAGATAATCTCGGCCATCGACCTGATGATCGGCGCGGGCCGGGAGACCCGCGGCGTCATCGACATTCAGGACTACGTGACGGTGCCGTCCCAAATCGGGGCGTACCACTTCACCCCGGCGGTGGCGACCGAGTTGAACGGCGACCTCTTCGAGATGGAGTACATGTTCGACAAGGCCGCCGAGAACGCCTTCGTCCCGATGGACGTGGGCACCTCACGGGTCACTTACGCGGTGGTGCGAGCGCCCGAACACATGATAGAGAGCGGCGACATCACGGAACCCGACGTGCAGAACGCCTTCAACGAGTGGAAGCGCAAGCACGGTCTGCTGGGTGCCTCGGGGATGACCAGCCTCACGCCCAAACAGGACCGGAGCAACGAGGTGGACGTGTTGCTGTTGCTCGGCGGGTTCGACTTGGACCCCCTGCTCGACCACTCGTGGGACGAGTTCGAGGAGTACAAGGAGAGCCTCCAGTCGGGGCGGTCGCTCGGGAACGCCCGCCTGCCCGCGAACGAACTCCGGCGCATCGAGGAGAACCTGACCGAGTACATGGAAATCAACGAGGGGTAGCATGGCCGGGACGAACTCCTCACGACGCGAACGCCTCGGGGCGGCGCTGTTGGCGGCCCTGCTGGCGCTGTCGGTCGTCGCGGGCGTCGCCGGATTGGGGGCCGCCAACGACGGAACCGACCACGTCACCCGGAACGGCGACACGCTCGTCGTCCAACTCGGCGAGAACGCGACCGCGACGAAGAAGATTACCGTCTCGGTCGCGGGCGGCAGGACGGTCGGCGTGACGACGAAGAACGCGACGAAGACGTTCCCCGTCCCGGTGAAGAAACTCAGCGTTCCGAAACAGAATCTGAACCGGACGCGGGTGACGGTGAAGTCGAACGGTACCGAACTGTTCAACGAGACCGCGAACCTCCGGCACCTGAAGTTCGGGAAGACCAAGAACGCCGAATTCGGGAACGGGAAACTCCGCGTGCCGCTGACGCAGGCGCTCGGCTACGGCGGCGGCCAGTCGGTGGCGGTGACGCTCGGCGGCTCGAAGAAGCCGGTGTCGGGGACGGTCCAGTACGAGGGCAACGACTCGTATCTCGCCGTCTCGTTCGACGCGGGCGCGCTGTCGCTCCCGCTCAAGGAGAACGCGAACCTCGCGGTGTCGAACCGCGCGACGACCTCGATAAATCTCCGGGCGCACGTCGAGCGCGCGACCAGCGTCACGGCGCTCGACGGCGGGACGCTCGCGGTGTCGAACCCGCTGTTCGCGGGCGGCGAGTACGACCTCACGGTCGAGACGAACGGCGCGCGATTCGCCGGTGCAGTGACCGCGACGGACGGCCGACTCACAGTGTCCGATTCGGCGCTCGCGGCCGCGAGCAGTTGGACCGTCTCGGCGTACCGCGACGGCCAACCGCTGTTCGAGAACGTCACCGAGCAGGCCCGCACGACCGAGACGATTACGGCGAACGTCACGCAGAACGGGAGCGTCGTGTCGCTGGCCGACGAGTCGGTATCCGCGACGCGAACGACCGTCTGGCTGACCAACGTCTCGCAGGCCTCCTCGGCGACCAACCAGTCGCGGTACGTCTCGGTGTCGGTCCCCGTGGAGAACGGCGACGTGAACCTGAGTTCGACGCGCTATCGCCTACACCCCAACGGGAGCTACCGCCTCGTCGTGACGGGCGAGCAGTTCGTCCGCGCGGAGGTATCGGGCAACGAATCGGCGAGCGATACGCTGTTCTACGCGGCCGGTGACGCCGCGAACGGCGGGAGCGGCGGCGACGGCTCGTCGGGGACGTTCAGCTTAATCGAGGACAACCTGATGCTCGTCGCCGGTATCGGAGGAGTTCTCCTCGTCGGCGTCATCGGCGGCGCGTTCCTCCATTCCAGAGGAGACAGTTCGAGCGGAAGCGCCGGAGCGACTTCGGGAGGTACCGACCACGAAGTCCAGCTTCGAGCGATGGACGCCGCGAGGAGCGAACTGGCGGCCGAGCCGGTGACCGTCGTCGCCAAGAAGCACGGCAGCACGGCGCGCGCCGACGGGGGCCGCGAGGAGATCGAGTTGACCGACGGCACCGGGTCGCTGTCACTGGGCCGGGGCAGGTGGACGTTCACGGCCGAGTCCGGCGACGTGAGCGACCAGAAGCGTCGGCGGACCATCAACTCCGACGCGACGCTTCGATTCGAACTCGGCCCGCAGAACGCCGCGGCGATCGTGACCGACGACGACGGAGAACCGCTCTCGAACGTCCCGGTGACGGCCACGCTCGACGGCGGCGAGAGCAGTACGGGCCGGACGGACTCCGACGGACGCGTGGCGTTCGAACTCCCGCTCGAAGCCGACGAGGTCGAACTGTCCGCCAGCCACGAGAAGTACGACGGCGACGCGACCACGGTGTCGCTCGGCGGCGGTAGCGCCCCCGAGGAGTCCCTGACCCTCGACCTCCGGACCGGGAGCCTCGACGTGACCGTCACCGTGGACGGGACGCCGGTCTCGGGACTGCCCGTCGAGACGCGCTCGCGCGAGCAGGCGGTCCGCGAGGTCGGCGGCCAGCGCGAGGGGACGACCGACGACGAGGGCGTGGCCGGGTTCACCGGCCTCCCGGTCGGCAAGTACGAGGTCGGGACCGAGATTCCCGGCGACGCCTTCGCGGTCCAGTCCAAGCGCGTCAGCGTGCGCGACGGTCGGCGCGCTCGCGCGACCCTCGACGCGAGTTTCGAGTACTCGCTGGGTCGCCGACAGCGCGACCGCATCGCCGAGATTCGACGCGACGTGGACGAACTGACGACCGGTTCGGGCCGCGACGTGGCGATTCCCCGTTACTACGGGAGCGTCGTGACCGCTCTCCTCGACGCCGTCGAACGACTCCCGCGGGAGGGCCACCGGTTCGCCACCGCCGACGCCGACCCCGACGAGGTGGTCGCGGCGCTCCTCGACACGGCCGAGGAGACCGTCGAACTCGTGGACGACGCGATGGCGACCAAGCGCAACACCGACCTGTTCGGGGCCTGCGTGGACATGGCCGACGCGCGCGTCTCGTGGGACGGCGACTTCGAGGTCGAGACGTTGTTCGGTCTCCTCGGGGAGGACCGCACGGCACAGCGCCAACCGGTCCGGACCCAACTGCAGGCGGTGGACGACCGCATCAACGACGAGCGGTCGGACGTGGCGGTTGTCGCTCCGGCCCGCGAACTCTGGGAGGGCGTCAAGCAACTCGTGCGCGACGCGCCCGACGACGACCCGGTTCGGGGTGCGGCGGTCGTCTTCGCGGCGGCCGGACTGCTGGAGGCGATAGACGAACTGTTCGACCACGACGAACTGCGCGAACGACTCGAACGGACGGTGTTCTAAACAGTGACAGAGGCACAGCGGTACGCCCGATGCGTGTTCGCGGTCGCAGTCGTCTGCTGGTCGCTGGTCGCTCCGGCGGCCGCGACGCAGGCCGAGGAGTCGTCGCCGGAGACGGCCGACGAGTTCCTCGACTCGTTCCGCGAACTCGAAGGGCAGGCGGCGTTTCAGGAGTACAGCGAGTTCGAAGTAGTCAGGGCGCAGGCCGTCTCGACCGTGCAGGTCGGGACGTTCACCGACGCGAAGGCCGAGCGGATGGCGCTGGTGTACGAGGTGTTGGTGACCTTCGACGAGGCCTACAACCTGAGCCAGAGCGGGGCGCGGACGGCGAGCATCGAGCGCGCCAACCGGACCGAGGCGCTGGTGGCCGACCTCCGAGCGGCGGGCGGGAGCCAGTACGCGGCGCTGACCACCCTCGCGCTCGACCGGTTCTACCAGAATCAGGGCGAGGCGCTCCACGAGTCGGCGCTGGCGACCAACGACACGCGAGCCAGACTCGACCGGATGGCGAGCGCGGCTACCGCCTACAAACGCGGCGGCGCGGTCCAGCAGTACTCGAATCTGGTCGTCCAGCGCGAGCGACTCCAATCGACCTACCGGGCCGACGTGGAGACGCTCAACGAGTCGGTGGCGGCGGCGGGCGAGTTCCTCGACTCGTGTGGCGAGTCGTGTGGCTCGGCGGTCGGCGCGCTCACCACCCACACGACGGCGGTGTTCGACCGGTACGCGGCCGCACGCACGGCCAGCGACCGACTCGGCACCGCCACGGACGTGACGGCCGAACACGGGTTGGCCGACCGCGCCGAGACGGTCGCCGCGATGCGCGAGCGCACCTCGTCGGCGGTCGCGTCGCTGGCGCTGGCGAGCGCCCTCCTCGCGCTCGGGTTCGCGGCCGCGGTGGCGCTGGTCGCGAGCCTGTTCGCCCACCGCCTCGCGGCGTGGGCGCGCGACGTGGAGGACGCCCAAATCGGCGACATCGTGGCGACCGAGGGGGTCAGACATGGATAAGCGCAGTGCAGTAGCGGTCTGTCTGGCGCTGTTGGTCGCGGTCCACGGCTTCGCCGGAGCGGCGACGGCCCAGTCGAACGTGTCGGTCAGTCGGGCGGCGGCCGCCGCGAGTTCCGGCGACCAGATAACGCGAACCGTGACCACGACCTTCGAGGCGACTTCGAATCGGACGGTCAACGTCGACGGCCAGATGGCCGACGGGAACGTCGAATTCGCCTTCCAAGAGTGGAGCGACCTCGACGGAACCGCGGACGGGACCGGAACCTCGTGGCGCGTCCGAGCGGGCCACGAGTACGAACTGCGCTACCGAGCGACCATCCCGGCAAGCGCCAGCGAGGGGTACCACACGGCGTACACCGCTGGCAGTGGCCCGGAGCGCAAACAACTCACCGTCAGAGTGACCGAACCGCAGTTCGGTTTCATCGACACGCAGGACGTGACCGTGGTGTTCAAGTCGAACGATCAGGGAAGCGCCAGCAAGAAGGTGGACATCTCGAACGACGGAGAGGGTCAGATGCGCCCCTCGGAAGTCACTTTCAGCGGCGTTCCGGACGGGTTCGCGGTGAACGCCGAGAACCTGCCGAACAGAATCGGCGCTGGCGACAGCAAGTCGATGACGCTCCAAATCGAGGCCGCCCAGTCGGTCTCGAAGGGCGACTACCAGTTCCGAGCGACGGTCACCGACAACCTCGGGAAGACCGAGAGCTTCGACGTGTCGGTCACGGTGGCGAAGCCCGCAGTCCTCGACGCAGGGGACAACGGTGAGGTCGAAGTCGGGGACATCCTCGTCGGCGGCGACGAGACCGTCGAGTTCACCGTCTCCGAGGAGGGTGGCTACACCGGCATCAGCGGGGTCTCCTCGACGGTGACGAACGCCGACCAGTACGGTTCCATCGCGTTCGACGGCCTGCGTTACCTCGACACCTCGCCCGGCGGGTCGGCGACCGCTGAGGTGTCCGTGTCGGTGCCCGACAGCGCGCCACAGCACAGCAACCTCGATTGGACGGTCCGACTCAAGCCGGACGGCGAGAACAGCGTCGGCAAAAAGATAGAGTTCAACGGGCGGGTCATCTACCCGGCGCGGTTCGGGAGCCTCGGGACCAGCGACACCTCGATGGAGTTCGACCAGCCCCGGTCCGAGGTCGATTCCCACACCAAGACCGTCGAGGTGACGGTCCCCAACGAGGGCGACTTGGACATGAACCTCCGAGGCGCGAGCGCGAGTACCGATAGCAGTCGCGTCACCGCGAGCGTCGTGAACGCGCCCGACACTATCGCTGGCCAATCGACCGGTACGGTGAGGGTTCGAGTCGAAGCCGACCCCTCGACGCCCGAAGGCAACTACGGACTCAGCGTCGACGTGAACGCCGAGGAGGCCGGGAGCAAGCAGGTCGATACGCAAATTTCGGTCAGTCACGGCGTCAAGCTATCCGTCGAGAAGACCGCGCTGAGTTACGGCGACGTGATCGTCACGAAGAACCTCACGAAGAGTACCGACGTGGCCGAGGACTTGGAGTACCGCGACGTGAGCGACCTGTCGGTGACGAAGGTCTCCGGACCGGACCAGTGGCTGACGGTGGTCGAGCGCCCGCCCGAGACGCTGACCGCGGGCGAGGCCGCGCCGTTCGTCGTCGCGCTTCGGTTCGATACGGGTGCGGAACTCTACCGCGAGTACACGTGGACGTACCGCGTCGCGGGCGAGAACGTCGAGAACCGCACCGTCACCGTCACCGCGACCGCCAAGCCCTACTCGTTCGACCAGATACGCGACCCGCTGAACGAGTACACCGGGTCGGGCGACTGGCAGGACGAGACGGCTTCGGGGATGGTGACGGCCCTCGACACGCTCGAAGGCCAACTCAGGGACGGCGGCGACGTGTCCCGGACGGACCTCTCGACCTCTATCGCGGCCGGACGAGCGACACTGCTGTTCATCGAGTCGGTCGAGAACGCCCGCGATATTCGGGCGAGCGACGGCAACGAGGCCGCCCAAGACGAGGTGGTTCGGGCCGCCGCGACGTACAACCTGCTGGATAGCTACGTCTCGCAACTGGACGACTCGCAACTGCGCGACTCGGCGGGCGAGTCGCGGGCCGCGGCCGACGAGACGGTCCAGCAACTCGTCACCCGCCAGACCGACTACTACCAGTCGCGACTGGACTCCGGAAACGTCTCGAAGATAGAGCAGGCCCACATCAAGCGCCAACTCGCCCAACTCGCCTCGCTCCAAGGCGACGACGAGCGCGCCGAACGCCTCCGCACCGAGTCGGCCGCGGCGTTCGACGCCTACACCGAGACGGTCAAGGAGGGCAACGAGGAGCGTCAGTCGGCCCGAAAGCTCCACGACGAGGCGCGCGACGAGATGCTGACGGTCGTGTTCGGCCAACCGCTGATGCTCAACCCGGCGAAGTGGGACGCCTTCGGGCGGACCTCGTCGGCGGTGCAGGCGACCTACGGCGAGGCCGCGACCGCCTTCCGCGAAGCGGGCGCGACCGAGGAGGCCCAGCGCGTCGCCGACGAGCGCCAGCGGATGGCCAGCCAGTACCAGCTGGCCCGCTACTCGATGTACGGTTCGACCGCGGCCTACCTCCTCGGGTTCGCGGGACTGGTCGTCTACCTCGTGCGTTCGACGTACGCCTACGTCCGGGACGCCCGCGAGTCGGTCAGCGGCGACTTCCTCGTGGCGTCGTAGGCAGTAGAGACATATTTTTCATTTGTTAAGAATTGTTTTTCGTCGTCTACCGCGTCGGTAGCGTCGTCTCTACCGGAACGAGTTCGGTGACGGTCAACGCGCGGTGCGAGCGCGACCGGCAAGTCCGCGGTTCGAGTAGCGACCGACGCGCGCTTCGAGCGCCGACCGACTCGACGCGAGGAGCGCCGGGAGCCACGCGAGGCTGGCGGGAACACCGAAAGCGACGGAGAAAGCTGTCGCCGAACCGCTGGACTGCTCAAGCGGTCTCGAAGGACGAGCGAAGGTGGCTCACGTCGGTCTCGTCGGCGTCGTCGCCGCGTTCGACCGACCAGTCGGCCAGCGTCTCGTCGGACCACTCGTCCTCGTCGGCGGGAGCGGGGCCGCGCAGGACGACCTCGCCCTCGTCGTCGTCGGCCGCCAGCGAGACCGAGACGCTGGCTTCGGGGCCGTCGGTCTCCACGTCCACGAAGTGGGTGAACCGGTCGCCGGGGGCGAGTCGGTCTACCTCCTCGCCACCAGCGTACATCAGGTCGCTGACCGCCTCGCCGGTCGCCTCGACCGAAAGCTCCTCGACCGGCGCGTCGCCGCGGTTCTCGACCGCGAGGACGACGCTTCCGTAGCCACCCGAGACGCGGGTCTCGTCGCCGACGCCGACCGAGACGGCATCGACGCCCGTCGGGTCGGTCCCGTTCGCCTCCGTGACTCGGCCGAGCGTGCCGAACCGCTCGGTCTCGCCGTCCGGGAACGCGTACTCCACGACCGTCTCGACCACGGGGTCTAACCCCGACCCCTCGACCCGGCGAGTCCACTCGACGGTCTCACCGGCGGGGACCCGGCAGTCGGCGTCCCAGATACCGAGGTCGCGGGTTCCGATTCGCTCGACCGCGCAGTCGGCGTCCCGGCCGTTTTCGAGTTGCGCACGGACAAGGTAGCCGTCGTCCTCGCGCTCGAAGACGACTTCCGCGGCGAGGTCGGCGGGTTCGACCGCGAGACGTTCGCCCTCGATTTCGCAGTCGGCGTCGTCGCCCGCGACCCGCCCGGCCGGGAGGTCGGTCTCGTCGGCCTCGAAGAAGGCGTGATAACGCTCGACGACCGCGCGGTCGTCGGGCGCGAGGTCGCCGACCGCGACGGTCTCGTCGGCCAGCGAGAGTTCGACGCCGGTCGCGTCGTCGTCGCCCTCGTTGCGGACCGCGATTCGCTCGCGGACGCCGCGGGTCCGGGCGGGGTCGGTCGTCTCCAGTCGCCGGTCGGCCGCCAGAGCCGGACCGGTCGCTCCTCGACCGGCCGAATCGGCGACTCCGGCCCCGGACTCGACCGGGCCGTCCTCGACCATCGCCGAGGAGTCCCCGTCGTCGCGTCGCCGAGGCTCCTTCTCGTCGCGTCGCCGAGGCTCCTTCTCGTCGCGTCGCCGGGACTCCTCGACAGCGCCGGGGTCCGGGTCGCGGCGTCGGGAGTCGGCTTCGGTCTCTCGGCGGGCCGACTCGCCATCTCGGTCCCGCCGAGGCGGTCGGCGGTCGGACTCTCGTCGCGGCGGACGCCGGTCCGATTCCCGCGGCGGTCGTCGGTCCCGCTCGCGGGACGCTCGGTTCGCGTCCGCCTCGCGGCGGGGCGGTCGCTGGCGACGCTCGCCGGACTCTCTCCGGGGTCCGTCGCGCCGACCGCCCTCCTCGGGGCGCGGTTCGTCACGGGACGACCGGCCGTCGTCACGGCGAGACCGGTCGTCGCGGCGCTGACGTCGCTCGCGGTCGGGCGACCGACCGTCTCGGCGTCCCGACCCGCCGCGACTCGACCTGTCGCGGTCAGATCCACCGCGACCCGACCTGCCGCGGTCGGACCCGCCCAAGCGACGGCCGTCCAACCGGGCCGACGCGCTCGCGCCGAGACCGACCAGCCCGGCCTCCACGTCGGCCGTCTCGACGGTCCAGTCGGGGCGAAGCGCGACGACGAGTCGGTCCCCGGCGGCGAGTTCGACCCGGCGCTCGACCGGCGCGTCGAAGCAGTCGCCCGACACCACGAGGTCGTCGCTCACGGTCGCGTCCGCGCGGTTCTCGACGGTCGCGTCCACGAATCCGTCGGTGGCGTCCACGTCCACCGCACAGCCGCGGTCGGGGAGCGCGGTCTCGACCTCGGCCGCGTCGTCGTCGCTCCGGACCGCGACGGGGACGGCGGTGCCCTCCTCGAAGGGGAGTTCGAGGTCCGCGGCGGCCGACTCGCCGGGCGCGAGTCGTCCCAACTTCACGTCGCCGGGCGACACCGAGACGTGGGTCGCTGGCGCGTCGCCCTCGTTTTCGACCGTAACCGTGAGCGCGGCCGCGCCGTCGGTCACGGCGTCGAGCGAGACATCCGCGGCGAGCGACGCGCCGGGCGGCGATTCCACGGGGAGCGACAGCGACCCGAGGAGGTCGCCCTCCGACTCGACGGCCAGCGCGGCGGTGTCGTCGGTTCCCATGGATTCGACCGCGAGCGAGCGCGTCGCCGACTCGCCGGGCGCGAGGTCTGCGGTCCACGACGCCCGGTCGAGGGCCGCGCCGTCGCCGACGACGCGGAGCGGGGCCGCGACCGGCCGGTCGCCTCGGTTCCGTACTCGGAGGGTCACGGCGTCGGTCTCGCCCCGAACGAGTCGGTCCTCCTCGACCGCGAAGCCGAGGGCGTCCGGACCGGCGGTCGAGGAGTACACCGCGATGGTGCCGTCCGCGACCACGCAGAACAGGTCGCCGTCGCTGGTCGGGTACACGTCGCCGCTCGGGAGGTCCGCGACCGGGGCGTACGTGCCGTCTGCTTCCAGCGAGACGAGTTGTTCCTCGGCGGTGAACAGCAGGGCGTCGTCTCCTCGGTCGGGGAGGTCGGCGACCGCGAGTTCCCGCTCCCACTGCTTCTCGCCGGTCGTCAGGTCCACGCCGACGACGCGCTCGTCCTTGAGCGAGACGACGATGGTGTCGTCCACGATGCCCGCCGACTCGATGGCACCGTCCAAGTTCTCGTCGAACCGCTCGCTCCCGTCCAAGTTCCGGACCGCGAGGAACGACCACGCCACGAGGACGAACGCGCCGTCGGTCCCGAAGAAGCCGGGGTCGCCGGTTACGTCGGCGTGGGGCCGGTCCACGTCGAACTCCTGTCCGCCGGTCTCGCCGTCGAACCCGACGAGTCGGTCGTCGTCGGTCACGACGCCCAGCACGTCGGCCTCCGGGAGCGCGGCGAGTTCGCTCGCTTCCGGGAGTTCGACCGACCAGACGCGCGTTCCGCCGGTCGAGAGCGCGGCGACGCTCCCGTCGGCCAGCGCGTACACCCGGTTGCCGACCGCGAGGTCGGCTATCGGTGCCTCGAAGTCCACGGTGGTCCGGCCGTCGGCCGCGACGATTTCGACGGTCCCGGCGTCGGTCCCCAACACCACCCGGTCGGCGTCGGCCGAGACCGCGGTGACCCGGCCCGACTCGAACGATTCGGTCGGGGCGTACCCGCCCGTCGGACCGGGGTCGCTCACGAGTCGCCTCCTCCGGCGCGACCCTCGGGGAGCGCGCCGGGAGCGTCGTCGCCACCGGCATTACCGGTATCGCCACCGCCCTCGCTGGCGTCTCCCTCGCTCTCGGCGTCGCTGTCGCTTCCGCCGCCCGCCGCCGACGCGAGGAGGTCGCCGAGTCCGCCGCCGCCGTTCCCGAGCGAGATGCCGTGTTCCTCGGCCTGCTCCTCGACGTAGCGTTGCATCTCGGGGTACCCCTCCAAGTCGTCCAACTGCTCGCGGACGCTGGAGACGTACTGGCGGACGGTCTTCGGTTCGGTGTCGTCCAGCCACGACAGGAGGTAGTCGGTGTCGGGCGTGATGGCCTCGCGGTCGTCGTGGACCACGCTCTCGACGAACTCCCGCTGGAGGTCGCTACCCAGCACCCGGTCGGCGATTTCCGCGGGGGTGTAGCCGACGGACTCCTCGCCGAGTCGCTGGAAGTCTATCTCGTCGGCGTTGGGCAGGTCCCGGAGGTTGACCTCCCAGACCTGCGACATGACCGCGGCGTCGGGTTGCGGGATGAACTGCTGGATGGGGAAGCGCCGCGTCGCGGCCGGGTCGATGGTGAAGGGCATGTTGGTCGCGCCGATGACCAGCAGATTGTCCTCGATGTCGTTCATCTCCTGCAAGAAGGCGTTGGTCAGCGACCGCTCGTGGCGCTGGAGGCTGTCGTCGCTCCGGTCGGGAATCAGCGTCTCCACCTCGTCGAAGAAGAGGACCGCGAAGCCGTCTTGGGCGACCTGATGGGCTTGGTCGAAGACGGCCTCGATGCGGCGCTCGGACTCGCCGGGATACCGCGACAGCACGTCCCCGCCCTTCACTTCGAGGAACTTCACGTCGCCGTACTCGTCTTCGATGTCGGTCTCGTTTTTCGCCTCGTGGGCGATGGCCTCCGAGACGAGCGTCTTCCCACACCCCGGCGGCCCGTACAGGAGCATGCTCCCGCCCCGCGAGGCGAACCCCTCGCCGTAGAGGCGTTCGACCTGCTCCTGTTTCTGGGGGTCGAACATCGCCAGCATCGTCCGGGCGGTCTGCTTGACCGTGTCGAGTCCGGCCACGTCCTCCTCGAAGCTCTTGGTCGGCTTCTTTGGCGTCACGTCGATGTCCACGTCGTTCTCGCTGTCGTCGCCCGCGCCGCCGGGACCGCCGCCGGACCCGCCGCCACCGCCGGACCCGCCGGGCGCGTCGGGACTCCGGTCCTGTACGTCCGACCGGGAGACGAACTCGATTTCGGTCTCGTCGGTCACGCGCAGGGTCCGGTAGCCCGACGGCTCCATCGAGTACACCTGCACCGGCACGAGGTCGTCGCCGTTGCTGACGACCTCCTCCATGTTGTGGACCAGATACTCGCTGTCGCGCATGAACTGGGCTATCTGCTCCTCGGGCGCGCCCCGGACGCGGAGTTCGACGCGGCGAGCGGCCTCCACGTCGCGCTTGCTCACCTTCGCGTCCACGTAGAACGGCGACGAGAAGTCGATGCCGCCGAAGAGTTTGGCGACGTTCCCGTGGAACTTGACCTTGTTGCCGATGCCGCCGACGAAGTCCTCGACCGGTTTGGCGTAGAAGAACGCGTCGATGCCGCGGTGTTCGAGTCGGACGATCTCCGACGATTTGACTCGGCTCTCGCCGACTTTGACGTGCGAGGTCGGTTGGCTCTCGTTGGTTATCGGTTGTAGGTTCGTCTTGTTCATTGTTGGCTCCGGAACTGGTCGGCCGTCCACGCGACGAACGTCTCGGGCGTCTCGCCCGCGGCGACGCTCCGCTCGGCGTACCGACCGTTAGCTGTCGTCTCGTCTAGGACCGTTTCGAGCGCGTCGAGTCGCTCGGTCACGGAGTCCCACGCGTCCACCAGCGCGGGGTCGGCCCCGTCCACGACCACTCGGCTGTGGACCCGACTCGCCTTCGCGGCGAGGTCGGCGACCGACTCGTGAAGGTACTCCAGCACGACCAACCAGTTGCTCCCCGCCGAATCCCGGTCGAGCGGGACGACCAGCCGCGACCCCGCGACCTCGACGCGGTCGGCCGCACGGAGTCTGTCGAGGGCGGTCTCGCCGCCGTCGATGGCCGCCGCGACGCGTTCGGGCGTCGCCCGCTCGCACTCGGCGACCACGCCCAACACGTCGAACAGCGACTCGTCGGCCGCGGCGGGGTCGCCCGTCGGGAACGGCGCACCCGCGCGCAGTTGTTCGGCCACGTCGGTCAGCGTCGCGCGGACGACGGCGGCGTGGTTCCACGCCGTGGGGTCGTCCGCGAGGAGTGTCGCCGACAGCAGGTCGTCGAGTCGGCGGTCGACGAGGCGGGCGCTACCGAGGAGCGACTGGGCCTGCATGCTATCTGGTGAACTCGTTGGCCTGCCCCTCTTGGGCCTCGGCGTCGTCGCCGAGCGTGTCTTCGAGCGCGCCCTCGATGTTCTGGGCGTCGCCGAGAACGTCGGTCACGGCGGCCTCCACGTCGTCCTCGGACATGCTCTCGGCCTCCTCTTCGATGCTTCCGACGCCAGCGAGGCTGGTGACGAGTTCGCCCATGTTCATCGCGATGTTGACCTCGCTCTCGGGGAAGACGCGCTCCTTGAGCGCCCGCGTCCGAACCTGTCCCTGCTTCTGGTCGAGAATCTCGCGGGCACCCTCCAGCTTCTGGATGATGTTGGCTATCTGGTCGACGCCCTGCTGGGCGGTCGAGACGTTCTCCTGTCCGGCCTCGTTGAGCTTCTTGTAGTAGATGAAGTCCTCGCGCAGGATGTCGTACTTCTGTTGGGCCTGCTCGGAGAGGTCGCTCCGGTCGGGGAAGCCCGACCCCTCGCCCAGCGCCATCAGCTCTTGGGCCTTCTCTTTCATCAGCTCCTCGGTGCGCTGGGGGTTGGCGTCGACGTTCTCCATGTGCTTCTGGAGCTTCTCTTTGGCCCGCTCGAAGCGGTCCATCGTCTCGTCTATCTTGTCGACGCAGGCGGCCATCGCGGCCGCCCAGTTGAGGACCATCTTCCCCGACACCTCGTTGGGGTCTTTGAGCAACACCACGTCGTTGCTCTTGTCGTCGAGTTCCAGCACGTCCTTCTTCGCGAAGTAGTCGATGAGCGCCTCGGCCTCTGCCTCTCCGGCGACGACCGGTTCGCCGTCCGTCGTCGCGTTCGAGAGGTTCTCGACGGCCTGCTGTCGCGGGAGCGTGCCGGTTCCCTCGGTCAACTCCATCCCGCCGGTCAGGTCGTTGCGGATGATAGCACCGATTGGCTCCTCCCACTCGCCCTCGATGTCGTCTTCGGTGTCGAACCATCCGGCCTCGATGCGGACGGCGTCGTCGGTCTGGTTGACTGGCTCTGCGATGCGGTAGGTTCCGTCGGCCATCTCGGTCTTCGGGAAATTCTGGTATTTTCGTGGCATAGTAGCGTACGTGGTCGATTAGGTCGGTAAGTCGTCTCTGTCTTCGTCTGTCGGGTCAGGTCTCGGTATCGACCGAGAAGTCCTCCCGAACCATCTCGTCGAACCGGTTGCGTATCGCGTCGCGAGCGTACTCGTTGGCCTGCTCGGCGGTGCTGACGTGAATCTCGTCTATCATCGGGTGACCGACATCGCGGAAGTCCGACTCCGTGGCGAGGCGCTCGCCGCTACTCGGGACTTCGCGTTTTATCTCCTCGGCGCGTCGGTCGATGTAGGACTCGAACTCGTCGGTCTGGCGGACGACCGGCGAGTCCGCGTCGAGACCGAGGTCCTCCGTCAGGGTCTCCTCGGTCGCCTTGAGGATGTTGCCGCGGACGCCCCGCGCCTGCGCCAGCACGTCCGACCGCTCGGAGACCTCGTTCTCCACGACCTGCGAGAACTCCGTCTCCGGCAGGACGTACCCCGAGTTCTCGAACTCGGCGGCCACGTCGTCGCCGATCTCGTCGGCGAGATACTGACCGTACCGGGAGATGGCGCTCTCGACCAGATACTCGCCGTCCAAGTCGATGACGAACTCCTCGGCTTCGAGGTACCGAATCACGTCGGCGGTCGCCGAGACGTTGATGACCTTCTCCAACTGGTCGTGGGAGAGCTTGCCGTACGTGGCTTTCTCGCGGAGTCGAGCGTCCACGCCCGCCTCCCCGGCCTGCTCCTTGAGTCGCGACCCGATGGTGTAGTAGTCGCGCTCGCCGGTGGCGATTCGCCGGACGAGATTCCGGTCGGTCAACTCCTCGGCGAAGAAGTCGATGTCGTCGATGGCGAGGTCGAACCGCGAGCGCAACTCCTCGCTGGTGACGACGAGTTGCTGGCGGAACAGCGCGGTCAACTCGTCGGCGATTCCTTGGTCGTCGCCCGCCCCGAAGGGGTCGTAGTAGTAGACGCCCGTCCGGAGGCGCTGAAGTTCCGAGTACTCGTCGGAGACGACTTCATCCATCGCCTTCTTTATCTCGGTCTGAGACAGCGAACTCGCCTTGAGTCGGCTCTTCTCTCCGCTCTCGTAGCGCGACCGTATCTCGTCGTTGACGCGGTCGGTGTACAGAAACCCGTAGTTCTGTAGTGCGACCGACATGCAGATGTCAGCGAGAAGATCGGTGTCGGTGGGTCGCAGTGGCATCGGTTTTCTCACCTCATTCCTACATACTAAAGTTTGCGACGTGTCCGTACGCTTCCACAGCGAGTCGCGTCGCGCTGGCGGCTCGCGACGGAGACCGTCGGTCGATGGCCCGCCCAAAACCGTAACTGCGAGCGCGTCGTCGGTCGGACGGTGCGAACCGACCGGCGACCCGACGACAGCGACAGTTTCCTCCACGAGGAGCTAGTTCCGACGCTCATCGTCCTCGGGGTGTTGCTCGTCCTCTTTCCCGACCCGCTGACCTCCTCGGTGGGCCTCGTCATGGTGGCGGTCGGCGCGGGGATGTGGCTCCGGGACCTGCTCGCGTAGCGCGGTCAGAGCGCCGTCGCCAGCCAGCCGCCGAGACCGACCGCGACGAGCGCGCCGACCAGATTCGCGGCGGCGTTCCCGAGCGCCGCGCGTCGCGCGCCGCTCTCGTACGACTCGACGGTCTCGACCGCGAAGCTCGAAAACGTGGTGAACGCGCCGCAGAAGCCGGTGCCGAGGAGCGCCACCAACGTCGCGTCGGCGGCGAGCCGGGCGGTCAGCGCGCCGAGGGCGAGACTTCCCAGCAGGTTCACCGCGAGCGTGGCCCGCCGACCGTCGGCGACAACGGACCCGACCGCGAACCGCGAGAGTGCGCCGAGGAGGCCGCCCACCCCGACCAGCAGGACGGCGTTCATCGGTTCCTCCTCGGAGTCCGTTCCCGGCTCATCCAGCCACCTCCGGCGCGGCGAGCGACCGGACCGCGCTCCGACCGGCGACCACCGCGAGAAAGCCCAGCGTGTAGTTCGCGGCGACGTTGGCGACCGCCCACCGCGGCGACAGCGCCGCGGTCTGGACCGCGAAGGTGCTGTAGGTCGTGAACGACGAGAGGAATCCGGTGCCGAGGACGAGCCGCGTCTCGGAGCTGAGACGCCCCGTCAGCGTCGCCTCGAACAGGAGGACGCCCAACGCGAAACTCCCCGCGACGTTGACCGCGAGCGTGCCCCACGGGAAGCCGCCGGGGAGCGCCGCCGCGACCGCGTAACGTGCGATTGCGCCCGTGAAGCCGCCGACCGCGACCAGCACGAGCGGTTTCAGTCGTTCGAGCGGGGTTGCCTCGGCCTCCGACATTCGATACTCGTCGGAGACGAGCGCGCCGACCGGGATACTGTTTTCGGAGCGCGCTCGCGGTCACTCCGTCCGGCGACTCGCGCTCGGACTCCCGCCGCCGTGGGTCGTCTCGCGCTCCCGGATTCGGACGGCGTGGACGCTCTCGGTCGCGTCGTCCACCAGCAGGACCTCGCCGGGGGCTTCGGGCAGGCGCTCCTCGAAGGAGTCGAGGTAGTTCGGACGCGCCGCGGTCAGCGCGTCGAGGTCGGCGCGCGAAGTAAGCCGGTGGGCCAACAGGAGGTCGGCCTGCGAGACCGCGACCGCCGGGAGCGCGCTCGGTCGCTGTGTCGCGCCGACGAAGCTGAGACCGGGCTGGCGACCCCTCGTCAGGACGGTCCGGAGCCCGGCGTCCGCCAGTCCGTCGAAGAAGGCGTGGGCCTCGTCCACCAGCAACCACGGCAGGCGGGCCGGGCGCTCGCCGACGCAGTAGTCGTAGAGACCGCTCGCGACCGCGCGCAGAACCGCGTTCGCGGGCGCGCCGTCGAGACCCGAGAGGTCCAGCACGGTGCCCTCCGGCGGGTCGAGGAGGTCGCCCGCGGTCACGCCCTCGGGCGCGAAGACGCCCCACGACTCGGCGAGCGCGAGGTGGTTGTCCGCGGCCCGGCGGGTCGGGCGGTCGGCCTTCGTGTCGGCGTCGGCGACGAACGCGCGCATCCCGGCGAGCGACGACCGGGCCGCCGCGGCCTGCCAGACCAGCGCGCCCGCCGACGAGGCCGCGTCGAGACCGAGCAAGTCGCACCACGCTCGCGGCGCGAGCGCGTCGGCCGCGACGCGAGGGTCGGCGACGACTTCGGTGCCGAGGTCCGCCAGCGACCCGAAGATGCCCATTGGGTCCGCGACGACCGGGACGACGCCGGGCGCGCGGGCGAGTTCTTCGGCGAGAACGCCGAGCGTGTAGGACTTGCCGTAGCCGCGCTTGCCGACGACGAGTCCGGCGTGGGGGCCGTCGAGGTCGATTCGGACCGTCGCGCCGCGACTCCCGTCGCGGGCGCGGTAGGCCCCGAGACGGCCGGAGGCGGAGGAGTCGGATGATTCGTCGGCGTCGGAGTCCGCGATTCCGGTGACGCCGGAATCGCTGCGACCGAGGACGTGAGTCACGGGACTGCTTGGTCGCGGTCTCGTACTTGAACGTTCGGGACGACGCGGGTCGTCTCTCACCCGAGAGTTTAAATCCGGGGACGGGACGAACCCGGCCCATGCCGACGCTACTGGGCTACTACGGCTACTTCGAGGAGACCGCCTCCGACCGTCTCGACCGCTTTGCCGACGACGACCGGGCCATCGAGGGCCTGCCGGTCCGCCTCGTCATCGCCTTGGTGGTCGGGGTCGCCAGCCTCGGCGTGATGATGAACATGCTCTCGGGTCTCGGCGGCCTGACCGTCACGGAACTCGACGCCGCGCCCGCGCCGGACGTAATTGGCCCCGGCGAGGAGAAACTCACCGTGACCGTCGTGGACCCCGAAGGCAACCCGGTCAGCGACGCGACGGTCGTCGTGTCGGGCGGCACGGCGACGCTCGACAGCGTCGCGACCGCGACCACCGGAGCGAACGGGAACGCGACCGTCTCGGTGAACCCCGAACTTGCGCCGAACCAGCGGGAGGGGACGCTCACCGTGCGAATCAAACCGCCCGCCGGGAGCGACTACGCCGACGAGCGCGAGAACACCGCGATACTGGTGCTGGCCGACGGCTGACTACCCGAACTCCTCGCGGACCGCGAGGAGACCGACCGCCACTCCGAACAGCGCCAACAGCGACCCGACCGCGAGCGCCGCGGCGGTCGGCGAGACGACTCGCAGGAGACCCAACAGGAAGACGGCCGCGAGCAACCCCGCGAGGAGGTAGCTCCCTCGACGACTCCCGTCGCGCTCGGGCGGGTCCGCGGTCTCCCGTCGGTCGGTTGCCATACGATACCAATCATCGCGGGGCGGGAAAAAGCCTCACTCCGGGCGACTACTCCTCGTCGTCGTCACTCCGGGCGACCCCCGTCGTCGTCACTCCGGGCGACTACTCCCCGTCGTCGTCACTCCGGGCGACCCCCGTCGCCGTCCCAGTCTATCCAGTCCTGTTCCCACCCGGTCCGGCGTTCGCGCGACCGCTCGGCGCGCTCGCGGTCCTCGCGGACGGTCCGGTTGCGCTCGATGGACCCGGCCTGCTCGCCTTCCACGAGGAGCGGTTGGAAGGCCACGGTGCCGAGCGGTTGGGTCTCGGGGTCGGCGGGGTCCTCGTCGTCCCGCGGTTCCACCGCTCGACTGTCCGCGGAACTCCGTTCCGCGCTACGAACTATCGTCAGCGACTGCTGGCCGATGCCGACCGGGAGGACGAGTCGGCCGTCGGGTGCGAGCTGTTCGACCAGCGGGCGGGGCGGTTCGGCCGCGGCGGCCTCCACGAGGATGCGGTCGAAGGGCGCGTACTCCGGCAGGCCGTCGCCGCCGTTCCGGCAGTCCACGAAGACGCCCTCGTAGCCCGCCGACGCGAGGTTGCTCCGGGCCTCCCACACCACGTTGCGGGTGATGTCCACGGCGTGGACGTTGCGCTCGCCGACGATTTCCGCGAGGACCGCCGCGGTGTAGCCCACGCCAGCGCCGACGACGAGAACCGAATCGCCCTCGTCGGCGTCGAGCGCCTCCAACAGGCGGGCCGCGGTACTCGGCGCGAGGACGCGGGTCCCCCGATGCTCGAACGACCGGTCGGCGTAGGCGAGTCGGTCGTCCTCGACGAACTCGTGGCGCGGGACCGCGCGCATGGCGGCGCTGAGGCGCTCGCTGGAGACGACTCCCTTCGAGTCGTGTTCGAGGCTGTCAACCATGTCGTCGCGCAGTACCGCGAGTTCCATACGCCACCTCGGAGGCGAGAGAACTTCAATCGCGCGGCCGCAGTCCGGCGACGACCTGCCGGTCGAACCCCGGCACGTCCCGGACTTCTACCGCCTCGAATCCGGCCTCGCGGAGCCACGACGAGAACTGGGCTTCGGTGTAGGTGTCGCCCTCCTCGGTCTGGGCGAGCATGTGCGCGCCGAAGAGAGCCGCGTCGTCGGACCGCCCGCGAACGCGGTCGGTCAGCACGACCGCGCCGCCGGGCGAGAGCGCGTCGAACGCGTTGGCCAGAAACCGCCGGTTCTCGTCGGGCGAGAGACCGTGGGCGACCCGCGAGCAGAACACGAGGTCGAACCCGTCGTCGTCGCCACCCGGAAGCTCCTCGGTAATGTCGCCTTCGACCAACTCGATGGGTTCGTGTTCGAGAAACCGCCGGTCGATTTCCACGACCTCGGGCCTGTCCACCAGCGTCACGTCGAACCCCCGGCGGACGAACTCCTTGGCGAACACGCCCGGCCCTCCTCCGGCGTCCAGCACGCGCTCGGCGTCGGGGTTGCGGTGGACCGCGGCGGTGACGCTCGCCCGGACTGCGGCGTCGTCCACGTTCGCCATCGCGCCGACGAAGTTCGCGGTCCACTCGTCGGAGGCCGTCTCCGAGGCGGGTGGCTCGCCGGACTCCATCGTCTCGGGGAGCCGAATCCAGCGGTCCACGCAGTCGAGGAGGTGGGGAACCGAGCCGATAGAGCGCACGTCGGCCTTGGCGACGAAGCCGAGCGCACGATTCGTGATTTCGTATCGCGTGTGGAGGCGGTCGTCGGTCGGGTCCGAGCCGTCGTCGGCTTCCCGGTCATCGGCGACGCCGACGGCCTCCAGATAGCCCAACTCGGCCATTGCCTCGACGACGATGCGGGCGGCGCGCTCGGTGACGCCGGTCTCGGCCGCGACCTCGGCGGGCGTCTCGCAACTGGTCGTAATCGTTCGGAGGACGCCCGTCTCGCGGGCGGCCCACAGAAGCAGGGCTTCGCGGTAGTCCATGCAGAAGGCTGTGGCGGGCGTCGGCTTAGTTGTCCTGCATCGGGACGAATCGCACTCCGCCGTGGGTCTCGTAGTCGAGACTCCCGTCGGCGCGTCGGCGCGCGAAGACGAGACGTTGGCCGCCAGCGCGCCGCGGGGACCGCCCACTGCCCGCCTGACCATCCGCGATTCTCCCGGTCCCGGACTCCAGCGGCCCGAGGAGCCGTCCCTCCGGTCGGACCTGCTCGACCACGGCGGTCGGGAACTCGGGCGCAGCACAGGTCAGGTACGCCGCGTCGTAGGGTGCGAACTCGGGCCAGCCGTCGTGACCGTCGCCGACCCGGACCGAAATCTCGCCGTAGCCGAGGCGGTCGAGTCGTTGGCGGGTCCGCTCGGCCAGCGACTCGTGGTACTCGACGCTGTAGACGTTCGCCGGACCGACTAGTTCGGCCGTGACCGCGGCGTGGTAACCACAGCCGGTGCCGATTTCGAGGACCGACTCGCCCGAGTCCAAATCGAGGAGGTCGGCCATCGCCGCGACCATGTGGGGCGCGCTGATGGTCTGGTCGCTCCCGATGGGGAGCGGTCGGTCCTCGTAGGCGCGGTCCCGGTTGGAACTCGGCACGAACTCGTGGCGCGGGACCGAACCCATCGCGTCGAGCGTCGCGTCGGCGAACCCCTCGCGGGCGGCGAGTCGCTCGACCATGCGCTCGCGGGCCTGTGCGTAGTCGGCGCTGTCGCTCGTTCCCTCGCCGTCGCCCCCGAAATCCTCCTCCGTGTCGCTACCGTCGTTCCCCCCGAACATAGTTTCGGTCGGTGTATTGGGTTACGGCGTCACCACGCCGACCACGCCGACGAGGTCCGGTCGTCGCCGTAGACGCGCTTGATGTCCTTCGCGACCGCGGTGTCGCCCTCCTCGCCGAGCGGGTTGAAGTCGTAGCCCGACGCGTCGTCGCGGACCGCGATGGACTTGACCTCGAACTCCTCGTCGCCGAACTCCTCGACCTCGCCGACGGTGAACTCGTGGTCGCCCGGCACGTCGATTTTCAGGCTCCGGGAGTCGTCTCGGCGGCCGTCGTTGGGGTTGACGGTGACGTTGACCCGAACGTTGTCCACCGCGCGGGTCCAGAAGGTCTCGACCTCCTCGACGGTGGCCTCGTCGCGGCGCACCTCGTCGCCCAACTGGAGGTCGGTGATGCGCACGACCATGATGGCCTCGGGCGTTTCGAGGACGAACTCCTCGCCGACCGCGACGGTCTCGCTCGGCGGGGCGTCCACGGTCGCCGTGAACGACTCGCCGTCTTGGGAGACCACCACGTCTCGCTCGACCTCCTCGTCTTCGTCTACCGTCGTCTTGTGGACGTGACTGCACTCCGTACAGCGCACGGTGACTCGGCCGCTCCCCTGTTTCAGGACCTCGTGGACCGTCTCCACGTCGGGCGAACAGGAGGGGCACGTCACCGCGACGCGCTCCGCAGTTTCGCTCATACTATCGTGGGCTACGTCGTCCGCGCGTAAAAGCGCGTGGAGTTTCGCGGCCGTTGGGTCGGCGGCGACGAGGCAGCGACGGAACCGACGAGAGAACAAAAAATAGAGACGGCGAGCGTAGATTCGAAAGCGACCCGGCGACGACGCCTTACTGCACGTCGATGTCGGCGGAGTCCTCGCCCTTGTCGAGTTGGACTTCGAGGACGCCGTTGTTGTAGGTCGCAGTCGCGGAGTGTTCGTCTACCTGCGTGGGCAGGCGGACCCGCTCGTCGTACTCGCGGTGGTCGCTCCCGGCGCTGATGGTCAGGACCTCGCCGTCGCACTTGAGGTCGATGTCGTCTTTCTCGACGCCGGGCAGGTCGGCGATGACGCGCACGGTCTCGTCGGTCTCGTGGACATCGACGTGGGTCTCGGTGCCGAAGCCGGTCTCGCCGCCGGGAGTACCCTCGCGTTCGACGTGCATGTCGAAGTCCTCGCCCATCATCTCGTTCATCATGCGCTCTATTTCGCGGAAAAGGTCGTCGAAGGGGTCGTCACGGTCGTCTCTTCGCATGTTCGGGAGTAGGGCGCATGCAAGCAAAAGCCTTTGGCACTCGGGGCTCCTCGCTGGCTTTCGTTCGCCGAGGCGTGGAGAAAGCATATATGTTAGACCGTAGAAACGATTGGCTGGAGGCAACACGATGCCGATCACGCAGTGAACGATTCGGCCGTCGTATCGTCCCCGCTAACTACTCCTCTCCGTTTTTAGACGCCGACGAGCCCGGAGCGCGGCCAGTCGCGGCGTGGCCTCAGATACCCATCCCGAGTGACTCGTTGGTCTTCCGGATGCTCTCGTCGGCGTCGGCCGAACCGGTGACCGCGCGGATGGCGTCCACGTTCTCGGGCACCACGTCGCTCTCTTGGTGGATGGCTTGGAAGAGGTAGAGGTCGTCGCCTTCCATCGTGACCGATTCGCCCCAGACGCAGTTCTCCCAGATGTCGCCGCGCGGGCGACCCACGTCTTGGGCATACTCCTTCAACTTGCCCGCGCCGTCGATGTCGAAGTGGTCCGGGATGACGAACAGGCGCGATTCGCCCTCCAGCAGGTCGCGGACCTCCTCGGCGTCGGGTTCGGATTCGAGCGTGACGTTGACGCTGTGCATGTGCATCAGCGTCGCGGGCACCTTCAGGCCGAGGGTGTCGATGTCGAGGTCCGGGAAGATGGTGTTCACGTCCGGGCCGTGGTGGGAGGGGAGCGTGACCGGGTTCGGCGTGATGTCGTTGATGGGACCGCGGTCGGTCTGGGCGGGGTCGCCGCCGCGCCGGACCAGCGTGGTGCGGACCTTCTCGACGCCGTACTCCTCGCGGAGCGGCGCGACGAGTCGGGAGAGGCCCGTCGTGTTACACGAGACGACGCGAACGTGGTCGGCACCGGTGGCGTCCGAGAAGTTCGACCGGGCGTTGAAACTGGTGTCCACGAAGTCGGCGGACTCGCCGCCCTGATACAGCGCGGGCGTGTCGTACTCGGCGTAGAGTTCCGAATTCTGTTCGCCGATGCCGGAGGGACAGGCGTCCACGATTACGTCGCTGTCTTCGACTAACTCCTCGACCATCCCGGCGAGTTCGATGTCGGCCTCGTCGAACAGTTCGACGCGCTCCTCGACGGCGGCGTAGAGGGGAAAGCCCTCCTCGACGGCCCGCTCGGCCTCGAAGTTGGGGCGCGTCTTGGCGACGCCGACGACTTCCATGTCCGGTTGTGCGCGGACTGCGTCCGCGACTCGCTTGCCGATGGTCCCGTATCCGTTGACTCCGACCCGTAGCATGTACTCGCAGTTCCAACGCCGACGCGCATAATGGTTTCGAGGCGGAGCGGACAGAATACAACTACAGGCCGAGTAAGTGTCTCTCGGAGGGTTTCGGTCGTTCGGGAGTCCGTCCGTCGTCCGGAAATCGTTGGAGCCTTCGTTCGCTTCGCTCACGAAGACAAGACCTAACACCACCAGCCGCCCTATCTGGCGAGCATGAGCCTCCGAGACGCGGCCGAGACCGCCATCACGCAGTGTCTCGCTCTCGAAGCGACCGAGTCCTGTTGCATCGTCACCGACGACAAGCGCGAACCCATCGGCGAGGCGCTCTACGACGTGGCCAGCGAGGTCACCGACGACGCGACCATCGTCCGGTTCCCGCCGGGGGCCTCCCACGGCGCGGAGCCGCCCGAACCCGTCTCGGCCGCGATGGCCGGAAGCGACGTGTTCCTCGCGCCGACTACCAAGAGCCTGAGCCACACGCGCGCTCGGGGCGACGCCAACGAAGCGGGCGCACGCGGTGCCACGCTCCCCGGCATCACGGAAGAAGTCTTCACCACGGGGCTACAGGCCGACTACGAGACCATCGCCCAGCACTGCGACGACGTGCTGGCGCAGGTAGAGGAGGCCGACGAGATTCGGGTCACGTCACCGCAGGGCACCGACATCACCTTCGAGCCGGGGAGCCGCGAGTGGCACGACGACACCGGCATCGTTCACGACGCGGGCGAGTTCTCGAATCTCCCCGCGGGCGAGGTGTTCGTGAGTCCGGAGGACGCCAACGGCACCTACGTCGTGGACGGGACGATGATGCCCCACGGCCTGCTGGAGTCGGACCAGACCCTCGAATTCGACGTGGAGGACGGACAGGTCACGCGCATCTCCGACGACGAGATTCGCGCGCAGGTCGAGGAGGCCGCGGAAGAAGTCGGCGACGCGGCGTACAACTTGGCAGAACTCGGCATCGGGACCAACGTCGCGGTGACGGAACTGGTCGGCTCGGTCCTGCTGGACGAGAAGGCGGGCGGGACGGTCCACATTGCCATCGGCGACGACGCGGGCATCGGCGGCGACACCGAGGCCCCGATTCACTTCGACGGCATCCTGCGCGAGCCGACCGTCTACGCGGACGGGGAAGAAATCAACCTACCACAGCCCTGAGTCGCGGTTTCAGAACCGATGGAACGGAACATTCACGGGCAGTCGATCCGCGGCGTCGAGGTCGGCCCGGAGACGCGATGCGCTCACTACGATTCGGAGCGTGACGTGGTCGCCCTGCGATTCGCCTGCTGTGAGGCGTATTTCCCCTGTTTCCGGTGTCACGACGCCGTGGCGGACCACGAGGCCGAGCGCCTGTCGGTCGAGAGTGGAGAGGCGGCGGTGCTGTGCGGCGTCTGCGGTTCGGGGTTGACGCCCCGCGAATTCGTGGACGGCGAGCATCGGTGTCCGGACTGCGGCGCGGCGTTCAATCCGGGCTGTGGGGACCACTACGACCTGTATTTCGAGTTCGAGGAGTAGACGAGGACGTGCCGGTCGGTGGTGGCGTGGCGGCGAGACGCGGTAGAGCGAAAAGTGAGTCGGAGCGACACGACACGAAATTTGCCGAGAAGAAGCTGGCTACTGCCGACTCCAAGGAGTCTGCCGCCCCGCAACCGCCCCGCACCGCGACCGCAGGCCTCACTCCTCCCCAACCTCGGCGGCCGCATCCGCGGCCGCCGTCCCTCGCGCGCTGGGCGCGGCCCGGAGGCCGCGCCCGAACGCGCCGGGGTGGAGCATTCGGAATGAGTGCTTTGACAATTTTTATGCTTCTTTTAGAAATCTATACGTTTCTAAGATGACGAGGAGTCAGTCTTTTCTTCGCTCGGCCGTCCGTCGAATCAGGTCGCCGAGGAGGTCGTAGAACCCGTCGTCGTACTTCGTCGCGGCGTCGATGGTCGGCCGGGCGTTGGTCTCGTTGACCACCGCCCGCTCGTCGGTCACGAGGAGGTCCACGCCGAGGTAGTCGATGCCGAGCGCGGCGGCGGTCTCCTCGGCGAGCGCCCGGAGGTCGCGGGGCAGGTCCACGCCGGTCGCGACCGCGCCGCGGTGGACGTTGTGCTTCCAGCGGTCGCTGTCGGCGTCGTCCGGAATCCGGCGCTCGACGCCGCCGACGCACTCGCCGTCCACGACCATCGCGCGGTAGTCGGTCGCGTCGGGCAGGTACTCCTGCACGAGAAACGACTTGTCGCCGGTCGCCCGGTAGTCGTGAACCAAATCGAGGTAGTCGGTCACGCCGAGATAGGAGTCGGCGTCGCCGACCTTCGCCACGCCGACGCCCCGCGTCGTGGAGTTTGGCTTGACGACCACCGGCGGGTCGAACCGCTCGAAGGCGTCGAGCAGGTCGGACTCGTCGGCGGGGTTCGAGACGAGGACGCTCTCGGGGACGGGCACGCCAGCGCGTTCCAGTTGCGCAATCACGCCAGCCTTGTTGCGCGACGTGAGGACCTCCTCGCGGCCGTTGACCCACGGCACGTCCAGCAGGGCGTCCACGACGCCGCCCTCCATCGCCCGCGAGGGGTAGACGAACCCGGCGTCGAACTCGTCGGGGTCCCACGGCGGGTCCGACAGCGCGATGGTCCGACTGTCCGACGGGACGTGGTGGACGGCGATACCCCGCTCGGCGAGGGGGTCGCGCATGCGCTCGAACGTCTCCTCTCGGTAGGCGACCGCGAGGTCCAGCATACGCGGGTGGTAGGAGCGAGAGGCTAAAAAGGTGCGTCTGTGGATTTCCGCGAAACGCTTCATAGCGACTCGCGAGTGTAACGGAGACTCGAATCTATGCGCAGTAAGAAAATTTCACCGTCCCGAATTTAACTAAGCCGTAGAAAGACTCCTCCAAGTAAGATTGAGGGCGAGGAATCTTAGTGAAGACGAGGAGTCTCGTTCCGGGCAGTCAGCGTCGTCTCGGGAGTCAGAGTCGCTTTCGCGGAGCGCGACTACGCCGAGGTAATCTCCACGATGCGCCCGTCGGGGTGGCGCAGGTACGCCGACCGACCCCAGTCGTAGTCGGCCGGTTCGCGGTGGACCGCGAGATTCGTCTCCGAGAGGCGGGCGAACTTCTCGTCCACGTCGGCGACGGCGAACGTGTAGTGGTCCTCGCACGGGAGGTCGCCCGGCGCGGGGTCGTAGGTCTCGTGGACGAGAACGTCCACGCCCTCCACGTCGAAGAGCGCCATCGACTCCTCGGCGACTTCGGGTTCGCCGACGACGCGCTCGTAGAACTTCGCAGTCGTCCGCACGTCGTCGGTGAAGATGGCGACCTCGCGCAGTTCCATACGGGCGTACATATCACAGTTCGGGAAAACAGTTTCGGAGGACGGGTCGCTTTCGACCGCGGCGAGGGCGGACTCGCGGGACGCCCCGGACCGTAAGCGTCCGCGTCGGGAGAGGAGAACGATGCAAACGCATATGTATGTTAATTGGTAACGTGTACTTATGAGCGCGTGGATAGACCCGAAAGAAGGCGCGGCTACCGTGTGGGGCGGCCGGAAATCCTCCTCGGAGAAGCCGAAACCGATGGCGGGGACCGTGGCCCGTGCCACCGCGACGACGCTCCCGTTCCAGTACTCGGAGACCGCCCGGTACCGGGGAACGCTCCCGGACACCGAACTGGACGGCGTCCGGTACACCTCGGCGCAGGTCACCATCAACGGGGTCGTCCAGAGCGACCGTCGGATAAAGCTCCTCGCGCGGGGGTACCTCTGGGCGGCGGACGACGGGGCATCCGACGGGCGGCGGTTCAAGTTCCAACTCCGCCGACCCGGACCGCCGACGGAGACGACGCCGTTCGGGTCGTACGTGGCGTGGCACCGGTACCAGCTCGGGACCGTCGAGCCGACCGAGAGCGACGAGGTGGCGTTCGAGCCGACGCCGGACACCACCCGGACGGGCCGGGGAAACGCGTCGTTCGAGGAGGTCCCGCGGCCGCTCCGCCAGCACGTCGCCGAACTCGAACTCGTCAGGAACCCGCCGTTCGCCGAGTACGTCCTCCGGGAACGGGGCCTGTGGGACGACTACGGCGCGGTGTTCCGCTGGATACCGCGAGCGTTCGACCAGCGGTTCCGCGAGTGACGCTCGCCGGAGAATCGGCTATCGGCGGTCGTAACGAAGACGCAAAAAGCGGGCGGGCGAGGTCTACGAAACGAGCAGTTCTTCGCCCTTCTCGACCTTGACGCGGCACGGCGGCGAAATCTTGTTGTACGCGCGGCGGAGCGCGTCCTTCACGACGGGTGCCTGCTCGGGGGTACACCACGCGGTGAAGATGCGGTCGTTGCGCTGGATGCGGGCGGCGGTGCCGACGACCTTCCCGAACGCCTGTCGCATCCCGTCGGAGACGCGGTCCGCACCCGCGCCGGTCGCCTGCTTGTTCTCCCGGATGACGTGGTGGGGGAACTTGCGGAGCATCATCTTGTAGTTCTTCTCGCCGAGTTCCTTGATGAGGTGGCGGTTAGCCGACAGGCGCGAGGCTTCGAGCGCGCCGTGGCGAATTTGGCACTCCTCCTCGGTGAGAAGGCTGATCTGGACGGAGTAGTCGTCTTGGTCGGCTTCGAGGTCGCCCATCTGGTGCTGTGCAATCTTCGAACCGGGGATGCCGGTGATGTACTCGCGTCGGGTGTACGGCGGCTTGCTAATTTCCCGGTACATCGAGGCGGGTTTGTCCGACATGGTTATTACTGGAGTCTGAGGGTCACGCGGCGGATAAACCCTTCGATGCGTAGTAGTGCGGTTAGAGGGCGTGCGAAGCCTTCTCGTGGGTTCCCGTCGGTCCGAAAATCAGTCCTCCAGCAGTTGCGCGGCGACGGCCGAAGGCAGTCGGTCCGCAACGTTCTCACCGAGGTCCACGAGACGCTTCCGAACGAGCGTGTAGCCTGCCGAGACGCCCAACAGCGCGAGGACGACCGCCTGCAACTGGTCGGTGTACAGCACGCCCGGCACCGCGAACACCGCCGCCGCGAGTAGGTCCTCTGGCGCGCCGTCGTAGCGAATCCAACGTCGGGGTCGAATCCATCGCCCGTTGAAGTGGTCGTACACCGCTTCGTCGGAGGTCGCCTCCCACGGCCGGAGTTCGAGACCGCCGCCGAACGCGTCGCTGGCGGAGTGAAGCGCCGCCGAGGAGAGGAAGGCCCCGACCGCAATCGTGACCGCGGACGGCGCGAGCGCGGCGAGCGCAAGCGCCGGAACCGCCGCGAGCGAGTAGTACACCGGGAAGTGGAGGTCCTTCCGGTGGTCGCCCGCGAGGTCGAGGTCGGGGAACAGTCCGCCGACGCCCCCCGCCGCGATGGCCACGGTGGCGTACTCGGGCGCGACGAACAGCGCGACCGCTCCGAGCGCCATCCCGAACAGGGCGTGGGTAGTCGCCATCATCGTACCGCGAGGTAGGTGGCACGCGTATTCAAATCTGTTGCTCGCAAAAGGACGATATTCGTTAGGTCTCGGGACTTCTCACGGCGGGATTCCTCACGGTCGGACCGAGACGAGCGTCAGCGCCGCCAGCAGTCCGCCTTCGACGAACCCCGCGCCGTGCGCGAAGATGTTGGTGAACGTCCCGTTCGCGGTCGGGTCGGCCGGAAAGAGTCCGTAGACGAGCCAGACCAACAGCGCGAACACCAACCCGACGTACAGCAGGTCGAAGCCGACCTGCTGGTAGTGGTCGTCGCCGTAGGTCCGGCCGCGCGTCCGCGAGACGATGCCCGAGACCGCCAGCGCGAGTCCGGTTCCGACCGCCGCGCCTTCGAGGAGACCCACCCGTCCGGCGTAGATCCAGAGCAGTTCCCCGAGCAGAAGCAGGAGCGCGAACTGGCCCACGAAGAAGACCGTCTCGCGCGAGTAGGTCCGCCGGAGGTTGACCCCGACCGCCGCTAGCAGGAATCCGCCGAAGCCAGCGACGACGCCCGAGAAGCCCCGCGAGACGGGCGATGCGCCGGGGAACCGCGTTTCGAGGATGGCGTAGCTCGTGAGGTTGACCGCGACCGGAAGGACGAGCAGGAACACGGGGAGCGTCCGGCGGAACCACGCCCGGCGGTCGGCGTGCAGGCAGACGAGGTAGGTCACGACCGCCAGCGAGACGTACCCGCCGAGGTTGCTCAGCAGGTGGGTCGAATCGGCGTGGACGTACGCCGCGGTGAGGAGGGTGTGGGGCGCGAGCGCGGCGTGGTCGAACGCGAGGTTCGCGTGGACGGCCGCGGGGAGCAGGACCTCGACCCCGACGAGGACGAGTGCGACAACCGCGATGGCCCCGAGGTCGGCCGCGACCGCCGACCGCGGGTAGCCGAAGGTGGTGGGTGGGTCCGTGGCGACGCGCGCGTCGGACATGTCCTACTCCTTCGACGGGGACCCTCAAAAGTATCTGGCCCGAAACTCAGGCGTGGATTTCGATTCGATGGTCGAGTTCCGAGTTCGACAGGAGACCGCAGGACCGCCACGAGCCCACCGAACCACACCGAACCGCACCGAAGCCGACGCCGCCGAGGAGACCGCCGCCAGAACCCCTATTGGCCGTCGGCGAGACGAATCGGTATGGTCGAAGTCAGCGAGAACCGGAGCGACACGTTCGACATCGGCGGCGAGTTGACGGTCCATCGCCTCGCGTACGGCGCGATGCGACTCACGGGCGAGGAGATAATCGGCCCGCCGGACGACGAGGAGCAAGCCCGCGAGGTCCTCCAGCGCGCGGTCGAGATGAACGTCGATTTCGTGGACACCGCCGACTCCTACGGACCGGGAGTCAGCGAGCGAATCGTCCGGGAAGCCATCGACCCCGAGGAGGTCGTCGTCGGGACCAAGGCCGGACTCCTGCGCAATCGGTCTGGCGACTGGATTCCCCACGGCGACCCCGACTACTTCCGGAATCAGGTCCTCTGTAGCCGCGACCGCCTCGGCGTCGAGAGCATCGACCTCTACCATTTGCACACCCCGGACGTGGACTGCTCGTTCGAGGACGCGGTCAACACCTTCGCCGAGTTGAAAGACGACGGACTCGTGGACCACGTCGGCCTGAGCAACGTCTCGGTCGAGCAGTTGGACGAGGCCCGCGAGATGGTCGAAATCGCGACGGTCCAGAACGAGTACAACGTCGGCAACCGCGACCACGAGGACGTACTGGAAGCCTGCGAGGAGGCCGGTATCGGCTTCGTCTCCTACTTCCCCATCGGCGGCGGCGAGTTGGGCGACAAGGAGTCCGTACTGGAAGATGTGGCCGACGACCGCGACGCGACGCCCCGGCAGGTCGCGCTGGCGTGGCTCCTCCAGCACTCGCCGGTGACGATTCCGATTCCGGGGACCTCCAGCGTGGACCACTTGGAGCAGAACGTCGCGGCCTCCGCGCTCGAACTGTCGGACGACGAGATGGCGCGACTCGACGAGTAACGTCTCCGGAACCCCGTCACGATTCTGCACTGCGACCGCTACTCGGTCGCTCGGCGCTCGAAAAATGAAGTAGTTGTATCTGAAAGTCCGACCGAATTACAGTCGCTGGACGTTGGTCGCGCGCGGACCCTTGTCTGCCTGCTCGATGTCGAACTCGATTTCCTGTCCCTCTTCGAGGTCCGGGCCGCCAACGTCTTCCATGTGGAAGAAAACGTCCTCGTCCTCGTCCTCAGTGTCGATAAAGCCGTAACCGCCCGTGTCGTTGAAGAAATCAACCGTACCTTTCGCCATTGCAACCGTAGAGAGACCCGTCCGACGTATAAGGCTTCCGAGAGAGATAGTGTCACGGACGCGAAAGACGGAGTGACGAGCGGACGTTTGCCCACCCGGACCGCGCTCACCGATTCGGATACGCGTTCTCGAACGGCTGGGGCGGCAACAGCAGGTCGTCGAGTTCGGGCATGTGCTTGACGTTGTAGACGACCTTCAGTTCGTCCGTAATCGGCATCCCGTTGCACGAGAGCCGAAAACCCTCATCCATCAACTCGTCGGGGAGGACGTGGCTGGCTGGCATCGACAACTCGCCGTCGAGGAGTAAGATGGCACAGTTCGCACACGCCCCGCCGCGGCAGGCGAAGGGCCACGCGAATCCGCGGTCCTCAGCGGCCTCCAGTAGCGACTCGCCGGGGTGGACCTCGAACGCGCCGTAGTCCTCGTCGTCCAAGCCCGCCGCGGCCGCCTTCCCGAAGAGGTCGTCGTCGTCCGTCTCCCACCCGAAGTCGCTCAGCACCTCGTAGTTGAGATACTCGACATCCGAGGAGACCTGTCCCGGTTTCGGTTCCGGCTCTGGTTCCGGTTGGGACGCGGTGCGCTCGCCGCCCGTCCCGAAATTTGTCTCCCCGGTGTCGGTCTCGCCCGCGCTCGCAGTCGTCTCGGCCTCAGTCCCGTTTGGCTCGTAGCCCGCCTGAATCCGCTCGTAGGCCCGCCGGACCGCTTGGAACTCCTCGACCGACCCGCCTTGGTCCGGATGGGCTTCTTTCACCCGCCGCCTGTACGCCTGCTCTACCTCCTCGTCGTCGGCGTCTTCATCGACGAGTAACACGTCGAACGGGGACTCCATCACGTTGAGCTAGCGAAATCCCAAGTATAAACCTTGGCTAAGTGGTCGGACGGGCGTCGATAGAAGACGTGTCTCCTCGCGAATCTGAGCGTCACTGGGATAGTCAGAACGTCTGACGCTTCGCGCGGTTCCGGGAGTTAGTCGAAGCACTGACCGCCGTCCGGGAAAGCAGATTAGTTCCTCCCTCCTTTTTTCTCTGGTTCGTCGTCGTGAAACAGCTTCTTCTCACCGGATTCGTGCCAAAAGTGCCAGCCGAGTAAGGCAACAATCTCGTCGGTCGAACAGTCCGAAAGGCGCGTGTGTTCGACCTGTTCGACGGTTGATTCTTCGAATCGAGTCGGAAGTTCCGGAGGAGGCGTTATTTCGCTCGCGTACTCGTTCACGTACTCACTCCACCGCATCACTACCGAGAGGTCGATTTCGTCGCCCTCAACCAGTTGTTCAATCGTGATGCTGTCGCCAATCTGCTCCTCTCGGCACGGATGGGGTGGAAGGTCGTCGGGGATTGCTTCGTTTTGAGAACACATGCGAGACTGATAGATATTCACATGGCATTAATGCTGTGTCGTCGGTCGGACCTGTATTTCCGGACTCTGCCGCTGTACGGGATGCAGAACGAAGTGCGAGAGAATGCTGTTTCCCGGATTTGAACCGGAGCAAGACAGTCCGGGATGCTCACTTCGTTGCGCTTCCGGGCTGTGACTTGCAGGGTTCAAATCCTGTCGGGGTGCATTCCGGATTTCGACGCACTCCGCTCGGCGATAAAACGCCTCGCTGGTGGTGTCGAAATCCAAGAAGTGCCGCCTCCCGGATTTGAACCGGGGACAGCTCGATCTTCAGTCGAGTGCTCTCCCAGTCTGAGCTAAGGCGGCGCATTCGGTACGAGGCGCATGAAAAAGAAAAGCGTTTCGAAACACCACGACAGCGGCGGGACAAACGCTTAGTTCCTCACTATCGAAGCATACAGACATGGGAGACCCGGCCTGCTACCTCGACTTCTGCCCCGAGTGCGACGCGCAGGTGACTATCGCCGACGAGGAGTGCCCCGACTGCGGAACCGAAATCGAAGAGACCTAGGCGACCTTCCGGCGCTCGGCGAAGCGCGTCTTGCCGCTCTCGGAGTGGACCACGGTGACGATGGTCACGTAGCCGTCGTTGGCGCTGATCTGCATCCCGCCGGTGAAGCCTACGTCCACGCGCCTCGTGGAGACGTGCGACTCGCCGGGGTCCAGTGTGCCGACCGACTCGTTGCCCGACCACAGCACCTCGCCGTCGGCGAGCATCGCCGTGGCGACCCGGACCTCCTCGCGGGTCTCGTCGCCGGAGTTGGTCAGTCGCGCCGTCACGTCTCGGCAGGTGCTTCCACACTCCTCGATGGTCTCGATGGTGAATGCGTACTCCGAACTCATACTCGTCGTCGCTGTCGCGTCGTGCCTGTCGCTCGATTCGTCCCCGGCGTCGGTCGCAGGTGTCGCAGTATCGGTCGCAGGTCGCGCGGTCGTCGGCGACGAGGTCGCCGTCGAGTCGCCCGCGCCAGCGTCGGTGTCGCCGCCGAGGTCCGCCCCGCCAGCGAACAGGACGCCAGCGCCGAGGACGCCGACCAGCACGACGACCGCGACCACCGCTCGCCGACTCACCGAACCACCTCGTAGAGACCCACCCGAGGGCTGACGTGCCAGTCCATCGCCGTGGGCTTACGGGTATGATAGTATAGGTTTGATGGCTCACGGCTTCGACGGCTCGCAGACTGGTCGAACCGACCGACTCCGACAAGGGTAACTACGTCTCGACCGTAGTCTTGCGCGATGAGTGGAAAACTGTCGTCGGTAGCAAAGGTCGCCGTTGCACTGTTCGTTGTCGTGGAACTGTTCGCACTCGTGGAGTGGGCGTCGAACGCGGACGCGATTTGAGACCGGTCGTTTCGAGTGAGTTGGGCAGTTGGAGCAAGTTGGATAGTTCGAGTGAGTCGAGTATTTCGAGCGAATCAGACGAGTCGAGCAAGGTGGCCAGAATCGAGTACGTTGGTCACGACGACTTCCCTCCGGACCGACTCGAGGAGACTATATCTCTCGAATAAGTCCGCGATGACATGAACGACGTGTTCCGAATCGGCGACCGGTACCGGGACAAGGGGAGTCCGAACGTCCCCGCCGACGAGTTCCTGCGCCCGATTCGCGGGTCGCTGGACGCCGGAATCAAGAACACGGGCGGGATTCGGGAGTTGAGTTCGAACGTGGCCGACCACCCCGCGGCGCTCGTCCTCGTCTCGAACGACGACGGCGTGTCCCAACACGCCGACCCGTGGCAGGACCTCCTCGCGACTTCGCTCGGTCGCATCGACTACTGGGGCGACGCCAAGCGCGGGACCCCCTACGACGAGTCGGCCCAGAACCGGAAGGTCAAGCGCGCGTTCGACGCCGCCGCGAAGGGGAACCGCGAGGAGGTCCCGCCCGTCCTCGTGTTCCGCAAGCCCGAGCCGGGAGTCGTGGCGTTCTGTGGACTCTGTGTCCCGGACTACTTCGAGGTGAAACGGTACACGGACGACGAGGAGAACCGGATTCCGAACTACCGGTTTCACTTCACGGTCCTGAACACCGCCACCGTCTCGCCGACGTGGCTCCACGACCGCGTCCGGTCGAACAGCGACGAGCGAGCGCCCGAGGTCTGGCGCGAGTGGGTCCGAACCGGCGAGGCGAAGCAGTGGCCGACCGGCGAAGTCGTGAGCGACGCGAGCGGGACACACCGGCGGGGTTGGACTCGACCGCGGGACGAGAGTCGGGAACGGGACGGAACTCGCCGACGAGGAGGGACCGTCGGGCGGTACGAGCGCGAGGAGGTCGCGGTCAGCGACCGGTTCCGGCGCGCGGTACTGGACAGGTACGGGAACGAGTGCGTCGTGACGGGAATCGACGAGCCACCCCTGCTCGACCTCGCGCACGTCGTACCCCGGAGCGAGTGTCCGGAGTCGGCCGAGGACCCGGAGAACGCGCTCGTGTTGAATCCGCTCCATCACCGAGCCTTCGACGCCGACCTGTTCACGCTCGATGCGGAGCGCCGGATTCGGGCCAGTCCGTCGTTCGACCCCGGCCACCCGTTCCTCCGGGAGACCGTCGTCGAGCGGCAGGGTGAGGTGGTGTCGGTGCCCGAGGGCGCTCGACTGGGCGAGGAGTATCTGGCGACGCGAAATTCGGGGTTACGCTGGCTGTAGCCCGCCGCCAACTGATTCGCAATCGGCTACGCGAGCAGTTTCTCGCGGTCGGTTACGGAGCAGTTTCTCGCAGTCGGTTACGAAGACAGTTGCTCGTCCAACAGCCGTCTGACGTAGGGGCTAACGTCGTGTTTCAGGACGTTCGCGCCCATGATGAGCGTCCACCCCGACAGACCCAAGAAGATGAGAACGAAGACAGTCACGACGAGAGCGTTGTTTCCCGCCCAGAGGCTCGTCCCGAACAGTTGGTCAAGCGACCACAGGACGGCACTGAGTGCGAATCCCGCGGCACCGAGGGCCATGACGGCGTTCGCGTACTTCGTCCAGCGACTCCCCGTCAACCGCGCTTCGGTCTCGGTTTCGGTGGCGTCTCGCACCTCGGCCTCGGTCCGGAGTTCGAGGGTAGCGAGCGAACCCGCGTCGTCGCCGTCGGCCGCGTACTCGTCGCGGCGAACGCGGGCGGTTTCTATCAGGTCGTCGCGGTCGTACTCCCGGAGTTCGCGGATGCGCTCGACGGTGAGATACGCGTCGGAGAGCGCCGCCCGAAGCTCCTCGTCCGAGGCGTCGTCGAACGCCAGTTCGAGCTGTCTGTCCGAAAGGTCGGCGAGGAGTCGAAAGTCGAACGTCCCGGCCTGCAATCGGTCGCGGATGCGCTGTTGGTCGCGCCGTTTCTTGTTCTCGTTCAACTCCTCGAAGTCGTTCCTGAGGCGTCGCCGTTGGGTCTTGGTGAGGAGCGACGCCGATTTCCGACTCATTACCCCCATATCATCTCGTTAGGTTGTTATATCCACCGAAAACGCGGGTATTGAGAAATCGTTGTACGCGAATATCTCGTCGCTACGGGGTGTATCGGTCGGAGAGCGACCCCGGACGGGAGAGGAACTCGAACGCCGAAATATCGGGTGTATGGACCTCTTCGTCGGATACAGCCGCAAAAACGAAGTTACCCCTTTATCGTCGTCACTCGGCGACCACGAATCGCATGTCGGTAATAGAGACGAGCGACCTGACGAAACGCTTCGGCGACGTAACTGCCGTCGATGGACTGACCTTCGAGGTCGAGGAGGGCGAGGTGTTCGGCTTCCTCGGTCCGAACGGCGCGGGGAAATCGACCGCCATCAACGTCCTGCTCGGGTACATGTCGCCCACCGCCGGGAGCGCCACTATCCTCGGTCACGACGCGGAGACCGAATCGCGCGCCCTTCGGGCACGGACCGGCGTTCTCCCGGAGAACGTCGAGGTCTACGACCGACTGACGGGGCGAGAACACGTCGCGTCCGCGATTCGCATCAAGGACGCCGCCGACGACCCCGAACGACTCCTCTCGCGGGTCGGTCTCGACCCCGAGGCGTGGGACCGTCGGGCGGGCGGCTACTCGACCGGGATGGCCCAACGGACGGCGCTGGCGACCGCCCTCGCCGGTGACCCGGACCTCCTCGTCTTGGACGAACCCCAGTCCGGTCTCGACCCCAACGGGATGCAGGAGATTCGGGACATCGTTCTCGAGGAGGCCGCCGACGGGACGACCGTCTTCTTCTCGTCGCACATCCTCCCGGAAGTCGAGGCCGTCAGCGACCGCGTGGGGGTGATGCGGGCCGGAGAGATGGCAGCAGTGGACGATATCGACACCCTCCGAAGGCAGTGGACGGACGAGACGGTCGTCCGAGCGACGGTCGCCGATCCACCGATTCGCCCCGAAACGGTGACGGACCTCGATGGCGTCGAGGAGGTGCAGGTCGATGGCGACCGGGTGACCGTCTCCTGCCGGACTCCTCGGGCGAAGGGACGGACGGTCGCGGCGCTCGAACGGACCGGCGGCGTCGCCGACTTCGAGGTCGAGGAGGGAAGCCTCGAAGACACGTTCACGGCGCTCACGGGCGGTGCGGACGCGGGCGAGGGGGCCGCGGCGACGCGAAGCGACGACCCGGAGGTGTCGGCGTGACCGACCTCGGGTCGGTGGTCGGCGTCGTCAGACAGGACCTGCTGGACGTTCGGCGAGCGCGACTGATGCAAGCGGTCCTCGGACTCTACGTCCTCTTCGTCGGCGTCATCTTCGTCGGCGTCGCGCTCACCGAGGGCCAGACGGTCCACACAGCGATTCAACTGACGGTGGTCGTCGGGTTCCTGTTCGTGCCGCTGGTGTCGCTGCTCGCGAGCTACCTCGCCATCGCGGGCGAACGCGACTCCGGGACGATTCGGTTCCTGCTGGGTTACCCGCTTGAACGGAGCGACGTGCTACTCGGTAAGTACGTCTCCCGATTCGGTCTCGTCGCAGTGGCGGTGGGTCTCGCCTTCCTCGTCGCCGGGGCCGCGTCGATGCAGTTGTTCGACCGGCCGCGACTCGACACGGTCGCGACCTTCGGTGGGCTGACGCTCCTGTTCGCGGGGTCGTACGTGGGCGTCGGCGTCGCCGTCTCCGCCGTGAGCGACAGTCGAAGCCGAGCGATGACGAACACGGTCGCGATGTACTTCGTGTTCACCCTCCTCTGGTCGCGCATCTCGCCCGTCACCGTCCCGCAGGTTATCGCCGGTGGGGCGGACTTACTACTCGGCGTCCAGTTCTCGGGCGGACTCTGGCGGGTCTTCACCGCGCTGAGTCCCACGGAGTCGTACTTCCGGTCGCTCCAACTCCTCCCCGGCAGCGCGTTCGAGACGAGCGGGTCGGTCAGTGGCGTCACCGTGGTCGCCGTACTTCTCGCGTGGATGGTCGTCCCGCCTGCACTCGGCTACCTGTCGTTCGCCCGCGCCGACATCGACTGACGACGTAGTTCGTGGGGCGCGTTGACAGGCTTCGGCCCTCCAACCCGCTGACGGTCTTCGACTCTTTAGCCCCCTCCTGCTTCGGCCCTCCAGCCCCCTCCTGCTTCGGCCCTCCAGCCCCCTCCTGCTTCGGCCCTCCGACTCCCCGACCTGCGTCGGCTCTGCGGCTCTGACCCGCTTCGGCCATCTCCCGCGTCCCCCGAATTTCCGAGTTCCGGCGTTCCCGATTCGCCGGACGTTCCGCTCGCCGTCCCGAAAACAGAGCCGCTACACCGCCTCTTCTTCGTCCAGTTCGTCGCAGACCTCGAACACTACGTCGGGGTCCATGTCGAGGTCGTACTCGTGGTACGACCCGCCCTTCCGGCCCTCGTTCTCCTCGCGCCGGAGGAGGAACCCGAGCATGTAGAGGTCGCTGAGGTGGTTCTGGATGCTCTTGAGCGTGGTCAGTGGCTCCTCGGCGCGCTTGGCGGCGACGCGCCGGTACATCTGCATGATCTCCTTCGAGCGGGCGGGCGTCTCGCCGACGTGGTCGAGTTGGGCGACCGCTTCGAGGACGAGGCGGGCGTGCAGCGACTGGTCCTCGATTTTGTCCTGTAGGCGGCCGCGCTTGACCGCCTCGCGGGCGAGGCCGATGTGGTCGTCCTCGACCATCGGTTCGTCGTTGCCCTCCGCGATTTCCGCGCCCTTCCGGAGGAGGTCGATGGCCTGTCGGGCGCTCCCGGTGTCGCGGCCCGCGACCGCGGCGGCCTTGGCGATGGCGCTGTTCGAGTAGCTGTCGTCCGAGAGGGCTTTCTCGGCGCGGTCGTGGAGAATTGCTCTGAGTTCGTTGGCGTCGTAGGTCGAAAACGAGATTTCCTCCTCCTTGAGCGCGTCTTGGACCTTCGCCGAGAGGCGCTGGCGGAAGGTGTAGTTGTTGCTGATGCCGATGACGCCGATGCGAGCCTCGGCGATGTGGTCGTTCGCGCGAGCGCGGGGGAGTTCGTACAGCAGTTCGTTGGCGTCTTGGAGGTGGTCGATTTCGTCCAACACCACGAGGTGAGTGCCGCCGAGGCGGTCGAGTTGGCTGTAGAACTCCTCCAAGGCGTCGGCCGTCGAGAGGCCCTTCTTCGGGAACGACGCGCTCTCGTCGGGGAGGAGTCCGTTCACCAAGGTCCGGACCGCGCTGAACATCGTGTCGCCGTTGCAGTTGTGGCGGTGGACGTAGAGGTCGTCGGCCGCCTCGCGCTGGTCGGTCTCGGTCTGTAACTCGTCCAAGACGTAGCGCGTCACCGCGGTCTTGCCCACGCCCGCCTTCCCGTAGAGCATCACGTTCGAGGGGTTGCGACCGAACAGCACGTCTTTGAACGCGGATTTGTACTCGTCTATCTCCTCTTCGCGTTCGAGGATTTCGTCCGGCTGGTACTCCTCTTCGAGGACTTCCTTGTCGAGGAAGATGGTGTCCGTCACGTCGCTGAACAGCCCGCCCATTGTTCTCGGTCGAACCTCGAAGGAACAATATATAAAACCACTGTTCTCGTGTTTCGCGTGTTTTCAGTTCTTTAAGTAGTAGTGAGAGAGTAGATTTCGTGAGAAATACGTTTCAGAAGTGGAGGTAGGGAGTCCGAGAAGTGATTTGCCGCTACGCCAAGATATAAAATACTCAGGTATTTCGGATTTGAACCGAGGAGGCGACCTTCTCGCGGGAAAACAGACGAAACGTACTCTCCGTGTGTCCCGAAGAAGCAGTTCGGTTTTCCGGACGACGATGTTGACGACTCCGGCAGACCCGTCGGCGCAGGCGACTCTCTCGCTGCCGACACCGACGGTGTCCGCGATTCTCCCACCGACGACTCCCACGACTCTCCCACCGACGACTCCCACGACTCGTTCGGCCACGCCGACGCGTGCATCGACACTCGGGCATTCGCTAGCCGCCAGATAAAACAGACGAAATCTCCTCACCGACGCCGTTTTGGCACCGACGCCGTTTCGGGACCAACGCCATTCCGAGACCAACGCCGTTTCGATATCGACGCCATTCGGGGACCGACTCGCTCGCGGGAACAGGCGAAAGCTACTCTCCCTCCTCGCCCCGACCGCGGGAACATGCGTCGGGACCGCGGGAACATGCGTCGGGACCGCGGGAACATGCGTCGGGACCGCGGGAACGCGCGCCACGACTACGCTAACGAGTCCCAAGAACAGACGAAACGTACTCTCTCCGATACGCGAACCGACCCAGTGACTTCTCGGCCAGAACAGACGAAACCTCCTCTCTCACCGTTCTGGACCGCCGACTCCCGGAGTCCGGCCGCCGACGAGAACAGACGAAACCTCCTCTCTCCGTGGTCGGGACCACCGAACTTCGGCCCGCGTCCTCGGAGTCCACCGAGTCAGTGCTGATGCGTAAAGAGGAGTACGTCGTCGTCCACGGTCGTCACGCAGAGGTCGAGGACCTTGCTCAGTTCGAGGCTGTCGTACTCACCCGAACAGACCACCAAATCGTCGAAGGGCTCCTCGCAAGCCGGGCACGAGATGCTGACGGTGTTGCGGTAGGTCTTCACGCTGTCTGCCGATTCGTACGGGGTCAGTGACGAAATCAGCTCGTCGAGGTCGCTCTCGTTCATGGCGTGAGACTCCCGAAGTCCGGAATCGTGATAATCCTACTGCTCCGACAGTCCCGGATTACTCGGCGTCCGAGACGCGCTCCACGATGGTCCCGTTCTTGCCGACGGCCACGCTGGGACCAGCGACGCCGGAACTGCCGACGCCAGAACTGCCAACATTGGAATCGGCGTCGCCGGAACCGCCGAGAGCGACCCCGAGGAGCGTCTTGGACCCCGACCACCCGACGGGCGTCCAGTCGCGGCCGACCCGCCGGACGTAGATGCTCCCGTTCGACCCCGCCGCGAGGAGACGCCCGTCGCGCTGGGCCAGCGCCTCGACCGTGAAACTTCCGAGCGTGTAGGGCGTCCACGGGCGCGGGTCTCGTCGGTCGCGCTTCGACTCTCCCGACCGGCGACGTTCGTAGACGCGACCGTTGCCGCCGCCGACGACCACGCGGTCGGTCGAGGTGCTGACGGCGTAGAGGCTGTTCTGTGCGCCCGCGACGCCGGTCCGTTGCCAGCCCTCCGCAGTCGTCCGCCAGACGTTCGCGTTGCTGTCCACGGCGTAGCCGATGCCCTCGCTGTCGGAGCCGACCCCGGTGAGCGCCGTGCCGCCCGCGGGCTTGCGCCGGTCGTCCCAGTCGGGCGTCCCGGACTCGATTTCGCCGGGGAGCGAGTGGCCGCTCCCGTCGGCGAGAAGCAGTTTCTCGGTGCCGCGCTCGCCCGCGACCGCGATGGCGTGGAACGCGTTGCCGACGCCCACGGGTTCCGAAAAGTCGGCACGAGTCCGCGTTTCGAGGTCGTAGTAGCCGAGCGCGCCGTTCGCGCCGCCGAACCAGACGCGCTCGCCGTCGTCGGTGGCGGCGGCGCAGTAGAGGGTCGCTCCTCGCGCGCTCGGTCCGTCCTCCACGACGACGCCCCACTCGCCGTCCGACGAGCGACCGAGGACGCGACCGCGCTTGCCGACCGCGCACGGGCCGTAAGCCGTCCGAACCACGTCGTACAGGGTCGCGGACGCGGGCGAACCGACCGCCTTCCACGTGCCGGGTTTCATCTCGGGGTCGAACCTCCACATGCGACGGTAATCGCGGCCCGACCGAATAAAACCGGAATTTCGCGTAGAAGTACACACAGTCCCGGATTCTACACGCTGTGTGCGTTTCTTGTATTTATCGCTGGTACGGTGGTACGCAATGTGGGAACTTGGCCCCGATGCAGACGAACCCGAGTGGCACAGTGTCGAAAGTCCCTTCGAGAAGACCCTCTACGAGGTCGTGAGTACGGCCGAAGGGCCGTACGCCATCGGCTCCGGCGGCACGCTGGTCGCCAACCGACACGACGGTACGCAGGAACCCGACTGGGAGGTGATTCTGGACGACGGCCCGAAGACCCGCGACAACCAACTGCGCGGCCTCGACGTGACCGACGACGGCAAGCGCATCTGGTTCGCCGGGTCGTCGGGCGCGCTGGGGTGTTACGACGTGGTCGAGCGCCGGAAGTTCGACTACTCCAGCCCGAAGGAGATGACGAGTACGTGGGAAGGTCTCGCGGTCGCCGGGAAGCGCGGCTCCGAGAAGGTCCTCGTGGCCAACGGCTCGGGCGAGATTCTGCCCTTCACCATCGACGGCTTCGACGAGAACTGGGGCGTCGTCCACAAGCCCGCGAAGAAAGGCTCGAAGGTCGCCGCGCTCGCGGCCGGTCCCGACGGCTACGGCTACGCGGTGGACACGAGCGGCAACGCCTTCAAGACGACCAGAGACGACGGCTGGGAGAAAATCGGTATCGTCAACGCGCAGGTGAAGTTCTACGACATCTTCGCCGGTCCCGACAACCGCGTCTACGTCGCCGCGGGCGACGGCCGCATCTACCGCTACGACGACTCGTACCACGACTGGACCCCCATCGGCGTGACCGACGGCGGCGCGCTCCGCGCGTTCGACATCCACGGCGACCAGATGGTCGTCCTCGGCAACGACGGGAGCATCTACCAGCGCGACGACGAGGAGCGCTGGCAGGAGGTCCACTCGGGCACGAGCAACGACCTGTTGGACCTGACGCTGGGCGAACCCGACGTGGCGGTGGGCAAGTCCGGCACCATCCTCCAGCGACCCCGCGGCCGGACCGAACACGAGGGACTCAGCCCCGACGCAGACCAGTTCGACGCCCGCGGCGAGTACTGGGACGGCGACGACAACGACCCCGGCGAGACCGGCGACGGGACCGACGGGGACGGGACGACCGACGGCGCGACGACCGGCGACTCCTCGACGGGCGGTGAGACGACGACGTAGGTCGCCCGCCGAATCGCCGGTCGCCGACCGGCGTCCCGACGCCTGCGATCCTTCGTAACCCACCGTCGTCCGTCGTTGCAGTCCCGCTGACGTGACTGCGGCCGCTCCTCCTTTTTGTACTGTCTCGTCGCCCGGCGGTGGGTCTCGCTCGACCGCTCGACAGCGAGTCGCGTCGCGACCGGCGAGCGTCCGACTCCCGACGAGCGACCGGGACGCGTCGCGGAAAAAAGAGACGCCGGTCGGTCTACTGTTCGACGCTGTAGCCGATGTCGGCGACGGCTTCCGTCGCCGCGTCGAGGGACTCCTCGTCACCTTCGACGGTGACGGTTCCGGAGCTACTGTCGGCGGAGACGGACGCGACGCCCGAAAGCGCGGTCAGTTCCTGCTCGACGATTCGTTCACAGCTCTTGCACGACATACCGGTGACGCTGAGTTCGTGGCTTTGCATCGCATCTCGAAGATAAACTCGGACCGAGTTAATAACGGGAGAGCGTGCGTAATTTTAGCGTATAGAAGTTAAAATTCCATCGCGCCGAGAGCTTCGACAGTCGAGTCCGTTCGACCGGTCGAACGGTCCCGGTCCGAAACCGTAGTCGGCGCGCTATTCAAAAGTCGTTGGAGTAACCACTTGAACGTTAACCATTGTAAACTATAAATTTAATATATAGAATTTACAACTGAAATAAAGATTTTATCTGCACAATAATCACGTTTTTTAGGATTTCGGCCGGTATCATTCGCCGGACGCTCGGTCCGGGCGACCGTTCGGCGCGAACGGAGATGACCCCCGACCGAACAGCGTGATTTGTGTAGATAATTATGAAAGGAACGTACGCATTCTGTCCGAAGAGTGGCGCACCGCTCTCAGACGAACGGCACTACGACGAATACGGTCGGGTCACGCACCATCCGACGCGTGACCGCCACGAAGGAGCGACCCGGCCCGACGGCGAACTGACCACCGGCGCGATGCGCTCGTCGCGCGTCGCGCTGTTCAACCACTTCCGTAACTGTCACCGGCGGCATCACGACGCCGACGAGGAGTTGTACTCGAAAGTCGCGCTCAGTTTCGTCCGGCTCAAACGGACCGCGAGCAGTCGGACCGGCTGGGACCTCTACCTCTGGTACGCGGTCGGCGAACGCCTCGCTCGCGTCGGATACGACGTGGAGTGGATGAACAGCCACGTCGAACCGCGGTGTCCCGACTGCGCTGGCGACCTGCGATACGAGTCGGAAGTCGGCGATGGCGTGGCGGCGTACTGCGCCGTCGGCTGCACCGAGACGAACGCCGACCGACTGGAGGAGATACGACACCGAGTCGCCGAACTGTACCGACGCGCGTTCGAGGACGCCGACCGAATCGAATCCGATGAGTTGCGACTCCTGTGACCGCGGCCGCGGAGCGGGCCGTCGCGGCGACTTCGGGCGTTCGCTTCCACCGCCGACTCCGAGGCGCGAACCGTAGCATGGTCAGGAAAGATATGCGACTCGTCGAGATACTCGCACTGTCCGCGGACGCCCGCGAACGAATCGTCGGCCTGTTCGAGGAGCGCGACCTCGACTACGTGGTCACCGACGACGCCAGCGACACCGAGTCGTCGGCCATCATCAAACTCCTGTTGCCGGTTCGCGCGGTCGAGACGGTCCAGCGCCGGTTGGCCGACCTCGACCTGAGCGACGACCGCTACACCGTCGTCGTCAACACCAAGACGATAGTCTCCGGCGGCTTCGAGGAGGCGTGGATTTCTGACGCGGAAATCGAGTCCGTGAGTCGCCAGCGCGTCGCGCGCGACGAACTCCACTCGAAGGCCGCCGACCTCCTCCCGCAGTTCCTGATATACGTCCTGATGACCGCCATCAGCGCCACCGTCGCCACCGCGGGCGTCCTGCTGGACTCCCTGCCGGTAATGGTCGGCGCGATGGTCATCGCGCCCCTCCTCGGGCCGTCGATGGCGACCAGCGCCGCGACGGTCATCTACGACGAGGGCCTCTTCGTCGAGAGTACGAAGTACCAGATGACCGGTCTCGTCGTCGCGCTCGCCAGTTCGGTCGCGTTCGCGCTGGTCGTCAAGGCGTTCGCGGTCCCGAGTTCCGCGGTGAACATCCAGTCGAGTCTGGCGACCAGCAACCACACGTCGCCGACGTTCCTGCTGGTCGCGGTCGCGCTCTGTGCGGGCATGGCGGGCGCGGTCAGTCTCTCGACTAGCGGCCTCACGTCGCTGGTCGGGGTGATGATAGCCGCGGCCATCATGCCGCCAATCGGCGTCGTCGGCGTCGCCATCGCGTGGGCGCACCCGACGGTCGTCCTCGGGTCGAGCGCGGTCGTGCTGGTCAACATCTTCTCGATAAACGCCGCGGCCATCGTCTGCCTGTGGTACTTGGGCTACCACCCGACCGACTGGCGGGCGCTCCGCGAGACCCGGAGCCGGATGCTCAAGCGCGTGCTGTTGCTGGTCGCGCTGACGGTCGGACTGGCGACGTTCCTCACCGAGTTGGACGGTACCACCCTGCCGCTGTTGACGGGAGTGATTCGATGACCCGCGACGACGACGCTCCCGACGAATCTCCTCCCGACAACGACACCCCCGACGACATCACCCCCGACGACCGACCGCCGGAGTCAGGCGCGGACGAGAGACCGCCGGAGTCGGGCGCGGACGAGAGGCCACCGGAGTCGGACGCCGAGAACACGAACTTCGACACGCTCGTCGGCGTGCTGGCGACCGCGCTCCGAGTCCTCGCGCGCTTTCTCGCCATCGCGGGGAGCGTCGCGCTCGCCGGACTCCGCATCGGGGTCGCCTACGCCCGCGACGACGGCAATCAGCGTCGGGCGCGTCGATGGTTGCTCCTCGACGGCGACCGCTGGACCATCGTCGCGGTGATGGTCCTCGGCATCTTCGTCGGGTCGCTCACCCTCGGACTGACGAACGTCATCGGCGTCCGCGAGAGCAGTTTCGTCACGACGATGTTCAGCACCATCATCGCGGGCCTGTTCTCGTTCATCCCGCTGGTCATCGCGGTGAACCAACTCACCGTCTCGCGGCTGTTCGGGACGCCCGAGTCCCTCCGGGACCGCATCGACAGCGTCCACGAGTTCCGCCTTCGCGTCGAGGAGCTAGCGACCGACGTGAGAGTAGGTCCGACCGACCCGGCCGCTTTCTTGCGACTCGTCGCCAACGAGATGGGCGACCGGGCGGTAGCGCTCCAGTCGGTCGCCGACGAGGCGGGCGACGACCGGACGAGCGCGGAACTCGACGCCTTCGCCGAGCGAGTCGCCGCCCAATCGGACCGCATCGCCGAGGAGGTCCGGACGCCGGACCTGCCCGTCTTCGCCGTGCTGTCGCCGGTGATGAACGACGACTACTCCGGGCAGTTCAACCGGATTCGGCGGCTCCGCGCGCGGTTCGACGGGACGCTCCCCGACGCGGCCGACGACCTGCTGGAGGAGCTTCAGTCGGCGCTGGTCTCGCTGGACGTGACCCGCCAGTACTTCAAGATAATCTACCTCCAGCAGGAGTTGGCCCACCTCTCGCGGTTGCTCGCCTACAGCGGCACCGCGGCGTTCCTCACCTCGACGCTGGTGGTCATGATATACGCGAGCGGCTACCCGCCAGCCATCAGCGAGACCGCCCTGCTGTTGCTCGTGACGGTCTCGCTCGCGGTCGCGTTCAGTCCGCTAGCCATCCTGTTCGCGTTCGTCGTGCGCGTCGCCACGGTCGTCAAGCGAACGTCCGCGCCGGGCGCGTTCACGCCGAAGGGAGAGCGACCGTCCCACGCTCGCTGACGAACGCGCGACCCCGGAGCATCGACCCGACGACCGATTCCAATCGGCCACTGCCGACGGCCACCTCCGTCGGCCGACGACCGTAGACGGCCGACGACAGTTCACTTCTCGACACATGAAACGAGACATCCCGACGACAGTCACCGAAGCGCGCGCACAGTTCTCCGGCCACCTCCGCGGACTCTCGGACCCGCCGGACGTACCGGTCGCCGTGGCGACCGTCGCCGTCCTGCTGTGGACCCTCCTCTACCGAGGAGTCGCCCCTGCGGTCGAGGCCGCGAGCGACCCCGGTGGCCTCGAAGCGATGGGGACCCACGGCGGTCTCGCGGGCCTCCTCGGGTACCTCCTCGTGTGGGGCCTCGTGACCTCGACGGCGACATACCCCGCGCTGGTCCCGTTCCTCGGGCGCTACCTCGGAACGGTTCGGGGACCGGCGGTCCAGAAGTGGCGAGTCGCCGCCGCGTTGCTCGGCGCGTACAGTCTGGTCTGGACCGCGACCGGAGTCGTCCCGCTCGCGGTGGACGCGACGGTGGACCTCGGCGCGCTCGCCGACCGGCACGGCGCGTTCGTCGTCGGCACGACCGCGATTCTCGCCGGACTCTACCAGCTCACGCCCGCCAAGCGCGCGGCGCTCGAACCGTGCAGTTGGGCGGTGTTGCGACGCGACCCGTCGGTCTCCGAGGCGGCGCGCCGGGGAGTCGAGCGCGCTCGCAGTTCCGTTCGCTGTACGTGGCCGCTGTTCGCCCTCCTCGTCGCCGCCGGGTCGCTGAACCCGGTCTGGCTACTGGCGGTCACCGCCGTCGTGACGCTCGAACGGTTCGCGCCGCGCCGGGACGAGGTGGCCGCGACGGTCGGTGCCGTCGCCGTCCTCGGCGGGGCGGCGCTCGTCACCGCCGGAGTCGCCGGAGTGTGACCGTCCGTGACCACAGCATCAGGTGGACACGAAGCCCGAACCCCGCGGACGACCCGCCGGGGATTTCTCGGTCTCGCCGGGGGCGCGACCGCCGCGCTCGCGGGGTGTGCCACGAGCGACGACCGGGACCGGGACCAGTACGACGGCGACTGGACCGCGGTCCGGTCGCCCACAGAGGGCGCGCTCTACAGCGCCGCCGTCACTCGGACCGGCCCCTGCGCGGTCGGCGAGGAGGGCCGACTCGTGGTCCGCGCGGACGGCGACTGGCGGGTCGAACTCGACGCCGGACCCGAGGGCGCACAGAACGGACTCAGCGGCGTCGATTCCACGGCGAACGGGCGGCGCGTCTGGTTCTGTGGCGACAGCGGCGTCGTCGGTCGCTACGACTTCGACGCCGGACGAGTCACCGACTTCTCCGCGCCCGAGGAGAAGACCAGCACGTGGGAGAACGTCGCCGTCGCGGGGTTGGCCGGACAGGAGTGGGTCTACCTCGTGAACGGCTCGGGCGAACTCCTACAGGGCCGCCACGACGGCGACGGCGTGTCGTGGGGCGAGGTGGTGGAACCCGGCGGCGGGTCGAGCGCGCTCGGCGTCTCGTTCGCCGACCGGGGCACCGGCTACGTCTGCGACACGTCGGGCAACGTCTTCCAGACCGTGAACGCGGGCCGCGAGTGGCGGCGCATCGGCATCGACGGCGCTGGCGTGAACTTCCACGACGTAGCTCCTCGCGGCCCGGACGACGTGGCGGTCGCCGCTGGCGGCGGCACCGTCTTCCGGTACAACGGCTTCTCGTGGAACCCGGTGTCAGTCGGCGAGGCAGACGTTCGGGCCGTCGCGCGCGACCGCCACGTCGGTCTCGCGGTGGACGCCGACGGGGCCGTCTTCGAGTTCACGCGCGAGGGGTGGCGACCCCGCGAGGTGCCGACCGAGACGCCGCTCCACGACGTGGTGCTGGGAACCGTCGAGCAACCGGACGTGGCCGTCGGCGACGGCGGCGTCGTGTTGGAGCGGCCGCGATGACGGCGAGCGAACGCGAGGCTGACGGACGGATAGCTCCGAAACCGACCGACAGAACGACCGGCCGAACGACGGAGGAAGAATGTCGATTTTAGGACTCGTCTGGTCGTTCTTCGAGGGTATCGGACTCGCGCTCGGCATGGCGTGGGAGACGTGGTGGGCGCTCGTGTTGGGGTTCACCATCACCGGCGCGGTCGAGGAGTTCGTCGGCGACGACCGGATGGCCGAGTACCTCGGCGACGACGGCCTGCGCGAGGTCGGCTACGGGACGCTGTTCGGGTCGCTGTCGTCCAGTTGCTCGTTCTCGGCGGTGGCGACCGCCAAGACGCTGTTCAAGAAGGGCGCGTCGGGGGTCTCGTCGCTGGCGGCGTTCCAGTTCGCGGCGACCGATTTAGTCGCGGAGTTGGGTCTCGTGATGTGGATTCTGTTGGGTTGGCAGTTCGTCGCCGCGGAGTTCGTCGGCGGCCTGATAGCGGTCGGGGTCCTCGCGTACCTCTACCGCGACGTGGTGCCCAGCGAGTGGTTCGAAGTGGCCCGCCAGCACGCGCTTGAACTCGACGAGGTGACCTGCCCCGCCTGCGGGATGACCGCCGACCCGAGCGACGACGACACCGTGGCGGCGACCGTGGACGGCGCGACCGAGTACTTCTGCTGTGGCGGCTGTCTCCGGGCGTACCGCGCCCGCAACGACGCCGACGTGGTGGAGGCCGAGACCGCCGACCTCCGGTCGCTCGCGGGCTGGAAGACGGCCGCGACCAACGCGATTCGGGAGTGGGACATGCTCTGGGAGGACATCGCGCTCGGCTTCCTGCTGGCGGGTCTCATCGCGGCGTTCGTCCCCGACGCGTGGTGGACCTCGCTGTTCGGCGTCGGCGGCGAGGGGTCGCTGACGTGGGTGACGGTCCACGTCGTGCTGGGGGTCACCATCGGCGTCCTCACGTTCCTCTGCTCGGTCGGGAACGTCCCGTTCGCCCTCGTGCTGTGGAACAACGGCGTCGCGTTCGGCGCGGTGCTGGCGTTCGTCTTCGCCGACCTCGCGATTCCGCAACTCGTCAGAACCTACCGGCGCTACTACGGCTCGCGGATGGCGGCGGTCATGTTCGGCGCGACGGCGCTCGCGGCGGTCGTCGCGGGCGTCGCGGTCCACTACCTGTTCGACTTCTCGGGGCTGATTCCCGCGCAGGGCGCGACCGGCGGCGCGACCGGACCGGGTGCGGGCTACACCCTCGCGCTCAATCTGCTGTTCACGCCGCTGTTCCTCGCGCAGGTCGGCGCGGCCTACGGCCACGAGCGCATCGGGAACCTCCTCGTCGCGCTCCCCGGTATCGTCGGGCCGTACCTCTACCGCGCCGAGCGAGCGGCCGGACCGACGAAGGCGGGCCTGTCGGCGCTGGCGACCGGCGCGAAGCGGTTCGGGCGAGCGATGGCGACCGCCGCCCGGCGGGCCGCCGACCTTCTCCGGGCGCTCGGGCGCGCAGTCCGGGTCGTCGGCGCGGCGGCCGCGAAAGCGTTCGACCGATTCGTGGAGGCGTACCGACGCCTCCGGAGCGAGTGAATGACCGGGCGCGAATCGCGGGAGCGACCGGCCGAGCGCGAGTCACGAGAGCAACCGACCGAGCGCGAATCGCAAGAGCAACCGACCGAGCGCGACCGCGCCGCGACCGCCGGGAGACCGCGGGGCCTCGCGGCGTTCCGCGACCTCCACGAGCGCGAACCGGGTCTGTTCGCCGTCGCGGTGCTGACGCTGGGCGTCGGCCTCGCGACGCGGGTGCTGGTCCGAGTTCTCCCGGCGTACCTGCGCGCGCTCGGCACCGGCCCGGCCGCCATCGGCGTCGTCTGGGCCGGGTGGTCGCTGGCGCGACTCGGGACGCCGCTCGTCGGCGGCGCGCTCCGGGACTACTGGGAGCGCCTCGACCCGAACGACCACCCGTTCGACGGCCGAATCGCCGCGCTCCGCGAGGAGTACGTCGCGGACGGTTCCGGCGATTTCGCCGGAGATACCCCTGCCGACTCCGCCGGAAGCGAGCCCGACGACGGCGCGGCGACCGACTCGCCCGGCCGGTCCTCGCGCGTTCTGGTCGGCGCGTTCGGTCTCGTCGCGGCGGCGGGCTACCTGCTGTGGGTCGCCGCGCCGCAACTCGGCTCGGTCGGGGCGCTGTGGTGGGCACTCGGCCCGTGGCGCTGGACGCTCGCGGGCGCGGTCTGTCTGGCGACGTGGTACTCCCACGGTCCCGGCGTCACCGTCGGCGTGGTCGAGCGACGCCTGCCGACCGAGGAGTTCGCCGAGCGAACCGCCGCGGCGCTGACGTTCCGGCGGGTCGGTCTCCTCGTGGGCCTGCCGGTCCTCGCGGGTCTCCTCGTCGCCGTCGGCGGCGTCTCGCCCGCGTTTCAGGTGGCCAGCGCCGGAGCGGCCAGTCTCGCCGTCGCGGCCACGGTCGGCCGACTCGTCCTCGACCCGCCCGACGCCGCGGTCCGGAATCGGACCCCGCCGTCGCTCGACGAGGCGGTGGCCGCCCTGCGGGACCTCGCGGGCGACGAGCGGGCGTTCGTCGTCGGCGAGTCGCTGGTCCGGGCCGCGAGGGGCCTCTCGTACCCGTTCCTCGTCCTCGCGGTCGCGGACTTCGGCGTGACCGCGACGCTGTTCGGCGGGACGGTCGAACCGGCCGCGGTCTTCGCGGGCCTGCTGGCCGCCGAGACGCTCGCCGCCCTCCTCGCGACGCTCCCCGCGGCCCGACTGACCGACCGCGTGGGCGAGGAGGTCGTCGCTGGCGCGGGTGCGCTGGTCGTCTCGCTGTTCCCGCTCGCGCTGGCCGCGACGCCGCCGAACGCGCTCGTCGCGGCCGCGCTGTTCGCGGGGTTCGGCGTCGGTCTCGCCGCGCGCCCGACCCGCGAGCAGTGGCTCGTGACACTCGCCCGACGGGGCGACTCCCGCGACTCGCTCCGCCTCGTCGTCCGAGGCGTGACCGTGCCGAGTGCGCTCGTCGGGGGCGTCCTCTACGCCGTCAGTCCCACGCTGGCGTTCGGGTTGGCCACGTCGGTCGGTCTCCTCGGGTGTCGGGAACTCCTGCGCTACGCGCGATGAAATCGCAAGTCGTCGCGGTGCAGTCGCGGGGCTGTCGGCGGTCGCGGTGCCGTCGGCGGTCGCGGTGCGGTCTTGATTTGCATCGGCGATAGAGCGGTTCGCTGTGCCGTCGGCGGTCGCGGTGCAGCTTGCGGTCGCGGTGCGGTCTTGATCTGCATCGGCGATAGAGCGGTTCGCTGTGCCGTCGGCGGTCGCGGTGCAGCTTGCGGTCGCGGTGCGGTCTTGATCTGCATCGGCGATAGAGCGGTTCGCTGTGCCGTCGGCGGTCGCGGTGCGGTCTCGATGTGCGTCGGCATCGAAGTGGTTCGCTGTGCTGTCGGCGGTCGCGGCGCGACCTGCGGTGCTATCGGCGGTCGCAGTGCAGTCTCGACGCTCGTTGGCGAGAACGAACCCGCGCCGACGGAAAGCAATCTCTACACACGGATAGAAATTGTAGAGAATTTCGAGAGCAGTCAAAATATTTCTCACAGCAGTAATCGACCAGCCGAACGACACCGAACCCAGTCCATGCCCACGAAACCAGACGGTCTCCGACGGTGGCTGACCACCGTGGACAACGAGGACGTGGGACTCCTCTATCTCGTCTTCGGGTTCGCGTGCGGCGTCGTCGGCGCGGGCGACGCGCTGATGCTCCGGACCGACCTGTTGACGCCCAACGCCGAGGTCTGGGGACCGGGGACCTACGACGCGCTGTTCACCACCCACGGGCTGACGATGCTGTTCCTGTTCGCCGCGCCGGTCGTGTTCGGACTGGGCAACTACCTCCTCCCGGCGCTGGTCGGGGCCGAGGAGATGGCGTTCCCCCGCGTCAACGCGGTCGCGTTCTGGCTGTTGGTGCCCGCCGCGGTGCTGCTGCGGTCGGGCCTGCTGGCGGACCTCGCTGGCGTCCCCGGCGTCTCACCGCCCGCGGTCGGGTGGACCCTCTACGCGCCGATGTCCGTCGAGGTGACCAACCGGTCGGTGGACCTGCTGTTGCTCGGACTCCACCTGTCGGGAGTCAGCACCATCATGGGCGGCATCAACTTCATCGTGACCGTCTTCGCCGAGCGAGAGGTGTCGTGGGCCGACCTCGACATCTTCTCGTGGACGATGCTGACGACCGGCGGACTGGTGTTGTTCTCGTTTCCCCTGCTGGGGAGCGCACTCCTGATGCTCCTGCTGGACCGGAACTTCGGCACGACGTTCTACGCCGTCGAGGGCGGCGGCCCGATGCTGTGGCAACACCTGTTCTGGTTCTTCGGCCACCCCGAAGTCTACATCCTCGTGTTGCCGCCGATGGGGCTCGTGAGTCTCATTCTGCCGAGATTCGCGGGGCGGAAGCTGTTCGGCGAGCGGTTCGTCGTCTACTCGACGCTGGCCATCGGCGTCCTCGCGTACGGCGTCTGGGCGCACCACATGTTCACCACCGGACTCGACCCGCGGATTCAGGCGAGTTTCATGGGGGTGACGCTGGCCATCGCGCTCCCGAGCGCGGTCAAGGCGTTCAACTGGATAGCGACGCTGTGGAACGGGTCGCTCAGGCTGGCCGCGCCGATGCTGTTCTGCCTCGGCGCGGTCGCCAACTTCGTCGTCGGCGGCGTGACGGGCGTGTTCCTCGCGTCGATTCCGGTGGACCGGCTGTTCCACGACACCTACTACGTCGTCGGCCACTTCCACTTCATGCTGGTCGGCACCAGCGCCTTCGCGCTGTTCGCGGGCGTCTACTACTGGTTCCCGCTCGTCACCGGGCGGACCTACGACCCTTCGCTCGCCAAACTCCATTTCTGGCTGACCGCGGTCGGGACCGCGGGCACCTTCGGCGCGCTGGTCCTGTTGGGGTTCCACGGCCTGCCGCGCCGGATGGCGACCTACCCGACCGCGCTCGCCCCGCTCCAGCAGTTCGCGACGGTCTGTGCGTACCTCCTCGGCCTCGCGCAGGTCGTCTGGCTCTGGAACGTCGTCCGGTCGCTCCGGCGGCGACCGCCGGTCGAGGAGGCCAACGTCTGGAACGTGGACGAGCGCCTGCTCACCCCGGAGTGGCGACAGTTCGACCCGCCCGGCGCGACGGGCGCGTCCGAGGCCCCGGACCCCGCCGCCGACCCTCCTGCCGACGAAGCCCCGACCGACCCGAACTGCGATTCGTGACCGACCGACGAGAGACATTACCCATGACCTTCCCCGCACAGTCGATTCCCGACGGCGCACTGTACGCTCCCCACCACTTCCTGTACGCGCTGTACCTCGTGCTGTTCACCAGCGCGCGCAAGTGGGACATCTACCCGCGGAAGGAACCGGTCGTCGTCACCGGGAGCGCGTTCGCGGGCCTGTTCGGCTGGATTCACGTCTGGCGCTACCACCCCGTCGCGGGCGCGCTCGTCTGTCTGGCCGGTGCGCTCGGCGTCGTCGTCGGGGGCGCGGTGACGACTCGCTACGGCGACCGCTGGCGACTGCTGGTCGCGTGGTACGGACTCGTCGCCCTCGACGACGCGATTTCCCACGCCTTCGGCGTCTGGACCCCGATAGACTGGGCGTGGGACGCCGCGCTGGCGGTCGGTCGGCGTCTCGTCGTCCACCTGTCGCCGTCCCTCGCCTGACCCGTCCCGCGAACCGGCGGGACCGAGTACCGAACCACCTCGAACCGACGGAAGCGAAGCGTGCCGAACCCCGCGACGGACGCAGGGTATGCCGAACCGCCCCCGCGAGGAGCGACGCGATGTCGTACCTCGCGGCGAGACGACCGCGATTCCCGGCTTTCCGAGACTAAATTCACCAACTCGACCCATGACCGTGTACGAAACCGAACTTCCCGGTGTCGGCCGGAAGTACGAACTCGAACTGGACGACGACCGACTCGTCGTCGTGGTCCACCACGACGGCGACCGCGACGTGTATCGACGCGCCCCCGACGCGGGCGAGCGACCCCCGAACTCGGGCGGGCGCTCCTCGACCGCGGGCGAGACGACTCACCTGTTCTGTCTGCGCGACGAGCAGGCCCGGAAACTCGGGGCCGTCCTCGAAGGGGCCTACTTCCAACCGGTCGCGCTCGATTCGGTCGAGGTCCCGGTCGGCGACGCCCTCATCGAGTGGTACCGACTCCCGGCGGACGCGCCGCTCGCGGGCGGGCGACTCGGCGACGCGAACGTCCGCGAAGCCACGGGCGCGACCCTGCTGGCGGTTCGCCGCGACGGCGAGACCCACCCGAGTCCCGACCCCGACTTCGAGTTGCTGGCGGGCGACTGGGTGGTCGCGCTCGGTGCCCGCGACGAGCAGAAAGAGTTGAAGGAACTCGTGACGGGCGAGTGACTGGGGCGATGCTCTCGTCTGCGCTCGCGGACGCGACGACCGGTCTTCCGGCGACCGCTCTCCCCGCGACCGCCCTCCCAGCGAACACACTCCCCGCGAACGCACTCCCGGCGATTGCGAAACTCGGCGTCCTGCTGACCGCGCTGGCGGTCGCGGGCACGCTGGCCGCTCGCTTCGGCCAGTCGGTCATCCCGGCGTACATCCTCGCGGGAATCGTCGTCGGGCCGAGCGCGCCGACCGCCCTCTGGGGCGTCCCGGTGGCGCTGGTCGGCGACCCGGAGTTCGTCCACGTCTTCGCCGACCTCGGTCTCGTGGCGCTCCTCTTCTTCCTCGGGGTCCACGTCAGCTTCGAGCGACTGGTCGCCAACTACCGGCGACTCGTCGGGGCCGGACTGGCGGACTTCGCGCTCAACTTCGCGGTCGGCGTCGCGCTCGGTCTCGCGTTCGGGTTCGGCCCGGTGGCGACCCTGCTGGTCGCGGGCATCGTCTACATCTCGTCGTCGGCCATCGTGACGAAGGCGCTGGTCGAGCGCGGGTGGATAGCCGGGGCCGAGAGCGAGCCGATTCTTGGCGTCCTCGTCTTCGAGGACCTCGCCATCGCGGCGTACCTCGCGGTCGTCTCGGCGCTCGGGCCGGGCGGCGGCGTCGCCGACGCCGCGGTCCGGGTCGCCACCAGCCTCGGCCTCCTCGGCGTCGTCGCGCTCGCGGGGTGGTACGGCACCGCCCTCCTCGAACGACTCCTGCGCGTCGATTCGGACGAACTGTTCGCGCTCCGGGTCCTCGGGGTGACGACGCTGGTCGCCAGCGCCGCGACCGCGACGAGTCTGAGCGTCGGCGTCACCGCCTTCGTCGTCGGCGCGGCGGTCGGCCGGACCAACGCGGAGGCCCGCGTCGAGCGCGTCCTCGCGCCGGTCCGGGACCTCTTCTCGGCCATCTTCTTCTTCGCCATCGGACTCTCGACGGACCTTCTCGCGCTGTTCGACCTCGCGGGTCTGCTGGCCGTGGCGGTCGTCGCCACGACCGCGAGCAAACTCGCCAGCGGCCTCGTCGGCGGCCGACTCTACGGCCTCGACGAGCGCCGGTCGCTCCGGGTCGGGGTCGGCATGGTCGCCCGAGGAGAGTTCTCCTTGGTGCTGGCCGCGCTCGCGGGCGGCCTCCTCGCGGGCGGACCCGCCGAACTCGTTCCCGAGTTCGGCGTCGGTTACGTACTGGCGACGAGTCTCCTCGGGACCCTACTGGTCCGCCACGAAGGGCGACTGGCCGACTTCGCGGCGTTCGTTCGCCGGGTCGTGACCGCCGGACCGGCGAGCGAGAAGCGCAGATAACCGACTTCAGGAGGACGCTTCATGACCGACGACACCACACAGCGAGCGACGGCGAGCGGCGACGCATCGAGCGGGGACCGACCGACCGACGACGCATCGAACGACGACCGACCGACCGACGACGCATCGAATGACGACCGACCGACCGGCAACGCATCGAGCGACGAACCACGGACCGACGACCGAACCACCCGCGGCGCGCGAGGAGACGCCCGCGACGCGAGCAGGGGCCAGCGCGCAGGCGACGCGCCGAGGGAAGCCGACGACCCCGTCGAGGGGAGTGACGGCGACACCAACTCCGCGGAGGCGCGCTTCTGGCTGACAAACGACGTGCTGGCGTTCCTGCTGGTCTCCTCGTTCGTCGGCGTCTTCGTCGGGGCCGGGATGGGACTGTTGGACCTCGCGGCGGTCCCCGTCGAGATGCGACTGGCGTATCTCACCGTCTCGGGCGGGTCGGCCGTCTGGACGTTCGGCCAACCGGCCTACCGGACGTGGGCCGAGGCGAGGAGGGGCGGCGGCACCGGCCCCCGGTCGGGCCACTGCTGTTGCTGTTCGAAGCGACGGTAACCCGGCCACCCTGTCCGGATTTTGCGAATCGAATCACCGCACTCAGACAGGCTGACGGCGGGTTCGAGACCCGCGTGCGGCGTGGCGGCCATTGGCCGCCGTGAGAATCTATGGCAACGAAGAACAAGCCGAGCGACAGCGCACGGCACGACGAGAATCGAGCCGAAGACGACCGGAATCGACACGGCGACGACGAGCAGGCCGCGGACAGTCGGAATCGAAGTGGAGACGGAAGCCGAATCGAGGAGGACCGGAGCCGACCCGACCCCGAACCGCTCGCGGGCCTCATCGGGTTCGAGCGGGACCTCCTGTTCACCGTCGCCAGACTGGAGGGGTCGAACCCCCACGGCGTCGCCGTCCGCGAGGAGCTAGAGGCCCACTACGGCGAAGAGATAAATCAGGGGCGACTCTACCAGAACCTCCGGGGTCTGGTGGACGCCGACCGCGTTCACACGCTCCCGCTCGACGGTCGGACCAAGGTCTACCGCCTCACCGACCGGACCCGCGAGGAGCTAGCCGCGCACCTCGACTGGCAGCGGGAGTGTCTGGCCGATGACGAGTAGCGACGGCGACGCCGGACGCGGTGCGGACGGCGACGGCGCTGAACGCGATGCCGACGACGACGCCGCGGCGCTCGCAACGACCCACCGGCAGTTCGAGCGCACCGCCGACCGCCTCGGCCTCGACCCGGCGATACGCGAGCGTCTGGCCCACCCCGACCGGACCCACCGCGTCGCGGTCCCCTTCGAGCGCGACGACGGCACCGTCGAGACCGTGACCGGCTTTCGGGTCCAGCACGACGGCGTTCGCGGCCCGTACAAGGGCGGCCTGCGCTACCGCTCGTCGGTCTCGCGCGAGGAGTGCGCGTCCCTCGCGGCCGCGATGACGTGGAAGTGCGCGCTCGTCGATTTGCCCTACGGCGGTGGGAAGGGCGGCCTGCGAGTCGACCCCCGAGAACTGAGCCGCGACGAGCGCGAGCGACTGACGCGCAACTACGCCGACGCGCTCGGGGAGTTCGTCGGCCCGCGCAGGGACGTGCCCGCGCCCGACCTCGGCACCGGTCCCCGAGAGATGGCGTGGTTCGCCGACGAGTACGCCGACCGGAGCGCCGAGCGCGGCGTCGTGACGGGCAAACCGACCGCTGTCGGCGGGTTGGCAGAGCGCCGCGCGGCACCGGGCAGGAGCGTCGCGCTGGTCGCCCGCGAGACCCTGCGCCACTACGGCGCTTCTGTCGAGGACGCCACGGTCGCGGTGCAGGGCTACGGGAGCGTCGGCGCGAACGCGGCCCGCCTGCTGGACGACTGGGGCGCGAGCGTCGTCGCGGTCAGCGACGCCCACGGCGGCGTCTACGACCCCGACGGACTCGACACCCACGCGGTCCCCGCGGCGTTCGAGCGCCCCGGCGCGGTGACAGACCACGACGCGACGTTCGTCTCGAACGCGGAACTGCTGGCGATGGACGTGGACCTGTTGGTCCCCGCGGCGGTCGAGGAGGTCCTGACCGAAGCCAACGCCGACGCGGTGGACGCCTCGCTGGTGGTCGAGGGCGCGAACGGCCCGACGACGCCCGCGGCCGACGCCCGTCTGGCCGAGCGCGGGATTCCGGTCGTGCCCGACCTGCTGGCCAACTCGGGCGGCGTCGTCGCCTCCTACTTCGAGTGGCTGAGCGACGTGACCACCCGACGCTGGTCGGCCGAGCAACTCGCCGAGCGCCTCGACTCGCGGGTCGTCTCGGCGTGGCACGAGGTCCGCGACCACGTGGCCGAGCGCGACCTCGGGGACTCTACGGCAGACCACCGGTCTCCCGCGGGGAGTCGCTGGCGCGAGGCCGCCTACGCGGTCGCGGTCTCGCGGGTCGCTGGCGCTCACGAGGCGCTGTCGTAACCGACCCGAGGCGTCGTCCCGTTTCAGTCGAATCGCCCGAAAGCATCGCTTTCGACCCGACTCGAGCCGAACACGATTACTCCGAACATGGCAATCGCACAAGACATCGCACTGGCAGTGTTGCAGTTGGTCGCATTGGCAATTCCACCCGTGGCAGTTCTCATCAAGATGCTCCGTCGCTCGGAGAACTTGGGGTGGCAGTACCGCCGGTTGAGCTTCGGACTGGCGATTTCGAGCGTGGTGTTTTTCATCTGCTCGGGCATCGCGGTCCTCGGCTACTTCTACACCCACTTCGCGGTGCCGACGCTCGTGAACGTCGCGCTCGCCGCGACCGTGGCGGGTCTCGTCCCGTTCGCCGTCTTCACCGGCATCCTCTACAAGGAACACAAAGAGGAGTTCGGCCCGTGACCGACCACCGATGACCGGTACGGACGAATCCGCGAACGACCGACCCCCTTCCAGCGACCGTTCCACCGCCGACCTCGCCGACCCCGCCGACGAACCGGCGTGGTCGGTCGCGGAGACGCCGACCGACGCGGCGCTGTACGCCGTCGTCGGGACGGTCGCCGGACCGTACGCCGTCGGCGAGGACGGTATCGTTCTCGCGCGAGACGGTCGGGGGGACGGCGACGCCGAGAACGACGACGGCGATGAAAACGACGCCCGCGCCGAGACCGACGACACCGAGTGGCGAGTCATCGTGGCCGACGGGCCGGGCGCACACCACAACGCCCTCAACGACGCGGGGGTGACCGCCGACGGCGAGCGCGTCTGGTTCGCGGGCTCCTCGGGCGCGCTCGGGGCGTACGACGTAAAGACGGACACGAAGTACGACTACTCCGCACCGATGGAGAAGACGAGTACGTGGGAGGCCATCGCGGTCGCTGGCGACCGCGGCGACGAGCGCGTGCGCGTGGCGAACGGCTCCGGCGAGGTCGTCCGCGTCGAGACCGACGACCGCGGCTGTCCGGCGTGGGACGACCCCCGCGAACCGGGGAGCGGGTCGTCGATCGCCGCGCTGGCCGCCGACGGCGACCGGTTCTACGTCGTGGACACCGACGGCGGCACCTTCGAGGAGGACGGGCGAACCCAGTTAGCCGAGACTGACGGGATAGCCGGTCGTTCCGAAACACTCGAAGGCGACGAGCCAGCCAGTCGCCCCGAGACGGCCGAAACCGACGAAACGACCTCCAGTCCCGAGGCGGCCCGAATCGACATCAGCGCGCGGAACGCCGCGGTCGATTTCTTCGACGTGACCGCGACCGACGAGACCGTCCGGGTCGCCGGCGACGACGGGCTGGTCTACCGCTACGACCGGGCCTGCGGGAACTGGACGCCGACGCGGGTCGGCGAGTCGGCGCTCCACGCGCTGGCCGAGGAGGGCGGCGAAGTCGTCGCGGTCGGCGAGAGCGGTCGAATCCACCGCCGGACGCCGACGACCGGGTGGCGGGACGTGCCGACGCCGGTCGAGGAGGACCTGTGGGGCGTCGCGGTCGGCGACGCCGCCGTCGCGGTCGGCGAGAGCGGCGTCGTCGTGGAGCGGTAAGCCGCCTTTTAGACGACGTTGGGATTTCGATACACGCGACCCGATTTCGTGACTCGGTTTTCGAGACTCGCGTCCCGATTCGGGTTTCGGTTGACTTCCGAGTTCGATTTCTGGATTCGACTTCCGAATTCGGTTTTTCTGGGCTGTGCTGTCGCGTTACGACTCCGCGGCCGCACTCCCGACGTACTTGCGGCGGCGGAAGAGGTAGACCGCGGTGGCCTCGAACGCGGCGACGACGACCGCGACGCCCGCGACGACGACCGCGACGTTCGCCATCGTGACGTAGGCGACCGCGAGGTAGACGACCAGCGGCGACCCGACGACGAACGCGACGTAGGGCTTCCAGTCGGGACTCCTCGGGTCGGCGTCGAGACCGGTCGCGTCCTTGTAGAAGGCGGGTATCGTCGCGACGCTGGCGACGACCAGCAGACTGCCGCCGCCGACGAGTTCGACGGCCGCCAGCAGGTTCGAGGAGTGTTTCGCGAGGACGAGGAGGACGCCGGTGCCGACGACCGTCAGCGCGAGATACCCGGCGAGGTATCGGCGGTAGCGCGGAGCGACCGTCGTGTCTGTGCGCGTCTCGGTGGGTGACGTGTCGTACGCCATACGGTATCGTGGGTGCGGAGCGACCGTATAATCCCGAGAACGGGTAGATTCCTGCGGTGTCTCCGAGCGCGACCGAGCGAGAAGTCGGAAGGCGAACCGGAGACAAAAACGCCGAGTCGCCGATTGGACTCGCCGGGCGACGACGGAAGAGCGTCCGGTCAGTCGGCGACCACGGAGTCGGAGTCGGCGGCCGTCGCCGAGAGGAGTCCCGCATCGACGTGGTGACAGTCCAGTCGGCGCGCGAACTCGTCGAGTCGCCAGTCGAGACGGTCGCGGAACTCCGGCACGCGGTCGGTCGTGGCGTACCCGCTCGCGGTCGAGTCGGCGAGGGCTTGCGATTCGAGGACGCGGAGCGAGCGCCGAATCTCGTGGCGTGGATACGACAGCCGATTCGTCAGCGTGACGGGACCGACCGGTTCGCGTTCGGCGACGGCCTCCAATACGCGGCAGTGACGCTCCAGTATGGCGATTTCGTTCTCCACCCGTTCGAGCATGGGTTGGAGACGACGCCCACCTACATGAGGTTTACTCAGTACTGGAATAATATCTATGGAGGTCTCGATACTCCTAAAATTGCTAGTAGAGAACCGACATGTCCGGACGCGGGGAGCGCCCGAGTCGGTCGGTGTCGCTGGCGAGGAGTCGCGTCGTCTACAGGTTTCCGGCGAGAATGTCCCGAACTCGCTGGCGGTCGAACAGCTGTTTCGCTTCGGACACCTCGAAGGGCGCGGCCGGGTCGAACGCGCCGAACTCGTCAGGGTAGAACAGACGCGCGGTCAACTCCGTCTGGAACAAGTTGACGAGCGGTCCCTGCTCGGCCGTGGGTCCGGGGTAGACGCGCCCCTCGCGGACGGCCGCGAGTTTGCTCCCGACATCGTGGTTCTCCATCGGTTCGACGAAGTCCGCGCGGAACTGCTCGGCGTCGAACGCGCCGTCGCCGCCGAACGTCACCGACCCGGTCGTAATTCCCCAGTGGACGAGGATGACATCGGGGTCCACCTCCAGTAGCGTCTCGTAGTCGGTCAGTCCGTACTGGCCGGTCTCGACGCCAGCGAAGGCGTCGGCCTCGACCAGATTCAGGTCCCGGTAGGGCTTCATCTCGTAGCCGTCGTCCTCCAAGTACAGGACGTAGAACTCCCCTTTTCCGGGGGCCGAGCCGCCGTTGATGAGCGCGATGGAGGGCGGGTCGGCGGACGGGGTCCGCGACCGGAGTTCCGACTGCATCTCGTCGTGGAGTTCGAGCCACGCGTCGGCCCGCTCGCGTTCGCCGAGGGCAGTTGCCACCGCGTCGAACGCCTCCAGCATCGAGGGCGCTTCGTTCGGGTAGTCGAGTTTCTGTTGCCACTCTCCTCGGATTCGGCGGTTGTAACAGCCGAAAAAGGGCGCGACGTTCTCGGTTACCTCTCGGGTGTCCTCGTCGGACCAGTTGCTGTCCCACGCGCCCAGCAGGTTCGGGTCGATGAGGAACAGGTCCGGGTCGAGTTCGTACATCACCTCTTTCGACCACCCGCCGTCCTGCCACAGCGGCGGCCGGTCGGCGTCGTATTCGATGTCGAAGCGGTCGTAGAACAGCGACGGTGCGCTGTAGCGGTTCGTCTGAAGCTTCTCGGCCTGCCCGAGGGCGACGACCATGTCGGCCCAACCCATGTTGTACGTCGTGACCGACTCGGGGGCGGTCTCGAACTCCCGACAGCCGACCGGGAACAGACACGCCTCGCGCGCGGCGTCGGTCGCCGTCGCGGTTTCGGTTGCCGCTTCCGTCTCGGTTGCCGTTTCCGTCTGGGTTGCCGCTTCAGTCTCGGTCCCCGTCGTCGCTTCGGGTCCGCTCCGACCGGTACAGCCCGCGAGGAGTCCGCCGACGAGGGCGGCGCTCCCGGACCGCAGGTAGTTCCGTCTCGTCGGTCCGGTACCGTCGTCAGTGTCTTCCGACATACGTTTTAGGCCGACCTAAAAACACATAGTTGCTTCGAATTCTATCCTCAAATAGGGTTAGAGCGCCTGAATGTCACCGCAAGACCCATTTTTTCAGAAGACAGTCATCCTGCCCGGAGTCGCGCCGACGGACGACTCGCCCGGCGGCGTCGAAGCCCGGTCGTCGCGGCGGAGTCGCCGACTCGTTCGGACGAGGCTCCTCACTCGTCGAGCGCGCGGTGGGGCGAGATGTGCGGGCCGGTGTCGCTCTCGCCGTCCACGTCGGCATCGACGCGGAACACGTCCGCGAGGAGTTCCTCGGTCACGACCTCCTTGGGCGGCCCCCAGTCGTACGGTTCGCCGTCCTTCATCGCGATGAGGTTGTCCGCGAAGCGCGCGGCCTGCCCGATGTCGTGCAGGACGACGCCGACGGTGACGTTCTCCTCGCGGTTGAGCGTCTGGACGACCTCCATGACCCGGAGTTGGTGGTGCAGGTCGAGGTACGTCGTCGGTTCGTCCAGCAGGAGTACGTCGGTGTCCTGCGCGAGGACCATCGCTATCCACGCCAGTTGCTTCTGGCCGCCGCTGAGGTTGCCCACCTCGTCGTCCCGGAGGTGTTCGACGCCAGCCAACTCGATGGCTCGCTCGACCGCGGCGCGGTCCTCGTCGGTGACCGAATCGAAGAACCCTCGATGGGGGTACCGGCCGTGGTACACCAAGTCCTCGACCGTAATCGACCCCGGCGACTCGTTCTCTTGGGAGAGCAGGCCCAACCGGGTGGCGAGTTCCTTCGCGTCGAACGACTGGACCTCCTCGCCGTCCAGTAGGACCTGCCCCCGCTCGGGCGCGAGTTGGTCGGCCATCGACTTCAGGAGCGTACTCTTGCCGCTCCCGTTCGGGCCGACGAGCGCCGTCACCTCTCCGGCCGGGACGACGACGTTCTGACACTCCACGACCGGTTCCTCGGTGGTCGGGTAGCCGATGGCTAGCTCCTCGCCGACGAGTTCGCTCGCGCTCGAATCGGCGGTCGCCGCGTCGTCTCCTCGGTGGCGTTGTTCGCTCATTATATCTCACCCATCTGTTCCTGCCTGCGCATCAGGTAGAGGAAGTACGGCCCGCCGATGACGCCGGTGACGACGCCGACGGGTATCTGGACGGGGTTCAGCGCGAGGCGCGCGCCGACATCCGCGAGGACCATCAGCGCCGGACCGAGGAACACACAGCCGACGAGCAACCGCCGGTAGTCGCTCCCGACCGTCAGCCGGACGATGTGCGGGACGACGAGCCCGAAGAACCCGATGATGCCCGCGACCGAGATGGCGGCGCTGGCCGCCAAGATGGCGACGCCCGAGAGCAGGAATCGGACGCGCTCGACGCGCATCCCGAGCGCGCTCGCGGTCTGCTCGCCGAGCAACAGGAGGTTCAGCTGTCGCGCCCCGGCCAGCGCGAAGAGGACGGCGAACAGCGTCGGGAGCGCCGCGATGCGGAACTGCTCCCAGCCGACGCCCGTCAGCGAGCCGGTAATCCACGCCATCGCCGACTGGACGGTGCCCAAGTCGTCGGCGAAGAAGAACAGCGCGCGCTGGAGCGAGCTGAACACCATGTTGACGATGACGCCAGCCAGCACCAGCCGGACCGGACTCGTCCCGTCCTTCCACGCGATGAAGTACACCAACAGGAACGCGAAGGTGCCGCCGAGCGCCGCCAGTAGCGGGAGGAACGGTGTGAGACTGCTGAACACGACCAGCGTCAGCAGGACGGTGAACCCGGCACCCGAACTCACGCCGAGGACGAACGGGCTGGCGAGTTCGTTGCGCGTCACCGCTTGGAAGATGGCACCCGACACCGCGAGACACATCCCCGCCGCGACGGCGACGAACACCCGCGGCATCCGGATGTTCCAGACGATGAGGCTCCGCTTGTTCATCTCGGGCACCTCGCCGCCCAGCAGGAACGCCTCCCACGTCTGGGGGTTCAGGACGACCTGCGGATTGAACACGGCCTGCCACGCCTCGACGAGACTCATCGAGAACGCGCCGAAGCTTACCTGTACGAGACCGGCGAGGACCGTCACCGCGACGCTCGCGACGCACAGCACGACCAGCGACGAGTCCACCCAGCCGGTCAGTCGCTCGCGCTGGGACCCCGCGGACGACTCGTTCGTTGCTCGGCCCGCCATCGTTACCGACTCTCCCCCGTCGGGGCGGTCGTGCCGCCGGTCCGGTCGTCGGCCTCGACCGTCGAGCCGTCGGCCGGGGTGACCAGTTCACCGGTCGAGTCGGGAGTCTCACCGGTCGAATCGTCGGTCTCACCGGTCCGGTCGTCTCGCGGACCGACCCGGTCGTCCGTTCCACTGTCCGGCATCGTCAGAAGTCACCGTTCACGATGTCGGCGACGCGCTGGGGGTCGAACAGGCGCTCGTCGGCGTCGTAGAGCGTCCGCGCGAGGCGGTCGGTGACGACGAGGTTCGTGATGGGACCCTGATACAGCGGGCCAGCGCGATACACGTCGCCGTTCTTCACGGCGGTCAGTTCGCTGGCGACGGTGTGGTCTTCCATGTACTGGACGACCGTGTTCCGGAACTCCTCGGCGGACTTGCCCTCCTGTCCGCGAATCATCAGCGTCTCGGGGTCCACTTCCAGCAGGGTCTCGAAGTCGATAGCTCCCCGACTCTCGTAGAAGTTCTTCACGTCGGTGTTCGCGAGCGCGTCCGTCACCTTCAGGTCCCGGAGGTGCTTGAAACTCGTCCCCTCGCCGACGATGTAGGGATAGAACTTCTCGGGTTCGTCGCCGCTGGCCCAGACGGTCGCGGCCGCGGGGCGCTCGCCCTCGGCGGGGACGACCGACGAGAGCTTCGACTGGAACTCGTCGTGGAGCGACGAGAACTCCTCGAAGCGCGCCTCGCGCTGGAACACCTTCGAGAGCTTCTCGAAGCCCTCGTAGAGGCTGTAGTACCGGTAGTCCTCGTGCCACGGGTAGCCCCGCGAGAAGATGCTGTTGCCGAAGAACGGCGCGACCTGCGTGCTAATTTCCTCTACGTCGGACTCCTCCCACTTGCCGCGGTTCATCAGGAAGTTGGGGTCCGCGACGTGAACGTCCGCGTCGAGTTCGTAGAACTGCTCTTTGCCGACGCCGCTGTCGCCCCACAGCTTCCGGACGGAACTGCCGTCCACGCTCACGCCGGGAATCTCGTCGTAGTACTGCGTGTGGTAGCGACTCGGGAGCCAGACGCCCTCCGGCGCGTCGAGACCGAGCGCGATGCCCATGTCGGCCCAACTGCCGTTGTTGGCGACCCACGTCTCGGGCACGCCGTCGAACGTGACCTCGCCGACCGGTTCGATGGACACCGAGTACGACGACTGGGCGGTCGTCTCGTCGGTCTCCTCGGTCGTCGTCTCCGTCTCCGTCGCGGTCGTCTCGGTCGCTTCCGTGGTCGTCGTCTCGGTCGTGGTGGTGGTCGCGTCTCCCGACTCGCCGCCGGTACACCCCGCGAGGAGGGTCGCACCCACCGCGGTACCGCCCTTGAGGAATCGTCGTCGCGTCTCGTCGTCGCCGAATTTCTCGCTCATATGATTTAGGCCGCCCTAAAAATAGTTAATCGCTTCGGTTTAGGGCTTCCAAAATGCAACTACCGCTTCTTCCGGCGAGGGAGGCATAAATCCACGGAAAGCTCGGCGTCGGCGACCCGCCCGGTCGTTCGACGCGCTAGTAGTCGCCGGTGACGATGGCCGCCAACTCCCGGCGGTCGAACAGTTCGCCCGAGTAGATGTCGGGGTAGAGGTCGTGGGCGAACCGCTCGGTCAGGAACAGGTTCTGGATGGGTCCCTCGTAGATGGGACCGCCGCGGAACACCTCGTCGTTTTTCACCGCGGCGAGTTCGCTCGCGACTTCGTGGTCTTTCATGTACTGGACGACCGTGTTCCGGAACTCCTCGGCCGACTGGCTCTCGTGGCCGCGAATCAGGAGGACTTCGGGGTCGATTTCGAGCAGGGACTCGTAGTCGATCTTGCCCGTGTCCGACGAGGAGTGCGCCGCGATGTCGGTGTTGGCCAGCGTGTCGTGGACGCCGAGGTCGCGGAACTGCTTCTTGTTGGTGCCCTTGCCGCTGAGGTAGTAGGGGGTGAACTCCTCGGGTTCGTTCTTGCCCGCCCAGACCAGCGCCGCGCTGGGCCGCTCCTTCGAGGCCGGGAGCTTCGACTGCACGTCCGCGATGACGGAGTCGTGGAACTGCTCGAACGCCTCGTAGCGTTCGGTCTCTCGGAACACCTCCGCGACCTTCTCGAAGGCCTCGTACATCGAGTAGTAGCGGTAGTCGTGCCAGCCGTCGGTCCGCCGGAAGACGGTGTTGCCGACGAACGGCGCGACGTTCTCCGACACCCGCTCCACGTCGCTCTGGTCCAGTCCGAACGCGCTGTTCTGGGTCAGCCAGTTGGGGTCGATGAGGTGAACGTCGGCGTCGAGGCTGTAGAACAGCTCCTCGTCGACGCCGCTCTGGTAGAGCTGTGTCAGGTCCTCCTTGCTCACGGAGACGCCGTCGAGTTCGCCGTAGTACCGGGTATGGTAGCGTGATTTGAAACCGACCGCCGCGAGTCCGTCGGCCCGCCCCAAGGCGACGCCCATGTCGGCGTAACCGGGTTCGTAGGTGACGAACGTCTCGGGCGTCCGCTCGAACGTGACCTCGCCGACGGGGGCCATAGTCATCGAGTACGAGGATGGGGTCGTCGTCTCGTCGGTCTCCTCGGTGGTCTCGGTCTCGTCGGTCGTGGTCGTCTCCGTCGCTTCCGTGGTCGTCGTCCCGGATGCCGTGGTGGTCGCGTCTCCCGACTCGCCGCCGGTACACCCCGCGAGGAGGGTCGCACCCACCGCGGTACCGCCCTTGAGGAATCGTCGTCGCGTCTTCTCGTCGTCGAATTTCTCTCGCACATTTTTTAGGCCAGCCTAAAAACGGTTAACGGCTTCGGTTCAGACCAGCCAAAATCGCGTTGGGGGTTCCGTTCGAGGTACCGACCGGTCGAAACCGACGCTGGACTCCTCGGTCAAAAGTCGCCGTTGACGATGTCGGCGACGCGCTGGCGGTCGAACAGTCGGGCGTCGCTCGTCACCTCGCCGAACTCGTCCGGGTACAGTTGCTTGGCCGCGCGCTCGGTCAGGAAGAGGTTGTGAATCGGTCCCTGACGGAGGTATCCGCCGCGGTAGACCCGACCGTTCCGGACCGCGGTCAACTCGCTGGCGACGGGGTGGTCCTTCATGTACCCGAGGACGGTGTCGCGGAACTCCGCCGCGGACTTCTCCTCGTGCCCGCGAATCAACAGCACGTCCGGGTCGATTTCCAGCAAGTTCTCGTAGTCGAGTTCGCTCCGGTTCTGCGTGCTGAGATTCTCGATTCCGGTGCCCGAGAGCGCGTCGGCGACGCCGAGGTCGCGCCACTGCTTCTTGCTCGTCCCCTTGTCGGTGAGTCGGTAGGGCGAGAACGTCTCGGGTTCGTCGGTTCCCTCGTAGGTGAGAAAGACGCTCGGGCGCTCGTCGGCCGGGGGCATCTCCGACTGAATCTTCCCGACGAACTCGTCGTGGAGTCGCTCGAACGCCTCGTAGCGTTCCCGCTCGCCGAACAGCGCCGCCATCTTCTCGAACGCCTGATAGAGCGTGTAGAACCGGTAGTCGTGCCAGCCGTCGGACCGCCGGAATATCATGTTCCCGAGGAACGGCGCGACGTTCTCGCGGATTTCTTCGATGTCCGACTCGCTCCAGTCGAACCAGTTTCTCAGCATCCCGGTGTCGATGACGTGAACGTCACAGTCCATCTCGTAGAACAGTTCCTTGGACATGTCGGCCTCGACCAAATCGTTGGCCGCGACCCGCTCTTTATCGACGCTCACACCGGGTAGCTCGTCGTACACGTCGGTGTAATACTCGCCGGACTGTCCGATGCCGGTCATTCCGTCTGCCTGCCCTAGTGCAACGCCCATGTCGGCGTAGTCACCGCCGTAGGGAACCCACGTCTCGGGAACCGACTCGAACGTCACCGACCCCATCGGCTCCATCGACACGGTGTAACCGGACTCTGCGGTCGTCGTCTTCTCGTCGGTCGTCCGCGCCTCCGCTTCGGTCGTCGCCGCGGTCGTCTCGGTCTCCTCGGTCGTCGTGGACTCGCCGTCCGAATCCATCGCGCCGCTACAGCCAGCGAGCATCCCGCTCCCGACGATAGCACCGTACGTCAGGTACCGTCTCCGCGTCGATACGTGTTCGCCGTCCGTCTCTCGGGACATACGATTTAGGCTAACCTAAAAACTGAAAAGTGTTCCGATAAGTGGCGGGATAGTTTTGAGATATCGATAAATATCGGGAATCGTCCACTTATTCCCGATAGAAAGCGTACAGAGTCGAAGACCTCGGGTTGATTGCCCGCGTCCGCCGCGCGACTCTCAGAGCGTGTGTCTGACCGCTTCGTACGGCTCTTCGAGGTACTCCACGTCGGAGTCCGACAGGTCGATTTCGAGGGCTTCGACGGCTTGTTCGAGGTGGTCGATGCTGGTCGTCCCGAGGACCGGCGCGTCCACCACGTCCTTGTCGAGAACCCACGCTAACGCTATCTGAGCCATCGTGACGCCCTTCTCTGCGGCGAGTTCCTCGACGCGCTCGTTTATCTCGGGGCCGCCGCCGTCGAGGTAGGGGTAGAGGTCGGTGTAGTCGTTGGTCCGGCCGCGCGCGGTGGCGTCGAGTTCTGCGTGGGGGCGCGCGAGGTACCCCTTCGCCAGCGGACTCCACGGCAGGACGCCGACGCCGTTCTCCCGGCAGTAGGGGAGCATCTCGCGTTCCTCCTCGCGGTAGAGGAGGTTGTAGTGGTTCTGCATCGAGACGAACGGCTGGAGGCCCCGCGACTCGCTCAGGAGTCGGGCCTCCGCGAGTTGGTAGGCCAGCGTCGTACTCGCGCCGACGTACCGAACGTCGCCCCGGCGCACCGCGTCGTCGAGGGTCCGAAGGGTCTCCTCGATGGGAGCCTCGTCGTCCCAACGGTGAATCTGGTAGAGGTCGATGGTGTCCATCCCGAGGCGGTCCAGCGAGTTGTCGAGTTCCTGCTCGATGGCCTTTCGCGAGAGTCCGCGGGCGTTCGGGTTCGACTCGTCCATGTCGCCGAACACCTTCGTCCCGACGACGAACCGGTCGCGGTCGTAGTCGGCGAGGGCGTCGCCGAGTATCTCCTCGCTCCCGCCGTCGGAGTAGACGTTCGCGGTGTCGAAGAAGTTGATGCCCAACTCGATGGCGCGGTCGATTATCTCGCGGCTCTCGTCGGCGTCGAGCATCCACTCCTTGCCGTTCCCGAATCCGAGACAGCCCAGACAGATGCGGCTGACCGAGAGTCCGGTGTCGCCCAGCGTCGTGTACTCCATACCTCAGACACTCCCGTTCCGGATGTCGGCGACGCGTTGGCGGTCGTAGAGCTTCTCGTCGCGGTCGAACTCGTCGGGGAACAGCTGTTTGGCCGCGCGCTCGGTCTTCGAGAGGTTCATGATGGGACCCTGATACATGCTCCCCGCGGGGTACACGTCCCCGTTCTGGACCGCGGTCAGCGTACTCGCGGTCTCGTGGTTCTTCAGGAAGTCGAGGTACGTCGAGCGGAACTCCTCGGGCGGTCGGTGCTGGTCGGTGTAAAACAGCATGACCTCGGGGTCTATCTCCAGTAGCGGTTCGTAGTCGATGGTCCCGCGGTCGGAGGTGAACGTCGAGATGTCCGACCCGTCGAGCGCGTCGTTCACGCCGAGGTCGTGCCAGTGTTTGTACGCCGTCCGGTCGCCGAGTCGGTACGGATAGAACTTCTCCGGCTCGGTCGAGGCGGGCGAGAGGAGCGCGATGGCCGGACGCTCGTCGGGCAGTCGGTCGGTGACGTTGCCGACGAACTCGTCGTGGAGCGACGAGAACGCCTCGTAGCGGTCGGTGCGCTGGAACACCTGCGCGACCTTCTCGAAGGCCTCGTAGAGGTCGTAGTACTGGTACTCCTCGTGCCACGGGTACGTCGAGAAACTGGTGTTGCCGCAGAACGGCCCGACGTTCGAGACGATCTCGTCCACGTCCTTCTGTTTCCAGTTGGGGATGAGGTTCGTCATGTAGTTGGGGTCGATGAAGTGAACGTCGGCGTCGAGGCTGTAGAACAACTCCTTCGAGATGCCGTCCTGCCAGAGCGAGGTCATCTCGTCGGTATCGACCGACAGGCCCGGAACGTCGTCGTAGTGGTGGGTGCGGTACTCGCTGGTGAGGACGACCGCCAGCGGCGGTTCCAAGCCGAGCGCGACGCCCATGTCGGCCCAACTCGGGTTCTCCGCGACCCACGCTCGGGGAACCGCGTCGAAGGTGACCTCGCCGACCGGTTCGATGGTCACCGAGTACGACGACTGGGTGGTCGTCTCCTCGGTGGTCTCGGTCGCTTCGGTCGTGGTCGTCTCCGTCGCTTCCGTGGTGGTCTCCTCGGTCGTCGTCTCCTCGGTCGTCGTGGCGTCGCCGGACTCGCCGCCGGTACACCCCGCCAACGCAGTCACGCCGACCGCAGTACTGCCTTTCAGGAATCGCCGCCGCGTCGCGTCGTTACTGGAGCCGTCGAGCATATGATTTAGGCCGACCTAAAAGTAATTAACCGCTTCGATTTAGGTTGGCCGAAAAACCTCTCGGCTCGATTTTGTTGGCGCGTACGCATAAATTCGCCGAACTTCGCGGCGACGCGCAGTCGGTCGGGCAATCCCTATCGTTGTTTTAGAAATATTCTTCTTCATTGACCCGGCGGCGCGCGCTCACCAGCGAGCGCGCGCCGCGGGAAGTCGGTCGGCTGGTGGCGAGGCGAGGAGTCCGCCGACAATCGGCCAACAGCCTACCGGTCGCTGGCCACCTCGTACAGCGGGTTGGCCACCGTGCCGTGCCCGCGGACCTTCGGCCGCGTGCTGAAGTCCTCGTAGCCGTAGTCCACGATGCGGTTGCGATTGAGACAGTGCTTCGTGAACCGAGGAGCGAACAGGTCGAACGTCTCGAAGCGGTCGCCGAACTCCGGGAACCGCGACTGGTACGCCTCGACGGCGGCCCGGACCCGCCGCCAGAAGGCCTCCTCGGGGTAGCCGTGGTGGCGGACCAGCAGGTCGGCGACGTACCGGAAGACGCCGACGAACAGCGTGCCGAAGACGTGCTGGCAGAGCGGTTCCGGCGGCAACTGGTGGAGAATGTGGTGGTCGTATCGCTCGTCGTCGCGCAGGTCGTCGGCGAGCGCGGCGTCCAGTTCCGGCAACTCGCGGTCGGTGATAGCCACCTCGTCCACGAAGTCCTTGACCGCGACGCGGGTCGGCACGCCCCCGTCGAGAATCACCACGACGTTCGTCCCGTGGGGCATGAACACCGTGCCGTACTTGTAGAGGTAGTGAAGCAGGGGGTCCAGCAGGGTCCCGAGGAGTTCGTCCAGCCACTCCTCTAGCTCCATCCCCGAGCGTTCGACCAGTTTCGAGACCAACGGCGTGCCGTCGTAGTCCTCGTGGACGAGCGCCGCGAGCGTCAGCGGGCGCTCGTCGTCGCCGACCATCGAGGCGACGCTCTCGCGCCAGACGCATCCGAGCAGTTCGTGGAACTGGTAGGGCGCGTCGTCGAACCGCGAGAAGTGGCGATGCTCGTAGTTGACGCTGGCGACCTCGCCCGGCAGGAGCAGGCCGCAGTCGTCCCGGAGGAAGGCGTCGCCGTCGCGCACGCCCTTCACGAACTCGGTCACGCGCGGGGCGGCCTCGGCCTGTTCGCCCAAGATGCCCCGATAGACGTTCGTGTTCAGCACCCGAATCGGGAGCTTGACGTGGCGCTTCGTCGGGTCCGAGACGTTCGAGAACGTCCGAATCGACTGCTGTGGGAGGTACTCGTCGGGTCCCTCGCCGAGCGGGACGATGGCGTCCTCGGCGATGTCGCCCGCGAACAACTGGACGACGCTGTCGTTCCACTGCCAGTCGTGGACCGGCAGGAAGTGGTAGTTCGCGGGGTCGAGTCCCTCGTCGGCCAGCGTCGCCCGGAAGGCGTCGAACGTCGCGCCCAACTCCGATTCGAGGAGTCCGTCGCGGTCCAGCCCCTCGATTGCCGAGAACGTCGCGCGGTCCCGGCGCGCGGCGACCCACGACAGCGACCGGCGCTCCTTGGACTCGGGGGCGTGTCGCAGGTAGTCGTCGTAGCCGAACCCGACCCGGCCCTTGTTGTAGGTGAACCACGGGTGGCCCTCCATCTCGCCCTCGACTGCGGCGTAGGGCAGGTCGAGAATCGACTCGTCGTCGCTCCGCTCGGCCTTCCGCGCCCGGATGTGGGCGTCGGCGACCAGCGTGTTGCGGTACTCCCGGACGAGGTGGGCCGCGGTCGTCGGGTCGATGCCGACGTACTCGCGGGCGTCCAGCAGGAACCGGAGCGGGTCGGTCGCCGGGGTCCAGTCGCCGCCCGCGTCGGTGTCGGGACCGAGGGCGGCGTCACCGCCTCCGCCGCCTCCGCCACCTCCGTCTCCGCGCTCCTCCGCGGTCGAGTTTAAGGGGGGGGTCGCGCAAAAAAGCACCACGCCGCCAAAGGCGCAGGACAACAG